>DATLEX010000258.1:0-10200 GCA_035525045.1 Thermoanaerobaculia bacterium | reverse complement strand
CGCGCGTCGTCCCGCCGGGAGCAGAGACGCGGTGATCGCATCGCGGATCACCGCGGAGACGCTCGTCCCCCGGCGGCCGGCTTCGTATTCGACGAGGTCGGCCAGGCTCTCGGAGAAGGAGATGGTGATGCGTCTCATAGCATGCGACTCGGTGTCGGTGACATACTCACGCACCCCATGCCGCCACGCTGGATGATCTACGGCGCCAACGGCTACACGGGCGAGCTGATCGCGCGCGCCTGCGCGGCGGAGATGCGGCCGGTTCTGGCCGGCCGCAGCCGTGAGCGAATCGAGCCGCTGGCCCGCGAGCTGGGATGCGAGGCGCGCGTGTTCGAGGTCCGGCGGCCGCAGCTCGAAGGGGTGTCGCTCGTCCTCCACTGCGCGGGGCCGTTCATCCATACCAGCGGGCCGATGGTGCGGGCTTGTCTCGACGCCGGTGCGCACTATCTCGACATCACCGGCGAGATCGCCGTCTTCGAGTCGATCATGCAACTCGACGACGAGGCGAAACGGCGCGGCGTCACGCTGCTGCCGGGCGCCGGCTTCGACGTGGTGCCGACCGACTGCCTGGCGGCGATGCTCGCCCGCCGCCTCCCCGGCGCCGTCGATCTCATGCTCGCCTTCAGCGGCGGGCGGAGCGTGAGCGCCGGGACGATGAAGACAATGATCGAGGGGATCGGGCAAGGCGGTGCCGTTCGCCGGGACGGGCGGATCGTCCGCGTACCGATGCTGCACGACGTGCGCGAGATCCCCTTCCCCGGCAAGCCGCGGCTGGCCATGACCATCCCGTGGGGCGACGTCTCCACGGCGTACTACACGACGGGCATCCCGAACATCCGCGTCTACCGCGCCACGTCGCGGCGCGCCGTGAAGCGGCTGCGGCGCATCGCGCCGCTCCTTCCCCTCGCCGCGTTGCCGCCGGTCAAGGCGGTCCTGAAGCGGATCGCCGCGCGCCGCGCCGGCCCCGACGCGGCCGAACGCTTGCGCGAACGCGTGGAGGTGTGGGGACGCGTCGCGAACGCGTCCGGCGACGAGGTGACCATGTCCATGACCACCCCGGAGGGATACGCCTTCACCGTCCTCTCCGCGATCGCCGCAGTGAAGGGGATCCTCGGCGAGCCGCCGCGCGGCGGGAGCTTCACCCCGGCCATGCGCTTCGGCGCCGAGTTCGTGACGGCGATTCCCGGCGTCTCCCTCTCCGGGTAGCCCTCCGCCGTCCAAATTCGCTTGACAGACTCATTTAGTAAGCCGATACTAACAGTAAGTGATTACTAACGCTTTTGCCGCCCTGGCCGATCCCACCCGCCGCCGGATCTTCGAGAAGCTCTCCCGGCGTTCGCTCTCCGTCGGCCAGATCGCCGCGCAGCTCCCCGTCTCCCGCCCCGCCGTGTCGCAGCACCTGAAGGTCCTCAAGGACGCCGGCCTGGTCGGCGTCCGCGCCGAGGGGACCCGCCACGTCTACGCCGTCGACCCCGACGGAGTGGCGGCCATGCGCGCCTACCTCGATCGCTTCTGGGGCAGGGCCCTCGTCGCCTTCAAGCAGTGGGTCGAGCAGGAGGAGGACGCCTGATGAGCGCGTTCGACCCGGTCCGAAAGGAGATCGTCGTCGACGCGCCGGCCGAGCGTGCCTTCCGCGTCTTCACCAGCCGCTTCGACAAGTGGTGGCCGCGCGACCATCACATCCTCGAGGCTCCGCTGGTGAATGTCGTGCTCGAGCCCCGCGCCGGCGGGCGCTGGTACGAGGTCGCTGCCGACGGATCGGAGTGCGACTGGGGAAACGTGCTGATCTGGGATCCGCCGCGGCGCCTCCTCCTGGCCTGGCAGCTCGACGGCGACTGGAAGTACGACCCGGCTCTCATCACCGAGCTCGAGATCCGCTTCATCGCCCTGGGGCCCATGACCACGCGGGTCGAGCTCGAGCACCGCAACATGGAGCGCTTCGGCGGGAAGGCCGCCGCCACCCGCGCCACCCTCGATTCACCTCACGGCTGGTCCACGCATCTCGGCCTCTTCGCGGAGGCCGCAGGAACGGAGGAGAGATGCTGAGAATCATCGCCATCGCCACCCTGATCGCCACGCCCCTTTTTGCCGATTCCGCGAAGCGCATCGAGCGCGAATTGGTCGTCTCCGCCCCGCCGCCGGAGGTCTGGAGGGCCTGGACCACGACCGAGGGGATCAAGTCGTTCTTCGCTCCCGACGCGAAGGTCGAGCTGACTCGCGGCGGCGCGTACGAGATGTATTTCGACCCTTCGCAGCCGCCGGGCTTCCGCGGCGGCGAGACGAACCGGGTCATCGACTTTGATCCGGAGCGGATGCTCCTCTTCTCCTGGAACGCGCCGCCGCGGTTCGGCCCGCTGCGCGCCGAGCACACCTGGGTCCTCATCCGTTTCGATGACGCGCCGGGCGGCGGCACCTGCCTCCACTTCACCCACTTCGGCTGGCGCGGCGGCGAGCAGTGGGACGCCCTCTACGACTACTTCGACAAGGCGTGGACCGGCGTGCTCGGCAATTTCAGGAACCGTTACGACCGGTAGCTCAGCCCGCCTCCTTCCCGGCAGCTGCTCCTTTTGCTCAACGGGCAGGAAGGAGGCCTGCGATGAAAGGAACCATTGCCGCGTTGCTGCCGGCGCTCGTCTCACTGCCGGCGGCAGCGCTCGACACGGACGAGATCCTCGGTCTGGTGGCCATGCCGCTGGCCATCGCCGTCGTCTCGGACGCTACCGGCGTCGATCCGGCGGAGCTGACCAACCTGGTGGCAACACTCAATCGGGCGAACGTCCCGCCGACGCAGATCGTGCAGGTGATCCACTATGTGCCGGTCACGCTGGTGGTGGAGGAGCGGCCGGCGTTCGGTCAGTTCGTCCGGGAGGAAGTCGATCGCGGCGTGGTGGGGCTGCGCCTGGTGACCTCGATCGAACAGCGGCTCCGAACCTACGACGTGACGCCGCAGTTCGTCACGGCTGCGGGAGCCGGCCACGACCTTCGTCGTCTCCGACGACTACATCGTACAGCCGGTCATCGGCGGCGGCGACCTGCTGGCGGTCATCGCCATGCCGCTGGCCGTGGCGGCGGTGGCGGAGGCGACCGGCGTCCCCTTCAGCGAGCTGAGCCGTCTCGTGGCGATGCTCAACCAGGCGGATGTCGCGCCGGTGCAGTTCGAGGAAGTTCTCCGCTACGCGCCGGTGGCGCTCGTCGCGGAAGGGGAGCCCGGCTTCGTGCAGTTCGTCCACACGCAGGTCGTCGACGAAGGAGTGAAGGGGCCGAGCCTGGTACGGGTGATCGAGCAGAGGCTGCGCACCTTCGACGTGACGCCGCAGATCGCTCTGGTTCCGAGGTCGGAGGTGACGGTCGTCGATCAGAACTTCTTCCCGCCGCCGGTGCGGACGCGCATGGCGGCGCGGCGCGGACATCCGCACGGCGGCCCGCCGGGACAGCTCAAGAAAGCCGCCGGCGTGCAGACCGGCGTGGAGATCGTGCATGGCGAGCATCCGGCCGCCCGAGTCACGCCGAAGCGGCCCGAGGGGCGGGGCGGTCCGAGGATCGACCCTCCCGGGCAGCGGAAAGGGGATGAACGCAGCATGAGCGGCGCCCAGCCGCAGGGTGGACTTCCGCCCGGACACTCCAAGGGTGCGGGCCAGGGCGGAGGCAAGGGAAAACGAAAAGGAAAGGGATGACACGATGAGAATCATCTTCATTGCACTCACACTGATGGCCCTGCTCGTCGCGGGCGGCTGCCGTGAGGAGCAGGTCACGACGGTGGCCACGCCGGAGGGCGAGACGGTGGCGCAGAGCGAGCTCACGTCGGAAGAGCTGGGCGAGCTCGGCGCGCGGATCGAGAAGGACCCGGCCGAAGCGCAGCGGCCCCTCGCGGGGTCGCCTCCGAACTCGGGCTACCGATACAGCCCGATCACCAGCGCCGCGCCGGCGCCGAGAAGGGCGAAGAGCGTGGCCACGGTCGCCAGGAGCCGGCGCGAGCCTGCCACGGCCACGATCCCCAGCTTGAAGACGAGGTTGGAGAGGAAGGCGATCAGGATCACGCGCCAGGTCTGCGTCGCCTCGACCTCTCCCACCGCGGCCATGCGCGCCGTGGAGAGCGTGATGGCGTCGACGTCGGTCAGCCCCGCCACCGCCGCCACGGCGTACAGGCCGGCCTCCCCCGCCCCTTCCTTCACCCACGCCGCTCCCAGCAGCACCACCGCGTAGAGCGCGCCGAAGAGCAGCGCCGCCCGAAGCATGGTTGGG
Source organism: Thermoanaerobaculia bacterium (assembly GCA_035525045.1). GTDB lineage: Bacteria > Acidobacteriota > Thermoanaerobaculia > Gp7-AA8 > Gp7-AA8 > DATLEX01. Next base: position 5,958 of record DATLEX010000258.1, on the reverse strand, counting down.
CTCTCCTGGTCCGGCATGTCCGCCGCCTCCCGCCGCGTCCGCCACCAGACGGCCAGCGAGAGCAACGCCGCCATGACCAGGACGATGGCGATGGGGACGGCGACGCTCGGGAAGATCGCCGGCGCCACCACCGCCACTTCGATCAGCACCCGCACCAGCACCACCGCCGTGGCGATCATCAACACCACCGCCGCCACCGGCGCCGCCGCTTCGCGGCCCCTCGTCCGCCGCGCGTAGGTCACCGTCGTGGCGGTGCTGGAGATCACGCCGCCGAGTAGACCGGTCAGGAGCGTCCCGGTGTCGCCGCGGGTGAACCTCCAGGCGATGTAACCGGCCAGGTTGATCCCCACGATGAGCACGACGAGCAGCCAGATCTCGAAGAGGTTCAGCACCCGCCAGGGGCCGAAGTCGCGGTTCGGCAGGATCGGCAGGATGACCAGCGAGAGGAGCGCGAGCTGCATGATGGCCCGGACGTCGTCGCTGCCGAGCCGCTCCATCACCCGACGAAACGGCGCTTTCGCCTGCAGCAGCACCGCCACCGTGCCGCCCATGACCACGGCGATCCGCCTGTCCCCGGCGGTGAGGTAGACGCCGATCAGGTACATCGCCACCATGGCCACCTCCGTGGTGAGGCCGGTGTGGCCCTGCCGGCTGTCGGCGTAATGGTCGACGGCGGCCAGGAGGCCGACGGCGAGGAGTCCCAGCGCCACGATCCAGCCGCCGGCGGCGGGAACGAGCAGCCCGGCCAGCGCTCCCGACATGGTGACGAGGGCGAAGGTTCGCAGGCCGACGTTGCGGGCCTGGCTCTCGCGCTGAAATCCGACCAGGAGACCGAGGCCGATGGCGATGGCCAGGTCGACCAGCGGTTCGAAGCCGTTCACCGGCGCTTGCGACGGCTGGCGATGATCAACACCACGCCGCCGCCGATGAGCACGGCGCTGATGGCGGGGTGCACGACCTCGCGGCGCGTGGTCTCCACGCCGAACGAGACCCCTCCGGCGTCGAAGCCGTGCCGCTCACGCCGGGGAAGAGGAACGAAGAGCGATGCCACGCCGAGAAGGAGCAGGATCACGCCGATCACGAGCAACGCGCGCATGGTCCGCCATTCTAGGAGCATGTCCCACCCCGAGCAACCAGTCATCGCCCGAGCCCCGAGCCCTGAGCCCCGAGCCCCCTTCTCCATTGACCGCTCCACTCGAACAGCCCACGATGGCGGCGTGCTCGACGAGACGCGCATCCGTCTCGACGCCATTCATCACGTCCGCGCCCTGCGCGAGCGGTGGGTGGCCGTCCCCGCTGCGGAGTTGAGCCGGTTCGAGAGCGCCGGCCGCCGCATCTTCCTCAAAGGGCAGCAGGGGATCTTCAAGCCCGCCGAGTTGTCCGAGCCGCTTTCCATCACCTCGACGATCGACTCGCCCTACAACGACCGGCCGCAGGGAAGCCGGGTCCTCTACGACTTTCTCCCGCCCTCACGCCAGCACGACAACGACGGGCTTCAGCGCTGCGCCGAGGCGGAGCTGCCCCTCATCTATCTATTGCAGGTGAAGCGGAGGCCGCCCGAGTACGTCGTCTTCGCGCCGGTGTACGTCGTCGGCTGGGACGAGAGCGAGCGCCGGTTCCTCGTCGATCTCTCCGAGCAGAAGCCCGGCCAGGCCGTCTCCCCCGCGCCGGGCACCCGCCAGCTCGCCCTTCCGGTGCTCCCCACTCCCTCCAGCCCCTCGGAGATCGGCGAGCTGGCCCGGCGCTACGCGGTCGCCACCGTCCAGCGCCGGCTCCACGAGGCGCGATTCCGGAATGCCATTCTCGAGGCCTACCGCGAGCGCTGCGCGGTCTGCGGCCTGCGGATTCGCGCGCTGCTCGACGCCGCGCATCTCGTGCCGCTGGCCGACCCGCCGGCGCCCGAGATCGTGGTGCGGGAAGGGGTCGCCCTCTGCGCGATCCACCACCGCGCCTTCGAGGCGGGCATCCTCACCTGGAACGACAACTACGTGGTCAGGATCGAGCTGCCCGAGCGGCGTGCGCCCGGCGAGGGCGAACGCGACCTCCTCCTGGCGTACGCCGGCAAGCCGCTCACGCTGCCGGCCGATCGCGAGCACTGGCCGCTGATCAGCGGCCGGCGGCGTGCGGCGACTTCGTGACCGCGAAGTAGAGCGCGGCCGTGCCGATCCCCCAGGCGCCGCTGGAAGATCGGAACCGCGAGGGCCCCGGAGACGAACCAGCGAGTCCACTTCATCTCAGCTCCTCATCGAAAGTTCTCCAGCATCCAGGTGTCTCCTCCCTCCGGGCGCAGCCGGTCGAACAGCACCCATCGCCCATCAGGGGACCAGGTGGGGTAATCGATCCGCACGTCGCGATCGGGAAACTCGAATACCTTTCGGGGGGAGCCTTTCAGCAGCGGCGAGACCCACAGCGCCTTGTGATTCACGACGTCCATGATCATCGAACGATCGGGCGAGAAAGAGATGTGCGCGCCTCCCACCACCGGCGCCAGCGGCTGCGGGTCGCCCCCTCCGGTGCTGACGCGCATCACACGCGGCCGCTCGCCGGCCAGCGACTGGAAGTAGATCTCCTTTCCGCCGGCCGACCAGCGCAGGAAGTGAATGGAGATTCCGCCGCGGGTGATCTGCCTCCGCTCGCTGCCGTCGGCGTTCATCACCCAGAGCTCCAGGCGCCCGTCCCTGTCCGACATGTAGGCGATCTTCGATCCGTCGGGCGAGTAGAACGCGTGCGTCTCGCTCGACTCCTCGGTGGTGAGACGGCGGAGCGCGCCCGTGGCGATGTGCACGTCCCAGATGTCGATGTTCCCGCCGCGCCCGGAGAAGAAGACGAGCCGTGATGCGTCGGGTGACCAGTCCGGCTGGAAGTCTCCTCCCTCTCCTCGCGTGACCTGGCGGTCGGTTCCGTCGGCCAGATTGCGGATCCAGATGTTCATCTCCCCCGCCCGGTCGGAGTTGAAGGCGATGGCGCTCCCGTCCGGCGACCAGGCCCCGCGGCTGTCCTCACGCGTCGTCGCCACCAGCTCCTCCGGGGGTCCGGCGGCGCTCCCGTCCGGCGACACCGGCAGTCGCCAGAGATCGGCGTTCTGCCGCAGGGTGGCCATGGCCAGACGAGTCCCGTCGGCGGAGAGATCGAGATCGACGTCGTGCCCCGCGCCGGTGGTGACCTGTTCGGGCTGCGCGGCGAATCGCCCGTCGGGCAGCACTCGAAAGCGCCAGACGTTGATGCCCCCGCCGCGGTAGGAGGAGAAGTAAACGAACGCGCCGGACGGCGCCCAGACCGGATTCAGATCGCGGATCGCGTCGTTGGTCAGCCACTCCATTTCTTTCGTGGCGAGGTCCACCACGCGAATGTCGAACTGCGTGCGGTCGATGTTCTGAAAGACGATCCGCCTGCCGTCCGGCGACCAGCGCGGGCGGACGTGCGCCACCGCTTCCGAGGTGTCGGTCGTGGCCTGCTGAGGATTGTGTCCCAGGCGATCGGCGATCCAGATCCGCCGTGGGCCTCCCCACGAGGCATCGAAGGCGATTCTCGTTCCGTCGGCGGACCAGGCCGGATTGAAGGCCCTGCTGAGCAGGCGGCGCTCCTCTCCGCTCTCGAGGTCGATCGCCCAGATGTCGCCGCCGGAAATGTACTCGGCGAAGACGTCGGCTGGCTCAAGGCGAGATCCGGCGGCGGAAGCGCGGACGAAAACGATGGTCTTGCCGTCCGGCGACCAGGCCGGCTGGATCTCGTCGGCCTCGCCGCTGGTCAGCGGCTTCTCGGTTCCCTCGGTCAGGGACTTGAGGTACAGCCTGCGCAGCTTCCCCTCTTCCCGGCTGTAGACGATTTGCGTCGCGTCGGGCGACCACGACGGGAACTGTTCGACGCCTTTGGTGAAGGTCAGTTGCGTCAGCGCCTTCGGAGCGCGCGGGGCGCGCCCCTGGTCGCGGGACGCCGAGGCCACCTCCGGTCCGGTCCGCCGGGCGATGAGATATCCGGCCAGAAGGACCAGCGCCACCGCGGCAGCCAGAGGCCAGCTCGCCCAACGTCTCGAGTGCCGTACACCCAGAAGGCGCCGGAGATCGAAGGCCAGATCGCGCGCCGACTGAAATCGCTGCTCCTTCTCCTTGGTGAGACAGCGGCCGACGATTGCACTGAGCTCCGCGGGCACCTCCGGATTCGTCTCGATCAGCTCCGGCGCCTCATCGCGGAGCACCGCCGAAATGATCTCCGAGGCCGTGCCGCGGGCGAAAAGGGGCGTGCCGCTGACCATCTCGTGCAGGATGCAGCCGAGGGCGAAGAGATCGCTCGCCGGCTCGGCGGTCTCGCCTCGCAACTGCTCGGGGGACATGTAGGCCAGCGTGCCCATGACCGTCCCCGGCGCGGTTTTCAGCGCGGTGGAGCCGGAGTCGGCGGCTGCCGGAAGCTCGAGCCGGGCCAGGCCGAAGTCGAGGATCTTGACCTGCCCGTCGCGCGTGAGGAAGACGTTCTCCGGCTTGAGGTCGCGATGGATGATGCCGCGGGCGTGCGCGGCGGCAAGGCCCTCGGCGATCTCGATGCCGACCTGCACGGCCTCCTTCCAGCGCAGGCTCCCGCGTGAGATGCGGCGGCGCAGCGTCTCTCCTTCGAGCAGCTCGGTGACCAGGAACTGCACCTCGCCCTCGCGCCCGAAATGGTGGACGGCGAGGATGTTGGGATGCGAGAGCGCGGCCGCGGATCGTGCCTCGCGCTCGAAGCGGGCCTCCGCATGCGGTTCGGCCACCCCTTCGCCGGCGCCGCTGAGCACCTTGACGGCGACGTCGCGGCCGAGCCGCCGGTCGCGGGCTCGGTAGACCTCGCCCATGCCGCCTGCGCCGAGGGGCGCGACGATCTCGTAGTCCCCGATGTACGAACCAGGCGCGAGCGACATGGACGGAACGTCCACAGCTTACCGCAGTGGAGCGTCAGCGAAGCTTTCCCAGCTCCTCGTCGAGGAAGCGGAGCGCGTTCTCCAGCGCGGCGCGATGGGCCTCCGTGCGTGCAGTGGCCAGATCGCGGGCGACGTTGCGGCGTGACAGCTCCAGGCTCTCGCGCTTCCGCTCAAGCTCGATTTCCTCGCGCGTTTTCCCGTGATGCTGCCCGCCTTCGCCCTCATCCGCCATCTGCGACTCGACGGACTTGCTCTCCCAGCCTCGGGCCATGGTCCTCCAGGCGTTCACACTGCGCGCCAGCCCGCTGCTACGATCACGCCGTGCGACTCGACGATTATCTCGCGCGGATCGGCCTGAGCCAGCCCCTCCCCCCCACCCTCGACACCCTGCGCCGCCTTCACGTCGCGCACCTCCGCACGTTCCCGTTCGACAACCTCGCCATCCAGCGGCACGGGATCATCCGGACCGATATCGAGTCCATCGCGGAGAAGTTTCTCGGCGGGACGACCGGCGGCTACTGTTTCGAGCAAAACACTCTCTTCGCCGCGGCACTTCGCGAGCTCGGGTTCGAGGCCGCGCTCATCCTGGCTCGGGTCGGATCGCCCGAGCGTCCGCTGACGCACCTGGTGGTTCGAGTGGAGATCGATGGGAAGCCGTGGCTCGCCGACGCCGGCTTCGGCGGAGAAGGCCCTCTCGAGCCGCTGCCTCTGGCCGAGGGGGTGACGGTGCAGGACGGTCTGTCGTACGAGCTGCGCCGGGACCGGAATCGCTGGACGCTGGTCATGCACTGCGAGGACGCGAGCCAGGTGCTCTATCACTTCGGCGACGAGCCGCACACGCCGGCGGACATCGAGGTGGCGAACTACTACACCTCGACGCATCCGTCGTCATCGTTCCGGCAATCGCTCACCATCCAGCGGGTCACACCGGAGGAACGCCTGATCCTGCGCTCGACGATGATCACGCGCTACCGGAACGGCGTGAAGACAGAGACGGCCATCGAGCCGTCGCAGATCCGCGCCGTCGCACGCGAGCTGTTCGGGATCGAGCTCGGCGAGGCGCCGCTCCT
>DATLEX010000255.1:0-9582 GCA_035525045.1 Thermoanaerobaculia bacterium | reverse complement strand
ACGCACGACGCACTGGCGCAGAAAGACCTCCGATTCCGCACGCGCGTCGTTCCGGAGCTCGCTCTGGCGAGCGTGAAGACCCTCGTGGCGGTCGTTCTCGCCTTCAACGGCTTCGGCGTCTGGAGTCTGGTGTTCGGCCATATCGCCGGGGTGGCCGGCTGGACGATCTTCCTCTGGATCCTGGTGCCGTGGAGGCCGTCGCGCCGCTTCCCCCGCGATCTTCTGGTGCCGATGCTGCGCTACGGGCGCGGCATCATCGCCGTGAACGTCCTGGGGGCGATCGTCCATCACAGCGACCTGGCCATCGTCGGGCGCCTGCTCGGCGCCAGCGCCCTCGGCCTCTACCAGATGGCGCAGAAGATCTCCGAAGCGACCGTGATCGTCCTGCTGTGGGCGGTGGCGAAAGTGCTCTTCCCGGCGTTCTCCAGGATTCACGCCGAGGGTCGTGAGCTGAAGAAGCCCTACCTGTTCGCCACGCGATGTGTCTCGGCCATCATGTTTCCCGCCGCGGCGGGACTGGCGCTCGTGGCGCGGCCGCTCGTCCTGATCGTTCTCGGTCCAACCTGGATCGGGGCGGCTCCGATCCTGACCGGGCTCGCGGCCTACGCGGGCATCCGTTCGCTGAGCAATCACGCCGGCGACCTGCTCAAGGCCACGGGAAGGGCCCAACTCCTCGCCGGGGTCGCCGCCGCGAAGGCGGTCGTGCTCATCCCGGCCCTGGTGGTCGCGGCCATGCGCGACGCGGCGACGGTGGCCATGGCGCTCGCCGCGGTGGAGCTGCTCTTCGCGGCCGTGACCCTCACCGTCGTCTCCCGCCTGATCGAGGTCCCGCTGCTCGCCGTGGGGCGCGCGTTCCTCCCCGCCGCGACCGCGGTATCGGCCATGGCGGCGTATCTCGTATTGTGGCGGGTATGGGCGGCTCCCCTCGGCCCGCTCGCCGAGCTGGCGGGGGCCATCGCCGGCGGGGCGCTCGTTTACCTCGGCGTGCTGCGACTGATCGATCCGAAGATCATCGAGTGGGTGTGGCAGACTCTGGTGAAGAGAAAGGCCGACGCCCTCGTGAATGGGGCGACGACGTGACGCGGCTCCTGTGGCTCATCGACTCCTTCAACGTCGGCGGCGCGGAGTCGCTCGTCGTGCCGTTCGTCCGGAATCACGATCGAAGCCGGTATCGGCTCTCGGTCGCCTGCCTGACGTCGATCGGCGGGAACCCGATCGAGGCCGAGGTGATGCGTGAAGGGGTGGCGGTGACGAACCTCGGCGCGCGGAATCTGCGCGACCTCGCGGCGTTCCGGCGCCTGACCCGGCTGATCCGCGACGAGCGGATCGAACTCATCCACGCCCATCTGACCTACGCCTCCACATGGGCGGCCCTCGTCTCGCGACTCACCGGCGTCCCGATGATCGCCACCCTGCACGTCGCGCCGCCGGCGGGCGGAAGAGAAGGCCTCCGCGACCGTCTCATGCGTTTCGTGCTCAATCGCTGGGCGCGGCGCGTGATCCTGGTGTCGGCCGCGCTCCGCGCCCAGTACGTGGCCGGGCGGGGCCTCGATCCCCGGCGCGCCGTCGTCGTCCACAACGGCATCGACGTGGCGCGGTTCCGGCGTGACGCCGCCGGCGCCCGCCGCCGACTGGAACGCGAGCTGGCCGTTCCGGAGGGCGCACGGATCGCCGTCACCGTCTCCGTTCTCCGACCGGGCAAGGGCATCGAGGTCCTGCTGGCGGCGATCCCCGCGGTCGTCGAGCGCGTGCCGGGCGCGGTGTTTCTCATCGTGGGAGACGGGCCGAAGCGGGAGGAATGGCAGGCGCTGGCGGATGCCACGGGGGAGGCGCGGCAGGTGCGCTGGGCCGGCCACCGGCGTGACGTCGACGCGATCGTGGCCGGGTGCGATCTCTTCGTCCTCCCCACGCTGGCCGACGCGTTTCCGACGGTGCTCCTCGAGGCGATGGCGGCGGGGCTGCCGGTCGTCGCCTCCGCGGTGGGCGGCGTGCCGGAGATCGTGCAGGCGGACGTGACCGGGACGCTCGTCCCGCCGGCGGACGCGGACGCGCTCGCCGCGGCGATCATCCATCATCTGCTCGATCGTGACGGCGCCGGGCGGATGGGCGTCGCGGCCGTCCTCGCGGCGGAGAGCCTCTTCTCGACCGCGGCGTGGATCGGGCGGCTCGACGCGGTGTACGGCGAGGTGTCGCGCGAGGCGAGAAGGCGATGAAGATCGCGTTCATCGAGTTCGCCCCGAAAGGTGGGATGATTCACTACGCCTATCAGCTCTGCCGCGGCCTGGCGGCGGAAGGGGCGGAGATCACGCTCGTCACGGCCGGGGAGTACGAGCTGGCGCGGCTCCCTCACACCTTTCGCGTCGAGCCGATCATCGAGCTGTGGGACCCGAAGCCGTCCGGACGGCAATCCGCCACGCCATGGGCGGTGCTGTGGCGGAAGGTGCGCCGCGGGTTCCGCGGCGCCCGCTACTACCGGCAGTGGATCCGGCTGGCCGGCCATCTGCGCAGGATGCGGCCCGACGTCGTGCTGCTCGGGGACATCCGCTTTCCGTTCGACTACTTCCCGCTGCTCCTCATCCGCCGGAACACGAGAGTTCTGGCCGACATCTGCCACAACGTTCATCCCTTCGCGGCGGGGGGGAAGGCGGGCGGCCTGTTCGACCGCTCGCGCCTGAAGAGTTTCTTCTACCGCCGGATCTACCGGCTCTTCGACGTCGTGTTCGTGCACTACGAGCGCAACCGGCGCGAGTTCGTGTCGAGCTTCGGCATCGCCGCCGACCGTGTCGGGGTCATCGTCCATGGCAACGAGGAGATCTTCCGCGAGCTGCGAGACCCGGCGGTCGACGCCGCGGCGCTGCGGCGCCGCCTCGGCATCGGCCCCGGCGAGCCGGTGGTGCTCTTCTTCGGCACCTTGTCGCGGTACAAGGGGACGGACGTTCTCCTCCACGCCTTTCCGCTGATCCGCCGGCAGAGCGGCGCCCGGCTCGTCCTGGCGGGCTTTCCCTTTCACGACTTCAACGTCGCCGAGCATCAGGAGCTCGCCCGGACGCTCGGGATCGACGACGCCGTGACGTGGGTGCCGGAGTACATCGCCTCCGAGGAGATCGCGGCGTGGATGGAGCTGGCCGCCGTCATCGTCTTCCCCTATCGCGACATCTACCAGAGCGGCGCCCTGCACGTCCCGCAGACCTTCGGCGTCCCGATCGTGGCCACCGCGGTGGGCGCCATGGGAGACGTCATCGAGCACGAGGTCTCGGGGCTGATCGTGCCGCCGGAGGACCCGGAGGCGCTGGCGTCGGCCGTGACCACGCTCCTGCGCGACCGGGAGCTGGCCGGGCGGCTCGGCTCCCGGGCCGCCGCCGACGCGCGCGGGCCGTTCTCGTGGACGCGGATCGCCCGCCAGATCGTGGCGCGCCTCGGTGAAGAGACCACTCGGCACTGACATTGCTCGAACAGGCCCCCGGAGGACTTCTTGAGAACCAGCCACCTGGCAGTCATGGCCGCAGCGCTCCTGATCCCGTCGCCGCTCGCCGCGCAGCCGCGCGGCACGAGCGATCCCGGCGGGTTCCGGTCGGAGATGCGCATGCAGGGCTACTATTTCGACAACTTCTTCCACAGCACGAATCCCGCCGAGGAGCGGAACGTCACCGCTCTCGGCTCGGAGCTGCGCGGCGGGTACAGGCCGGGAGAGCGGCCGCTGGAGGTCTTCGGTCACCTCAGCGTCGTCCGATACGGGGTGCGCGAGGTACCGGAGAGTCTCGGAGGCCGGATCGGCGTGCGCCATGACGGCGCCGTGCACCAGTGGACCGCGTACCTCGATCGGGCCGAGAACCGTCCCTCGTTCGAGGTCGGGAACACGTTCGGGAGCGCGGACGTGACGACGGTCTCGGGCGCCTACGCCTACCGCGTGGTCCCGGAGTGGGAGTTCGGGGCGGAGGGCATCCACCAGCGGCAGACCTTCAGCGCGCAGAACAATCGCCGGAACGACTACACGGCCCTCGGCGCGTCGGTGCGCTATCGCGGTTTCGGCTGGCGCTTCCGGCCCGAGATCGGCCTCGACTCCGGCAGGCGGGAGGTGGTCAACGCGGCCGAGTCGTACGACACGCGCGACTGGTACGTGCAGGCGTCGTACATGCCGGTCCTCCCTCGCGACCCGCTCTACCTCAGCCTGCGCTACCGCGACCGCAACCGCGCCTACACGATCAGCGACCCGGGAACGCGGAACTTCGGCAGGAGAGAGGTCCGCGGCGAGTGGATGCTCCTGGCCGACCTGCGCATCGCGCAGAACGTCAATACGTGGATGTACTTCACCACGGAGAACGTCGACTCATCGGTGCCGGGAGGGAACTTCGAGGTCGGGTTCCTGCTGGTGGGGGTCACGATCGGGTTCTAACCGACGAGGTCGCTGCTGGCGCAACTACGCGCCGCTCTCGATTTCTGCACAGCCTCTCGGGATGACGGGATCTCACCGTCCCGCGGCACGGCGGCGGGGCGGTCCCTGGACGCCGACGGTCGCCACCGCCGTGGCCGCCTCGAGCTGGCCGTCCGACGGCGTGATCCTGCACTGGATCTCGTTGCCGGCCGCGGCGTGCTGGCTGGCGAGTGCGTCGGCGCGAACGGCGGTGGTCACGTCCCGCACCAGCTCGCCGTTGACCAGCCACTGATAGCGATAGCTGACCACATCGGTGTCGGGGTCGGCCAGGACGCTGCCCGTGGCGCGGCAGACGGCGACCTCCCTCGCCATCAGGCCGACCGGCTCGATGGAGGCGGTGATCGGATTCGGCGGGCGGTTGACGATCTGCGTCAGGAAGTCGACGACGGTGAACGGCACCTCGATGACCTGATGGCCGTTCACGCGCAGATTGATGTGCCACGTCCCGCTCTGGGTGAGGGGGACCTGGAGCGCCCACGCCGCCGAGGCGAGATAGGCGTTGTAGGCGGTGAGCGTCCCGGAGACGGGGGGGAGAGCCGGCCCGGACGGCGGGATGACCGTCAGGGTGTAGGTCGACCCGGCCCGGACCTCGGCGACCTCGACGCGGAAGTGCACATCCTGCGTGTTGCGCGGATACGTGGCGCTGCGCGGGGCGTTGTCGTGCGGCGGGCCCTGGAAGGCGCTGAAGGCGCGATCGCTGAACGACACGCCGATCACCACCGGCGCGACGGAGATGTCCGGCTGCTGCCGCTCGAAGAGCGAGGCGCCGGCGCGGCACGGCCCGGCCAGCGGCTCCACCGGCTCGTTGTTCACGCGGGTCTCGAAATGGACGTGCGGCGCGGCGCTCGGGCCGCTGCTCCCGACCATCCCGATCTGCGTCCCGGCCGTGACGGTCTGGCCCGGCTGCACCGTCACGCTCCCGCGCTTGAGGTGCATGTACTCGGTGCGATATCCGCTTACGTGACTGAGGACCACGAAGTTCGAGGGCGCGCCGAAGTCGACGACGGTGTTCTGATCCGGCTCCCCGTCGTGAACCTCGAGCACCGTGGCGTCGAGCGGCGCGAACACGGGAACGCCGATCTCCTGCTCCCGGAAGCTGCGGATGTACGGATCGTGTCCCGTGTGCTCCTCGAACGTGTAGTCCATGCAGCGGTAGTCGAGCAGGCCGGGGCCGGGCTGCAGGTCGACGAAGTACGGGATGTAGAAATCGCGGTTGAGCACGCCCGCGACGGGGTAGAGCTTGAGCCTGTCGAGAGCGTTGGTCTCGCCGCGCAGCGACTCGGTTGCCGCGCGGAGCGCCGATCGATCGTGTGCCTCGTGCGATACGTCCGGCCGGACGATCGGCGTCACATGGAATTCGCGGATGACGACCTGGGCAGGAGCCTGAGCCGCGAGGCCGGCCGCCAGGGCGGTGGAGAAAGCGAGGGCTTTGATCATCGTGTCCATTCCCCTGAAAAGAGTCGTTGAAAAACACGTTGCATCACCCCCGGTTGAGCAAGGATCTTGCCGATGGCGGCGGGATTGCTAGAGCAGGACGTGGAGCGATCTCCGCCGAACTGATGAGCTCTCCAGCGCCACTCCGAACCGCCCCCTCCTCCCCGCCCGCACGCCGGCCCGTCGCCGTGCTCATGTCGCGGTTCCCCACCGTGACCGAGACCTTCATCCTCCGCGAGATGATCGAGATGGAGCGTCAGGGGCAGCCCGTGCGCGTGGTGCCGATGATCCGCGAGACCCCCCCCGTCATCCACGAGGCGGCGAAGCCGTGGACCGGCCGCGCCCTCTACACGCCGTTTCTCTCTCTCTCCATCGCCGCCGCCAACGTCCGCGCGCTGCTGAAGAGACCGCTTCGCTACCTGTCGCTTCTGGGCCGCCTGATCGCCGGCTCGATCTCCAGCCCCGCGGTCTTCGCCCGCACCATGGCCCTCTTCCCGAAATCGGTTTTTCTGGCCGAGCAGCTCACCGGTGAGGGCATCCGCCACATCCACGCCCACTACGCCACGCACCCGGCGACGATGGCCCTCATCGTGGCCGGCCTCTCCGACATCACCTTCAGCTTCACCGTCCATGCGCACGACATCCAGGTGAACCGGAACCTGCTTCGCTGGAAGCTGCGGGAGACGCGGTTCGTGCGCTCGATTTCGGCATTCAACAAGCGCTTTCTCGAGGATCTCTATCCGGGTGAAGCCCGCGGCAAGATCATCGTCGTCCACGTCGGCATCGACCCGGAGGGCTACGAGGAGAATGCGCGCGGCGTGCAGTCCGCCGCGAGGGACGGAACGCCGAAGGTGCTCTGCGTCGCGGCGCACCGGCCGTACAAAGGGCTGCCGGTGCTCATCGAGGCCTGCCGGATCCTGCGCGACGAAGGAGTCGAGCTGCGCTGCGACATCGTCGGGCACGGCCCGATGCGCAGGGAGCTGGAGCGGATGATCCGCGAGCACGGCGTAGGCGGCATCGTCAACCTCGCCGGAGCGCGCCCGCAGGGGGAAGTGGCCCGGATGATGGCGGAGGCACGCCTCTTCGCCCTGCCGAGCATCGTCGCCCCCGACGGGCAGATGGAAGGGATTCCCGTCGCGCTCATGGAGGCGATGGCCAGCGGCCGCGCCGTGGTGACAACCTCGATCTCGGGCATTCCCGAGCTCGTTGAAGACGGCGTGTCGGGTCTGCTGGTCAGGCCGGGCGATCCCGCCGCGCTGGCGAAGGCGATGAAGGACCTCCTGCGCGATCCCGAGCGGACCCGGGTCATGGGACGCCGTGGCCAGCAGAAAGTGCGCGCCGAGTTCAACCTCCCCGACTGCGTCAGCCGGCTCCTCGAGCGGCTCGATGCCGAGACCCGCTCGCCATGATCGGCGCCGTCATCGTCTTCTGGTTCTCGCTGGCCGTCTGGCTCTACATCTACTTCGGCTACCCGGCCCTGCTGTGGGTCGTGAGCCGGTTGAAGCCGCGCCCGGTCCGCGAGGCCGACGTGCAGCCCACCGTCAGCTTCATCATCGCGGCGTACAACGAGGAGAAGGTCATGGCCCGGAAGATCGAGAATTGCCTCTCGCTCGATTACCCGCCGGACCGGGTGGAGGTGATCGTGGCCTCGAACGGATCGGTGGACCGGACCGACGAGATCGTCCGGGGCTGGTACGACCCGCGCGTGAAGCTCGTCTCCCTCCCCCTCCCCGGCAAGGTCGCGGCGTTGAACGAAGCGGTGCGGAGCGCGACGGGGGAGGTCCTGGTCTTCACCGACGCCGACTTCTTCCTCGACCGGCATTCGCTGCGGGAGATCGGGCGGAAGTTCGCCGATCCCGAGGTGGGGGGCGTCTGCGGCGCCCGAAACACGAGCGTCCGCCGCGGCGGCGACGCGACCGGCGAGGGCGAAGGGATGTATCACCGCTGGGACAAGTGGCAGAAGACCCGGGAGAGTCGCATCGGGAGCGTGTTCGCCGCCGACGGGCTCCTGTACGCGATCCGCCGCGAGCTCTATACGCCGCCCCCCGACCCGACGCAGTCGGACGACATCGCCATCTCCACGCGCGTGGTCCTGCAGGGCTACCGGCTGCTGTACGAGCCGAAGGCGACGGCGTGGGAGGCGGCTCCGCTCTATGCGAAAGACGAGTTCCCGCGCAAGATCCGCGTCACCAATCACTCCGTGCGCGCCCTGCTCGGCCTCGGCACCCGCCTCTTCACCGCGGGGTTCTACTCGCTCGAGCTCCTCTCGCACAAGCTCGTGCGGCATTTCATCCCCTTCTTTCTCATCCTGCTGTTCGTCTCGAACGCCTTGATCGCCCGCACCGCGCCGTTTTACATGTTGACCATGATCGGGCAGCTCGCGCTCTACGGCCTCGCCATCGCCGGCGCGGCCGCTCGCGGACGCTCCATCGGCCGCTCCCCCCTTCTCACCGTCCCGTACTACTTCTGTTTCGTGAATATCGCGGCGCTGCTGGGGATCGTCTCGATCCTCGGCGGCAGGAGACTCCACGCCTGGTCACCGCGATCGGGACAGGGCATCCCGAGCGTCGCGAGGGATCCGGACGGGCGGCGGCACCCGGTTCGAGAATCGTCACCTCGCTCCCGCTTCTAATGAAACTTCCCTCTCCCGCTTGCGGGAGAGGGTGGCGCGAAGCGCCGGGTGAGGGCACTCCGTCTCGCGGTCGCGCCCCCTCATCCGGCCTTCGGCCACCGGCGATTCATCTCGGCTTCACCGGCGCCGGAGCCGTTAACCGGCTCGGGATGACATCCACTCCACGGTGCGGCGGATCCCTTCCTCGATCGGCACGGGGACGGAGAGCCGCGCGGCGTTGCGCAGCTTCGACCCGTCGAGCACGCTCCGCATCTGCTCGCCGGCCTTCGCCGGGCCTCGCTCCGCGTGCCGGTCCGAGCCGATGGTGCGGCGCAGAATCTCGAACAGCTCGTTCACCGAGGTCTCCCTCCCGGTGCCGACGTTGAAGACTCCCGAGAGATCGCTCTCGGAGACGGCGATATTCGCCCGCACGACGTCCTCCACGAAGACATAGTCGCGGGTCTGCTCGCCGTTCCCGTTGATCCGGACCGGCGTCCCGTCCAGGAGCGCCCCCGCGAAGATGGCCACCACGCCGGCCTCGCCGTCCTTCCGCTGGCGGGGGCCGTACACATTGCCGTAGCGGAGCGACGCGGAGTGGACGCCGTGCACGCTGCGGTAGTAGCCGAGGTACTGGTCGATGGCCAGCTTGGCGCAGCCGTAGGGAGAGATCGGATTCAGCGGATGCTCCTCGCTCTGCGGCGCGAACTGCGGCTCGCCGTACGCCGCGCCGCCGCTGGAGGCGAAGACGATCTTCTTCACCCCCGCGTCGATGAGAGCCTGAAAGAGCCGCAGCGCGGCCACGATGTTCAGCTCCGCGTCGGCAGCCGGGTCGGCCACCGAGACGCGGACGTCGATCTGCGCCGCGTGATGATTGAGGACGTCGAATCGTCCCTCGCGCAGCTTCTCCACCGTGGCCGGCTCGCGCAGATCGGCCACGATCAGCTCCGCGCGCCGGTTCACGTTCTCCCGCCGCCCGCTGCTGAGGTCGTCCACCACCGTGACCTCGTGGCCACGCTCCACGTATGCGTCGACCACGTGCGAGGCGATGAACCCGGCGCCGCCCGTCACCAGAACTCTCATGGCATCTCTCGATTCTCTCCGGGGG
>DATLEX010000252.1:0-2666 GCA_035525045.1 Thermoanaerobaculia bacterium | reverse complement strand
CAGATGCGCGAGGTCGCCGAGTACTACGCATCGCTGTCACCACAGACGGATCAATCACCCGCGACCAGCGCGGCCATCCTCCACTCACCGTCGACTCGATGAAACCCGGCCCGGTAGTCGATCGGGCTGCGCACGGTGCGGCGAGGCAGCCATCCCCGCTGTCCCGCGGCGGTCTCGACTTCTCTCCACCCGCCGCGCGGCTCCGAGATCGTCTTCACGATGTCCCAGGAGAGCGTCGTGACAACGGAGGCATCGCCGGCAGGTTGCGCGCGAAGCGGCGCGTTGTCGGCGGTGACTGCGACGAAGGCGAACGCATCGTGCGACTCCGGCCATGCGCTGCGATGAAATCCTGACGGCGACCGCCGGGGCCGAACGACACGCGGAGCCCGGGATCGAGCGCCGACAGCAGTGCATCGCGGTCCTCCCTGCGCACGATGTCGAGCAGGCGGTTGCGGAAGGCGGCGAACGACCCATCGCTCGAGGCGTTGTCGACAGGGAGCAGGTGTGCCTCCAACTCCTCGAGGTCACCCGTGGCAATGGCATCCCGGGCCGGCGGAGCGGGGGGCGAGTCGGCGCATCCCATCAGCCATGGAACGAGGAGCAGCAGCCATGGACGTCTCGTCATTCCTAATGATCGTCGCGCATGCCGAGAGAGGATCGAATCTCATCCGACTCCTGCTCCAGCCTCGCCGCGGCCGCCATGAGCAGCGTGCGGATCTCTCCCGGCTCGATCTCGTCCACGATGGTGCGGATCTCCTTCAGCTTCGTGGAGCAATGGTCGAGCGAACGGACGAGCTCGTCGATGGCAATCTCGGGATTCGTCTGATGTTCGGCCATGCTGGACGAAGTCTGCAAGAAGCGTGCAGATATATGGTAATCAATAGATTATGACGACTCGTTCTTCTCCGGCTCCGGAGGATCGGGCGGCGGCGTGAAACGATTGGTCCGCATCTCGTTCTCCGTGCTACTTCCGGGCCCGATGTTTCTCCTGAGCGCGTCTCCGTTCCTCGGCGAACTCGGCGTCACGGCGGCCGAGGATCTTGGTGATCTCCGCGGCCAGAAGGATGACCAGAACGGTGAAGAAGATGATCACCAGGGCCACGAACAGAGAGGCCGCGGCGCCGTACATCGACGTGGTCATGGCCCGGCTGAGATAGATCCCGATCAGCAGCCTGCCGACGGAAAAGAGAATCGCGGCCACGGCTGCCCCTTTCCAGACGTGCCGCCAGCGCAGCCGCACGTCGGGCACCCACTTCAGAATCGCGGCGAAGACCGCGGCGATGAGGATCGTCGTCACCGCGAAGTCGATCGTCCGCCACACCGCCACGTCGGCAGCGGGAATCTCGGGGATGATGCTTCGGGCCGTGTTCAGCGTGGCCGTCAGAAGCATCAAGACCGCGAGGAGACACATCGTTCCGATGACCATCACCACCGCGATCGCTCTCGACCTCAGAAACGCTTTCCACCCCTCGGGCGGGTCGGGGATGTCGAGCACCAGGTTCAGTGCCAGCCGCAGCTGCCGGAACACCCCCGAGGCGCCGAAGAGCAGAAGAACGCCGCCGATGAGGGTCACACCGGCACGATCTTCCGACGTGGCGGCATCGACGATCCGCTCCACGGCCGTGGCCGCGCGCTCGTTCACCAGACGCGCCGTTCCCTCCACGAGCTGATCACGGGTGGCCTCTTCGCTGAAGAACAGACTGCCGATGGAGATGATCACCAGCAGCAGCGGCCCGATGGAGAAGGTGGCATAGAAGGCAACCGCCGCCGCCATGAGCGTGGCGTTGTCCGCCTGCCATTCGTCGTACAGATTCCGCAGCCACCCGATCATGGACGGAGCCAATCCCGTGCAAAGCATGTGCAACAGGCCGCGACGATCACCAGTCGGCGAGGATATCTCCGCCGAAGACGTGATGCAGGCCGGCCTGGTCGAACCCGACGAAGCGGCGCGGCGGGCGTTCGTTCCGGGCACAAGCATCGATGGTTTGGAGCAGCTCGTCGTTGTCGAAGGGCTGGCTGACGATGGCGCAGACGCGAAGGCGGGCCGCCCGGACCAGCAGCTCGCGATCGAGCGTTCGCGCCGTCAGTACGACGATGCGCGGCGACACCTCCACAGCCTCGTCCTCGATGTGCTGCAGCAGCGTCTTCGGCCGTCGGCCCAGCAGAATCGGCGCGCCGATCATCAGGCAGTGGTAATCGGCCCTGTTGAGCCGCTCCAACACGTCTTCTCCCGTCTCGACAGCGTCGATCTCGTGTCCCGCCCTCGTGGTGAGGGTCGAGATCAGGAGCCGGAGTGTCGGATGGCGTTCTGCGAGAAGTAGGCGTGCCATACCTCCATTAAGTGCAAGCCTGATGCAACTGCATGAGGTAAAGGGGTTTCGATCAGGCCGGCGTCCGACGCTCCATCGCGCCGAGCCACGCCGCGAAGAGGGCCAGCGCGACGATGATCAGGATCGTTCCGGCCGGGATCCACATGATCAATCCGGCCAGCTGCTGATCGGTCATCGGGTCGATGTCGAGCGCGGCGGTGCGCGACCCGTAGATCGGATACCAGAGCCGCGGCGCCAGCGTGATCAGCGCGCCGAGCGCGCCGCTGTAGAGCGCCGTGCCGAAGACGAACAGCACCGCCATCCCGTAGCCGAGGCGCCCGTAGCGGCCGTGGACCA
>DATLEX010000226.1:0-14150 GCA_035525045.1 Thermoanaerobaculia bacterium | reverse complement strand
CGGCCGCGACTCGAGCTTGTAGGTGTTGACCCAGTAGATGCCCGGCCGCGTGCTGCCGAGCGGCGCCGACACGTACCGTCCCGTGGTGTACTTCGGCGCGAGCTCCGGCGGCACCGCCTCGACCGTGTACGGCAGGCGCGGCAGCGTCTTGAACAGCGCCGGAAGCTTTCCGTCCATCCGCTTGGCGATGCGCGAGGCGCGCATGAGCAGCTCCTCCGCGGTCTTCGCGTAGAAGCGGGGATCGCTGCGGAGGAACTGGAGGAACGCCGCGAAGCCGCCCTCGAATCCCGCCTCCTTCATCACCGCGGTCATCTCCGCCGAGATCCGCTCGACCTCGGCGCGGCCGGTCTCGTGGATCTGCTGCGGCGTCAGGTCGAGCGTGGTGAATTCGCGGATCTTCTGCCGGTAGTAGGCGCGGCCCTCCGGCAGCTCCGAGGCGCCGATCGTGGTGCGCGCGCCCGGCAGGTACTCCTTCCGGAAGAAGTCGAGGAACTGGCGATAGCCGGCCACCGCTCCCTCGGTAACGGCCAGCCGCCCTTCGCGCCGCAGCCGCTCGTGCTCCGCGGCGGGAACCGAGGAGGGGAACGTCGCGAACGGCTCCCAGAAGACGCTGGCGGTCGGGTCGGCGACGACGTGCGCGGCGATGGTGTGGTCGTAGCCCTCGAGCGTCGCCCGCGGGACGGTCATTCCTCGCCGCAGCCCCGTGCGCATGTGGGCGATCTGCTCGCGGACGTACCGCGGCCAGGCCGTGAGGCGGGCAATGTAGTTCTCGTAGTCTCGCGCCGTCGACAGCGGCACCTGTTTCGGCAGTCTGCCGAACGATGTATGGAAGCCGGAGTCGGCGTTGATCGGGATCTGATAATCGCCGAGCTCGTACCCGGCAATGGCATCCTCGAGCTGACGGCGGAACATCTCGTAGTTGACGACTTCCGCCGGCGGGAGCGCGGAGCGGTCGATGGCCATGAGCTCGGCGAGCGCCGCCCGGTTCTGCCCGTGGTGCCGCTCCAGATCCTGCGGCGTGATCGACGGCAGGCGGTCGTTGTATTCATGCCGCCCGACCGAGGTGGCGAAGAGCGGATGGTCCCGGAGCTGCCGCTCCCACGTGCGGTCGAAGAGGGCGTGGAGCCGCGCCACCTCGTCGGCGGCGCGGAGAGGCGTGATGACGAGCGAGAGGAGCGCGAGGAGTGTCAGTGGCCGGTACATGGCGCAAGCGTATCGCGAGACCGGCCCCTCACGCCGCGGCGCGGACCGGAACCGGACGCTGAGCGGCGACGCGCTCCGACCGCGACGTGACCCAGGCGCCGAGCAGGACGAGGCCGGTGCCGATCGCCGCGCCGGGGGTGATCCGGTCGCCGAGCAGGCCGGCCCCGAGCACGATCGCCACCACCGGGACGAAGTAGACGGCGACCGCCCCCCTCGCCGCGCCGGCGCGGCCGACCAGCGTCGTCATCAGCACGAAGGCCACGCCGCTTCCCAGCACGCCAAGGGGAACCATCGCCAGCGCCGATCCCCAGGCCCATCTCGATCCCGGGAGGCTCCAGAGGCCGAAGGGGAGGACGAGGAGTAGCGCCGCGAGCTGCGCTCGAAGAAGCACCGGCAGCGAGCCGTAGCGCTGCTGGAGCGGGACGGCGATGTTGACCGCCAGACCGTAGAGGATCACCGCCAGAACGACCAGCGCCACGCCGAGTGCGGTGGCCCGCGACCCCTGCAGCTCCGGCCAGGAGATCGCCGCGATCCCGAGAAACCCGACGGCGAGCCCCACGAGCTGCGCGCGGCCGGGGAGGCGTCGAAGAAAGATCACCGACCATCCCGCGGCCATGAGCGGCACCGCGCCGTTGATCATCCCGGCGACCGAGGAGCTGATGAAGCGCTGGGCCATCGGAAAGAGAAGCATCGGCAGCCCCATCCAGACGACGCCGAGGAGGGCGATCCGGGGGAGGTCGCTGCGGTCGACCGGCCGGCGCGCGCGCGGGACGAGGGCGAGGGCGGCGGCGCCGAGCAGCACGCGGACCGCGGCGACCAGGCCGGGCCGGAAGGCGAGGAGGCCGATCTCGATGAGGAGGAACGAGGAGCCCCAGATCAGGGCGGTGGCGGCGAGGAGCCCCCACTCGGTCGGCCCGAAGGCATCGGTCACGCTGCGGCTGGAGGTCGTATCGATCTCACCGTTCACACGACCAAGAACACCGTTTTTCGGATTTCGTTCGCGGAGCGGTTGACAGCACGCCGCCCCGTGGTCTCCTTGAAAAGGTTGAACTGAGCCGGGAGCAGAAATCGTCCCTGCCGGAACGCTACGATTCAGAGAGCGTGCGCCGCACTTCCTGGACGATCTGCCGCGCCGCCTCGATCGCATCACGCGCGTCGTCGCGATTCACATGCAGCTCTCCGCCGTAGTCGCCGGTGATGCGTCGCAATTGAAGGCGGGTATACGCCTCGCCAAGGTCGGGCGGCCAGCGCCCCGCGCGAACGAGGTCGCGATGGACGGCAGCTTCGAGGGCGGAGTGTTTCCGGAACGACCGTCCCTCGGCGCTGAAAAGTGCCGACACAGCGTAGAACGCGGCGTAGTACGCCCGCGACGCCGACGCGTCGGGATCAGAATCGGCGAGCAGCTCGGCGCTCCCAAGTGCCTGGTCGGCACGCGTCAACCAGTCGCTCGCTTCGGGACTCACAGCAGGACTCCCTCCTCCTGCGCGTGGCGGTATAGCGCATACGTTCCGGCCTCATAACTGTTATGCCGCGCCGGAAGCGCGTGGATGGGAACGCCGATATCGAGCTGCAAAGGGTAAAGGGCGTGGATGATCGCATCCCCGTCAGGTCCGAGCTGGACGGGATCATCGAGGAGCACGAGGAGATCAATGTCGCTCTCCTCGGAAGCGTCTCCTCGCGCGCGCGACCCGAACAAGATGGCACCTCGGTAACGCGACGCAAACGTCGCGCGCAACCGCGGTGGAATCTCACGGCGGAGAAGGTCGATGTCCACGGAAGCAGAATGAGGGGGCTGCTCGTTCATGGCGTCTCCGCTCTATCGTGTAAGCTCGCGTTACCTGGCCTGATCATCGACAACTCCAGGCCGCTCTCAGTGTAGGGCACATCGAGCACCCAGAGGCCGGCGCCTTGAAGTCGTCGCCCCCGCCCATCGGCAAGAAGCCGGCCAAGCTGTTTTCGGAAATCGGAACCCGAACACCGTTTTTCGGACGTGAAGCGGGGCGCGCCTGTGCCGATTTGTGCACCCGCCATGCCCCGTCTGGGAGAACTGCACACGCCGTGTTGCACCGGCGATTTCCCTGCTCGAACAGGCAGCGGGAAAAGGCTCACAAGGCGACCGGGAGAGGGGAGCCGGTGGAGCGTTACTGACCTGGCGGGCCGCGTACGCTCCGGGCAAAAAAGTGGCCCCGGAAGCCTTTGCCTCCCGGGGCCGGCCTCGGCGCGTTGACATCCGCAAAGGGGCATCCGCGCCGCATTCGCCTCGATGATCCATCGCATCATCGCGGGCCGCCTCGAATCGTTGACATCTGCGAGGGAGCGTTCGATTCGAAGCCTGACCCCGCGAGCCTTCGCCTCCGAGGTCTTCTGCGTCGCGTTGACATCCGCCAAGGGGCATCCGCGCCGCAGCTGCCTTGATGACCTATCGCGTCATTCGCGGCCGCTTCCCATCGTTGACATCCGCGATAGAGCGTTCGATGTGAAGCGCGCGCATCGTATCGAAAATCAACGGCGCGCGCTGTGAACTTTTCATCGGTTTTCAACAGCGATCCGCAGCGCCCGGACCGCGATTTGTGCAGTGCCGCGACCGCCTCTCTGCGATTGCACAAGCGGTGTTGCATCGCGCTGTTGAAATCTTTGCCGGCCTGCGCGCTCGCTGCCCGGCCCGGAGGGGAGCGCTGGTGTCAGAATCGGGGATAGGTCCGGCATGCCGCGCCGTCCGACGCGCCAGGGCGGGGTCGTCTGCCGGCTCGCGGTGATCTTCGCCGCGATCGCCGGCGCGCCCGTCCTTCTCCCGGCGCAGAGCAGTTGGGGCATTGCTCCCATCGATGGCGACTTCTATCTCACCGACCTCGGTCGCGGGCGGGTGGTCCGGCTCGATGGTCGAGGATCCATTCACGTCGTCATCGACGATGTCCATTGCCACAACCTCGCCTCCGATCACCGGGGGAGGGTCCATGGCGAAGCGGTCGGCGAAGGGGCGGGAGGCACAGGCGGCGTGGTCAGCCTCTGGCGCATCGCCGGCGGTCGCGTCGAGAGGGTGATGGGACCGGCCTCCGAGCCGGAGCCGGGCCTCTGGATCGCTCGCGACGCCGCCGGAAACTCGTACGGGTGGATGGGGAGCGGCGAGCGGCTCTCCCGGATCTTCGTTCGCACGCCTGCCGGAGATGCAGCGGTGCTTGCCGGGGAAGAGTGGGGCCTCGAGGACGGGAGCGCGAGCGAGGCGCGGTTCGCCGCAGTCGGTGCTGTTGCCGCGAGCGCCGATGGAACTCTCTACGTGACCGACTCCGGCCACCTGCGCAGAGTCAGCCGCGGAGGAGAAGTCGAGACGCTGGCGCGCGACGTCGTCTCGGTTCGAACGGGCGGCCTCCCCGGCGACTTCGGCCTCTTCAACCATTCCGTCGGCCTCGCGGTCGGCGCCGGCGACACCGTGCTGATTGCCGACGCCTACAACCGCCGCGGCGTGCGGTGGCGGCCGGGGCACGGGACGGACGTCTTCCGCGACCAGGCGAGCTGGCTCTCCCGCATCACGGGCGGCGGACTGGGATGGTCTCCCGCCGGGATCGCTTTCGACGGCGGCGACATCCTCGTCCTCGAAGCGTTCTCTTCACCGCGGTTTCTCGCTTCGCTCATCGGCACGCCGCGCCTGTGGCGCATCCGGCCCGACGGCTCTTCGGAGAGGCTCGCGACGTTCGCCAGCCGGCCGCTGCGGATCGCGGCCGCGGTCGTCCCCGTCGCGCTGGCGCTTCTGCTGATGCGGAGCCGCGCCACGAAGCGCGCGTGATCCTCTACCGCTCCGATTTCCGGATCACCAGCTTCAGGCCCGACCACGTCTCGTCGACGGCGCAGACCTTGATGTCCACCAGGCCCATCGGCAGCGCCACCTCGCGGATGACGTCCTCGGTGACGTCGGTGGCGA
Organism: Thermoanaerobaculia bacterium; assembly: GCA_035525045.1. Classification (GTDB taxonomy): domain Bacteria; phylum Acidobacteriota; class Thermoanaerobaculia; order Gp7-AA8; family Gp7-AA8; genus DATLEX01. The sequence continues at coordinate 9,031 of DATLEX010000226.1, read as the reverse complement.
CCTTCGACGCCCGCTTGGGCCAGGAGACCCAGATCACGCCGTCGCTCCCGATGCGCTTCCGGTACCGCCGGAGCGCGACGATGAGGTCCGCGGCGGATCGGACGAAGAGGTGAATGAAGGCGATCTCGCCGCGCCGCGGCGGCGCGACGATGCGAGCGCCTTCCGGGAGCTCGCCGAGCAGCGCGGCATAGTGCGGCGGAGGATCGATCACCACCACCGCCGTCCTCTCGCGGATGCCGAGCTTTCGGACCAGCGGAGTTCCCGAGTAACCAGCCATCAGCCTCCGCTCATGCCCGGCGGGTCGTCTCCTCCGCGGCCCGGGCGGCGCGCTCCCCCTCCTTCACGTCGACGAACATCAGCAGCACGCCGCCGATCACGAAGAAGACGATCACCGAGAGGATCGCGTTCCGGCTCGATCCCGTCGCGCCGATGATCCCGGCGAAGAGGAGCGGGCCGAAGATCCCCGCGAACTTGCTGAAGACGCTGTAGAACCCGAAGAACTCCCCCGACTTGTGGCGCGGGATGAGCGTGGCGAAGAGCGAGCGGCTCAGCGCCTGCGTCCCTCCCTGCACCAGGCCCACCAGCCCCGCCAAAATGTAGAAGTGCGCCGCCGTCTTCATGAAGTAGCCGACGACGCTGATCACCAGGTAGACGAGCAGGCCGGCGAAGATGGCGCGCTTCGCCCCCACCCGTCCCGCCAGCGATCCGAAAGCGAACGTGGCCGGAATGCCGACGAACTGCACGATCAGGATGGCCGCGATCACCGACTCCCGCGGGATGCCGAGCTCCGTCCCGTACGCGGCGGCCATCTTCTGGATCGTGGAGATCCCGTCGTTGTAGACCAGGAACGCCAGCAGCATCAGGAAGGCGTGCTTGTAGCCGCGCAGCTCGTGGAACGTCTCCTTGAGGCGGGTCAAGCCGACGCGCACCGGGTTCTGGCCCACCTCCTCGTCCGCCTCCAGCCGGCGCGGCGGCTCCGGAACGCGGCGGAAGAGCGGGATGGAGAAGACCGCCCACCAGACGGCGGCCGACGCGAGGGAGAGGCGGACCGGCAGCGTGGCGTCGGCGGGGCTGATCCCGAACCATTCCGGCTTCTGGATCATGGCCAGGTTGATCGCCAGGAGGAACCCTCCGCCGACGTAGCCGATGGCGAAGGCGCCGGTGGAGACGCGGTCGACCTCGTCCTCCGCGGCGATGTGAGGAAGCAGCGCGTCGTAAAAGACGATCGCCGCCGCGGCGCCGATGGCGGCGAGCACGAACAGGGCCGAGGCCAGCCAGAGGTCGCCCGCCCCGATGAAGTACATCCCGGCGCAGGCGGCGACGCCGACCACCATCGAGGCGGCGAGCATCTTCTTCTTCGCCGCGGCGTAGTCGGCGATTGCGCCGAGGATGGGAGAGAGGAGGGCCACGATGGCGATGGCGATGCCGTTCGAGAGGGCCCACCACTGGCTGGCCTTGGTCGGACCGGCCTCCGCCCCCGCCACCACGATGTAGAAGATCGGGAAGACGGCGACCATCACCGTCGTCTGCACGGGGGAGATGGCCCAGTCGAACATGGCCCAGGCCCGCAGCTCGGGCCGGTGAAGTCCGAGCCTGTCGAGGAGCGTGGGCGCCGGGCGCGTCGGGTCGGTCATCGGGCTGAGGGGCGGCCGGGGGGGGGCACCCGGTTCCGCCCGCGTCAGACTCTACCAGCCCTCCCACCGGGGCGTTCCCGGCGATCCACGGGGCGCCCGAGCCCGGCTTTTGCCGGTAGACTCTCGAAGACGAATGTTCGGAGGGCAACGCATGCTGAATCTGATCCGTGGTTCAACGATCTGATGACTCGATGGTGAGGCGTTCCGGCGGCTCATCGAGCGATACCGGCGAAGGGGTGGTGATCGACATCGGGACCGGAGACGGTCGCTTTGTGTACCAGAGCGCCCGCAACGATCCCAACCGCCTCTACATCGGCGTCGACGCAAACCGCCGGCCGCTGGAGAAGATCTCGGAGAAGATCCATAGGCGACCGGCCAGAGGGGGTCTCCCGAACGTCCTGTTCGTGCAGGCGGCGGCGGAGGACCTTCCGTCCGAGCTCGACGGGACCGCCGACGAGGTCCACGTTCACTTTCCGTGGGGCAGCCTGCTGCGCGCCGTCGCCACGGGGGAGCGTGGGGTGCTGGACAACCTGCGACGGATCTGTGCGCCCGGGGCTCTGCTCGAAGTGGTGATCGGCCTCGATCCGGAGCGCGACGGCGGCGAGATCGAGCGACTGGGGCTGCCGTCGCTCTCGACCTCGTTCATCGATTCGGTGCTCGCCCCGAGGTACGAGCAGGCGGGATTCGATCTCGTGGAGAGAGGAGTGCTGCCTGCCTCGGAGTGGACCCGCCTCCGCACCTCGTGGGCCGGACGGCTACGGGGCCACGAGCATCGGACGGTGATTTACCTTGTCGCGCGCGTTCCGATGCCGCGGTGAGGGTGTTCGCGGGTCGGGAAGGGCCCGCCGTCGTGACATACTCGCGCGCCATGACCCGGCACGCCTCCTCCGCTCCGCCGCAAACCGTCGCCGAGCCGAGCCATGCCGAGCGCGCCCGCACGCTGCTCGACCGGGAGCGGCTCGGCACGCTCGCCACCCACTCGCATCATCATCCAGGCTTTCCCTTCGCCTCGGTGATGCCGTATGCGCTCGGGCCTGACGGCGCGCCGCTCTTCCTGATCAGCAGCATGGCCATTCACACCCAGAACCTGATCGCCGACGCGCGGGCCAGCCTTCTGGTGATGCAGAGCGGCGGCGAGGCCGATCCGCTCGGCCTTCCGCGGGCGACGCTCCTCGGAACCGTCCGCCGGCTCGACGATGCGGGCGAGCCGCTCCGCGCCGCGTACCTGGAGCGGCATCCTTCCGCGCGCTACTGGATCTCCTTCTCCGACTTCTCCTTCTTCCGGCTCGACGTGGCGCAGGTCTACTTCGTCGGCGGCTTCGGCGTGATGGGGTGGGTCGAGCCGGCCGAGTACGCGTCTGCGGAGGTCGATCCGCTCGCGGCCGTGTCGGCGGGAATCATCGAGCACATGAACCGGGATCATGGCGCCGCCCTGCGCGACATCACCCGGCGCTTCAGCGGACTCGATGCCGAGGGGGCGGAGATGGTGTCGTGCGACCGCCTCGGATTCGCGGTGCGGGTGAGGACGCCGGAGGGGATGAAGGGGGCGCGGATCGCCTTCCCCGAGGAGGTGCGCTCGTCCGAGGACGCGCGGCGGGTCCTGGTGGCGATGGCGCGGGAATCGCGATGAACGCCGGCGCGCCGGATGCGCAACTGCGCAATCCGGCCGTGGTTTTGGTCTTGCAAGCTCACGGAGGTCCTCGTGGTCATGATCCCGACCGAGCCAATCGGAAGCATCCCGCGGCCGCTGGAGCTGATCGAGGCCGTCGCGGCGAAGGGGAACCCCGATGACCGGGAGCTCGATCCGCTGTACGAAGCGGCCATCCGCGACGCCATCCGGCAGTTCGAAGAGACCGGGTCGCCGGTGGTCACCGACGGGGAGCAGCGCAAGTACCACAACTTCTGGACCTACTCGGTCGACGGACTCCCCAACACCGCCCCCGACGGGTTCACGATCCCGTTTGCGGCAGGCCACGCGCGGCGAATGCCGCGCCTGACGGCCGGTCCCTTTCGCTATCTTCGCCGGGCCGACAGCTACCTCGACGTGGCCCTCCGCCATGCGCACCGGCCGGTCAAGCAGGCGGTCATCTCCCCCTCGGCGCTCAGCCTCATGTACCCGGCCGAGGGCCTGGACGGCTACTCGCGCGAGCAGTTCCTCGATGACCTTCTCAGCGAGCACGAGACGGAGATCCGAAGCTGTCTGGCCAAGGGCGCGCATGCCGTGCAGATCGACTTCACCGAAGGGCGGCTGGCGGTCAAGATCGATCCCTCCGGCGCTCTGCTGCACAGCTTCATCGACCTGAACAACCTGGCGCTGTCCCGCTTCTCGGCCGGGGAGCGGAGCCGGATCGGCGTGCACACCTGCGCGGGGAGCGACAGGGACTCGACGCACAGTGCGGAGGTGGAATACGCCGACCTCCTGCCGAGCCTCTTCCAGCTCAAGGCCGGCAACTTCTATATCGCGCTGGCCGGCGAGAAGGACCGGCAGCGCGTCCTGAAGATGATCCGCGAATTCCTCAAGCCCGATCAGCGGGTGTTCGTCGGGGTGGTCTCGCCGATCGACCCGCGCATCGAATCGCCGGAGGAGGTCCGGGACCGGGTGCTGGAAGCGGCGGAGTTCATTCCGGTGGGACAGCTCGGCACGACCGACGATTGCGGGTTCTCCCCCTTCAGCGACGATACGTCGACCACGCGTGAGAAGGCGTTCGCCAAGATCCGGGCCCGGGTGCTGGGCACGGCCCTGGCCGCGAAGAAGCTGGGAGGCGGCTGAGCATGGGGACGCCTCCCGACGAGAACGACCGGCTCCGGTCGGTCGCGCTCCAGAATGCGCAGAGCATCCTGCTGGCCCGGCAGCGCGCGGAGGAGGAGCTCGTCGCGGCGAAGGAAGCGCTGGAGCGCCGGACCGCGGAACTGGAGCGCGCCCACGCCGTCATCCGCACGATCGCCGAGAACGCCGCGTCGTGTCTGCTCATGCTCGACGAGCACGGGATCGCCACCTACGTGAATCCGGCATCGGTCGAGGAGACCGGCTACACGGCGGAGGAGCTGCGCGCCGCCCCCTTCCACGAGGTCCTCCACGCGCCGTCCGACCCGGCCGGGCACCCCGCCGGCGGATGCCCGATCGAGATGGCGCGCGAGCGTTCGGTGCCTCTGAAGAAGCACCGTGATCTCTTCACCCGGAAGGACGGCTCGACATTTCCCGTCTCCTGCTCCCTCTCTCCTCTGCAGCGGGACGGCCGGCCGGCAGGGGCCGTCCTGGAGTTCCGCGACATCACGGACGAGATCATGGCGCAGAAAGCGCTCGAGGACGCGAACCGGCGAAAGGATCAGTTCCTGGCCACGCTCTCCCACGAGCTGCGCACCCCGATGACCTCCGTCCTCGGATGGGCGCGCATGCTGAAGCTGGGGCTCCCGGAGAACGAGGCTCGGCAGGCCATCGAGGCCATCGAGCGAGGCGCCGCCATGCAGACCCAGCTCATCGACGAAGTGCTGGATGTCTCCCGGATCATGGCCGGCAAGATGACATTTCATCCGGTGCCGGTCGAGATCGGTCCCGTGCTGCGGGCGGCCCTGAGCACCGTTCATCCGGCGGCTACCGCCAAGGGCATCGAGGTCGTGGCCAGCGTACCCCCCTCCCTCCCGCGGGTGCTCGGCGACGAGGGGCGCCTGCAGCAGATCGTCTGGAACCTGCTCTCCAACGCCGTGAAGTTCACGCCCCGCGGCGGCACGGTCACGCTTCGCGTCGTGCATTCCGGCGGCCTCCTTCGGCTGACGGTGCAGGACACGGGAAAAGGGATCGAGCACGACTACCTGCCCCACGTCTTCGAGCCGTTCAGCCAGGAGGACCCGTCGGCGACGCGATCGCACGAAGGGATCGGCCTCGGCCTGTCGATCGTCCGCTCCCTGGTCGAGCTGCACGGAGGCCGCATCCGGGCCGCGAGCGAAGGCCCGGACCGCGGCGCGACGTTCACCGTCGAGATCCCGGTCATCGAGCCCGCGGCGGAGAGTGAACAGTCCAGCCGGGCCTTCAGGACCCCGGTTGTCATTCCCGGAGGCTCTGACCTCCCCGATCTCGCCGGAGCTCGCGTTCTGGTGGTCGACGACCAGGACGTCACGCGCGAGTTGCTTGAGGCGATCTTTCGCCGCGCGAAGGCCGACGTCCGGAGCGCCGGCTCGGTCCGGGAGGGACTCGCCGAGTTTCAGGCCGTCATGCCCAACGTGGTGATCTGCGATCTGGCCATGCCCGGCGAGGACGGCTTCGCCCTGGTTCGAGCCGTGCGCGCCTTCCCTCCGCCGTCGAACGCGGTACCGGTCATCGCCCTCACCGCGTTCGGCCGGACGGAAGAGCGGGAGCAGGCGTTGGCGGCGGGCTTCGACGAGTATCTGAAGAAGCCGGTCGAGCCGGAGGAGCTGGTCGCCACGGTCCGGCGGTTGCGGTCGGACCGGCCCCGCACGGCGTGAGGGGAGACAGGAATAGAGTGTGGCTCGGAAATCGCACGGTCGACTGCCGAGGCTGCCTATGGATGAACGGCACGTGCTGGTGGTCGAGGACGACGAGGCCATTCGCGGACTGGTGGAGCTGATCGCCAGTCGGCACGGGTACACCTCCTCCCTGGTGACAGACGGTGGGGAGGCCATCGCCGCCCTTGCCGGCGAAACCACGTATGACGCGGTCATCCTCGACCTGATGATGCCCAACGTGTCGGGGTACGACGTCATCCGGTACATCAAGGAGAATTCGCTCCCCGTACCGGTCATCGTGGTGACGGCGGCGATCAAGGGTCTGGACTGGACCAGGATCGACAAGAGCGTGGTCAAGGCGGTGTTGACCAAGCCCTTCGAGATCGAGGCGCTCACCGGCGCTCTGACCGCGGTCTGCGGCGCCCCGCATTCGAGATGAGTCACATCATGCCGGTGACCTCCGAACCGTTCGACAGCCGGCGTCGTGGCTCCGGCGGCGAGGAGTTCGCGCTCCTCATCGATGCGGTCCAGGACTACGCCATCTTCCTCCTCGGCCGGGAGGGAGACATCCGCTCGTGGAACCGCGGTGCGTCGCGGATCATGGGCTACGGCGAGGAGGACGTCCGCGGCGGTCACTTCTCGCTCTTCTACGGCCCCGGCGATCTCGAGGCCAGGAAACCGCAGCGCGAGCTCGAGGCCGCCGCGCGAGACGGGCGTGTCGAGGACGAAGGATGGCGCGTGCGGAAGGACGGGACCCGCTTCTGGGCGAATACGATCATCACCGCCCTGCGCGATGGCGACGGCAGCATTCAAGGCTTCGCCAAGGTCACGCGCGACCTGACCCAGCGCCGGGAAGCGGACGAGCAGCTCCGGCAGAGCGCCGAGATCTTCCAGTTGCTCGTCTCCTCCGTCCGCGACTACGCGATCTTCATGCTCGACCCGGAGGGGCGGATCGCCACCTGGAACAGCGGCGCGCAGCGCATCAAGGGCTATGCTCCCGAAGAGATCATCGGCCGCCACTTCTCGACCTTCTACTCCGAGGAGGACGTCCGGAGCGGCAAGCCCGAGCGCGAGCTCGTCCTGGCGCGCGAGCAGGGAAGCGTGGAGGACGAGGGATGGCGCGTGCGCAAGGACGGGAGCCGCTTCTGGGCGAACGTCGTCATCACGGCCGTCCACGACCGCCGCGGGGAGCTGCGGGGATTCGCCAAAGTCACGCGCGACATCAGCGAGCGGAAGAGGGTCGAGGAGACTGAGCGGGCGCTCCTCGATCAGCGCGAGGCAAGGCTCCAGGCCGAGGAAGAACGCCGCCGCGCCGAGGCCTCCTATCGCGCGGCCCGGGAGGCCAATCGGGCCAAGGACGAGTTCCTCATGACCCTCTCCCATGAGCTTCGCACTCCCATGACCGCCATCCTCGGATGGGCGAGGATGCTGCCGGCCATGTCGCCCGGCGACGCGACGTTCAGGGACGCCGTCAAGGCCATCGCCGCCGCGGCACAGCTACAGTCCCGGCTCATCAACGACATCCTCGACGTGTCGCAAATCGTCTCGGGGAAGCTTCGCCTCTCGCCGGAGGCCGTGGAGCTCGGCGACCTGATCATGAATGCGGTGGACGCGGTCCGCTCCACCGCCGATGCGAAGCAGATCACTTTCACCACCGCGCTGGAGCCCGGACTCGGTACGATCGTCGTCGATGCCATCAGGATTCAGCAGGTGCTCTGGAACTTCCTCTCCAACGCCGTCAAGTTCACGCCGCGCAACGGCATCGTGCGGGTGTCGGCACGCCGCACGCCATCGCAGGTCGAGATCGCCGTCAGCGATGACGGCGAGGGGATCGACCCGCAGTTCCTGCCAAACGTCTTCGAGCCCTTCCGGCAGGCGGAGGTCCCGCAAACGCGGGTGCACGGCGGACTGGGGCTGGGCCTCTCGATCGTCCGCCACCTCGTCGAGGCGCACGGCGGCACCGTGACCGCCCAGAGCGCCGGCCGTGGGAAGGGGGCCACCTTCACCGTGACCCTGCCGCTGCGCGCGGTCGCGGACGCCGGGCCTCTGCCGGCGGAACGACTTCGCGGCGTCGACATCATTCTGGTCGGCGACGATCCCGAATCACGCAGGATGACCGCGGCCGCCCTTCGCGCCGCCGGGGCCAACCTGCTGCCCCTCGACTCCGCGGCAGCGGCGCTGGACGCGATCGAACGGTATCGGCCGCACGTCGTCGTCACCGACATCGCCGGGCCGGAGCTCGACGGCTACGCGCTCACGCGCGCCTTGAGGCAGCGCGAGTACGGCAGCGACATCAGGATCGTCGCGCTGTCGCCGTCTCCGCCGGCCCGGGAGGAGCGCGGCGCGTTCGACGCCTGTCTCTCGAAGCCGGTCGATCCCTCGCAGCTCGTCGACGAGATCGCCCGGATGACGTCGGGAAGCACCGCCTGACCCGCGTAAGCCCCGCCGTTCCGCTTACGATGTGTCGATGCGATCGCACCACTACCAGGCACGACTCATCTGGGAGGGGAACCTCGGCGAGGGGACCTCGAGCTACGCCGTGTACGGACGGCAGTACCGCGTCGTGATCGACGGCAAGCCGGAGCTGGCCGGTTCGGCCAACCCCGCCTTCCGAGGCCAGCCCGACAAATACGACCCCGAGGATCTTTTCCTGGCCGCGATCTCGGCCTGTCACATGCTGTCGTACCTGGCCCTCTGCGCGCGCGGCGGGATCCGCGTGGTGGCCTACGAAGATCGGGCCAGCGGCACGCTGCTGCTCGACGGATCGGGTGGGGGACGCTTCGAGGAGGTCACGCTCCGTCCGGCGGTGACGATCGCGGGAGGCGATCCGGAGCGCGCCGGGAAGCTGCACGAGACGGCTCACGAGCAATGTTTCATCGCCAACTCCTGCAGCGTTCCGATCCGCCACCAGGCCACCATTCACGTGCAGACGGGAG
>DATLEX010000203.1:0-5432 GCA_035525045.1 Thermoanaerobaculia bacterium | reverse complement strand
TCGTCATCGTCGTCGCTCTCCGACGGCGGGCGGCCGGCGGCGGGATCGATCACGATCTGCACCTCTCCCAACCCCGGGATCTCCGCCGACCACTCCTCCGACTGCTCGGGGGTGATGACCGGCGGCTCCTCGAACTGGATCAGGATCGGCGGCCGCTCGATGCGTCCCCGGCACTCCTGCTCCGGCTCGGTGCCCGAGAGGAAGGCCTCCTCGAAGCGAACGCCGCACCGCGGCCGCCAGCGCAGGCCGCTGGCGGGCTCGATCTCCACGAGGCTGACGCCGTCGGGCGGCTCGATCTCGCCGCGCTCATGCTCGGCCTTGGCCATGTAGGCGGCCCAGATCGGGAGCGCGGCCGCGGCCGAGGAGATGCGCAGCGGCGTCCCGTCGTCGAAGCCGACCCACGCCGCGGTCAGCAGGTCGGGGGCGTAGCCGACGAACCAGGCGTCGCGATAGTCGCTGGTCGTGCCGGTCTTTCCGGCGACGTGGCCGAGGCCGAGCCGCGTGAGGTCGGAGGCGGTCCCCCGCTGGACGACGCCGCGCATGAGCGAGTGGACCACGTAGGCGACGGGCGGATCGAGCGCCTTCCGCTTCCGCACCCTGGCGCGATGGATCCTCCGTCCTCCCTGCGTCTCGATCTTCTCGATGAGATGCGGCTCGGTCCTGCGGCCGAGGTTCGGAAAGACGGTGTAGGCACTGACGAGCTCGCGCATGGAAACATCGTCGACGCCGAGCGCCACGGCCGGGGTGTCGGAGAGCTTCCCTGCGAAGCCGGCGTCGCCGAGCACGTTGCGCACACGGCGGACGCCGACCTCGCCGGCCACGCGCACCGCCGGCGTGTTCAGCGACTTCTCGAAGGCCTCGCGCACCGTCACCTCGCCGCGGAAGCGCTGGTCGTAATTCCTCGGGCGCCAGATGTCGTTGCGAGCCAACTGGATCTCCACCGGCTTGTCCTCGACCAGCGTAGCCGGCGTGATCTCCTTCGTTGCGATGGCCGCGGCGTAGGTGAACGGTTTGAACGCCGAGCCCGGCTGCCGGCGCATGCGGCGCGTGCGGTCGAACTGCGACTTGCGGAAGTCCGAACCCCCGACCAGGGCGCGGATCCCCCCGGTCGACGGATCGACGCTGAGGATCGCTCCTTGCAGCGGCTCCTTCCGGCGCAGCCAGGAGTAGCGGCTGCGCAGGCGCTGCGTCCCCCCCCGCACCGCGGCCTCGGCGGCCTGCTGCATGTCACGATCGACCGCGGTGTAGATCTTCAGCGGCGCGCCGCGCAGTCTCCGCGCCCCGACCCGGTCGGCCGCTTCCGTCCGCAGCGCGGCCACGAGGAACGGATGCGGCATCAGCGGAAGCGTCCCGGAACGGAAACGGACGCGCCGGCCTACGGCACGGTCGTGCTCTTTCTCCGTGATCCACTTCCGGTCGCGCATCACGCCGAGGACGGCGTCGCGGCGTCGGCGGGCCACCTCCGCGTTCGGCGCCCGGATCATCCCCGCCAGCAGCGCGGCCTCGTCGACGGTGAGCTTGGCCGGTGTCTTGTTGAAGTAGGCGCGTGCCGCCTCGTCGACGCCGAGGATGGCGTGCCCGTCGCGGTGGCCGAGATACACGTCGTTGAGATACGCCTCGAGGATGTCATCCTTCGAGAGGCGCATCTCGATGAGGACCGCCAGCACAGCCTCCTTCGCCTTGCGCGTGAAGGTGCGCTCGGCGGAGAGGAACCGCATCTTGGCGAGCTGCTGGGTGATGGTGCTTCCCCCCTGAGACACCTCGCCGGCGCGGACGTTCGTCAACGCGGCGCGGCCGATGCCGACGGGGTCGATCCCAAAATGACGGCGGAAGCGGACGTCCTCCGCCGCGAGGAAGGCATTGGGGACGTGATCGGGGAGGTCGGCCAGCACGACCGGATCGGTCCGCCGCCACTCGGCGCCGTAGACCTCCACGATCGTCTCCCCGTTGCGGTCGACGATCTCGGTCGCCGTGCGCCACGAACCGGGCCGCAGCTCGGTGAAGACCCGGAAGGCGAACCAGGCATAGAGCACGGCTGAGACCGCCGCGAAGGCGACGAACACCACGAGTACCGCGACGCCGAACCGGGATCGCACTCCAGCCGGTCAGAGCAAGATCGGCGCCGTCAGCGCAGGCCGCTGGGACGTGAGGATCACCGCCGGATCGTGGAGAATACCCCACCATGATCGACCGGCGCTCCTTCAACTCCACCCTCGCCCTTTCCCTGCTCGGGGCCGCCACGGCGAGGGCCGCTGCGCCGAAGAGCTCGCGCGTGCTGAAGCCGAAGCGGCTGGCCGCGGGCGATACCATCGGCATGGTCCTCCCCGCCTCCTCGACCATGGAGTCCGACAACATCGCCTTCGCCCGCGAGCAGCTCGAGGCCCTCGGCTTCCAGGTCGTCCTCGGGCGGCACGTCTTCGACCGGCACGGCTACTTCGCCGGGAGTGATCGCGACCGCGCCGCCGACATCAACCGGATGTTCGCCGATCCGAAGATCGACGGCATCGTCTGCTACACCGGCGGATGGGGCACGCCGCGCATCCTCCCCCTGCTCGACTACGACTCGATCGCCCGCAACCCGAAGGCGCTGGTCGGCTTCAGCGACATCACCGCGCTGCTCAACACGATCTACCAGCGGACCGGCCTCATCACCTTCCACGGTCCGGTGGCCGGCTCGACGCTGAACCCCTACAGCGTGGAGAACTTTCGTCGCGTGGTGATGACCGCCGAGCCGGCCGGCGTGCTGGCCCCGCCGGAGAAGCGGCCGCAGGAGCTGGTCGACCGGACCAACCGCATCCTCCGCCTCTCGCCCGGCAAGGCCAGCGGACGGCTGGTGGGGGGGAACCTCACCCTGATCGCCGCGCTGATGGGGACGCCCTACGAGATCGACACCACCGGCGCGATCCTCTTCCTGGAGGACGTGCGCGAAGAGGTCTACCGCATCGACCGCATGCTCACCCAGCTCGCCCTCGCCGGGAAGCTCGACCGCGCCGCCGGCGTGGTCTTCGGGCGCTGCACGAACTGCGGCAGCCGGGAGTCGGGCTTCAGCCTCGAGGACATCCTCCGCGACCGGCTCGGCTCGCTCCCGATCCCGGTGATCTCGGGCCTCTCCCTCGGCCACATCGAGAACAAGCTGACCCTGCCGGTGGGGGGAATGGCCACGCTCGATGCCGGCGCGGGGACGCTGAGTCTCGATGAAGCGGCGGTCATGTGACTCACGGCAAGTCCACGACCACCCCTCCGAACCCCCCGCCCGGCCGGCGGCGCACGGCATAGCGGGCGTCGTGCACCAGCACGCGCGTGCCGGCCGGCGTCCGCTCGATCTCGTACCAGGGGAAGCGCACCCAGGTCATGAAGCCGCGGATCGAGGGGTCGCCCCGCGCTGCGCGCCATTCCGGCGTGTCGGCGGGCAGCGGGAGGACGTCGGGCGCGAGGCGCAGTCCGGTTCGCCAGTGGAAGCGGCCGTAGCGGTAGCCATCCGGTGTCTCGGCCACGATGTCCCAGCGCAGCGGATCGAGCGGCTGCGGCGAGACCAACAGCCGCTCGACCCGCGGGATCTGGCGGCGGATGTGCTCGGCCGTGACGTGGTGGATGGTCAGCCGCGCGCCGATGTAGAGCGATGCGATCGCCACCGCGGCCGTGGCCAGGGAGCGCTCCGTCCTCCACAGCAGCGCCCCGAGGAGGACGGCCGCCACGATGCCGACGACGAGGAGGTACCCCGGCGAGCGCCCGCTGACCACCCAGACGATCGCGGCGCTGAAGAGGGCCCAGGTGGCGACGAGCGATGGCGTCGGCCTGCGGCCGATCAGCCAGCCGCAGCCGAGGATCAGCCAGAGCCACGGGTCCATGATGAAGACCGAGTCGCCGTAGGTCCACGTGCCGTCGAACGGCATCAGCCAGCGCATGCCGTAGTTGTTGAGCCAATCGAGAGCCGGATGGGTCAGCACGGCCAGGAACGAGAGCGCCAGCAGCCATCGCGGCGAGACCTCGATCCGCCGCCATCGCGCGAAGCCGATCAGGAGCGCTGTGAGGATCACCGGCAGGACGAAGATCGCCAGGATCCCGTGCGTCCAGCCGCGGCGGAACCCGAGCGCGAGGTCGGAGTGGCCGGTGAAGTAGAGGATGGCGTCGAGGTCGGGGAGGTTCGCGCCGAGGACCAGGGCGGCGGCGGCGAGGGGGGTCTTCCGGCCGAGGCGCGTGGAGGCGAGGTTCGCGCCGGCGAGGGTGTGGGTGAGGGGATCCAACGGCCGCGGATTGTAATTTGTGGATTTTGGGTTTGGGAAGCCCCGGTACAATGCGCAGGTGATCACCGTCATCACCGGGACCGGGAGCCACATCCCGTCGGTCGTGGTCCCCAACGAGCATTTCATCGGGCACGAGTTCCGCGGGCCGGATGAGAAGCCGATCGCGAAGAGCAACGAGGAGATCCTCCGCCAATTCGAGGCGATCACCGGGATCCGCGAGCGGCGCTACGTCCCGGACGAGCTGGTCACCTCCGACATCGCCGCGGACGCGGCGCGGAAGGCGCTGGAGGCGGCGGGGCTCGCCGGCGAGGATCTCGACTGCATCATCGTGGCGCACAACTTCGGCGATGTCCGAGCGGGGAGCACGCGCTCGGACATGGTCCCGGCCCTGGCGGCGCGGGTCAAGGCGAAGCTGGCCATCGAGACGCCGCGCACGGTGGCCTTCGATCTGATCTTTGGCTGCCCCGGCTGGCTCCAGGGGGTGATCCAGGCCGACGCCATGATCCGATCGGGGCACAGCAGGCGGGTGATGATCATCGGCGCGGAGACGCTCTCGCGCGTCTCCGACCCGCATGACCGCGACAGCCTCATCTACGCGGACGGCGCCGGGGCGGTGATCGTCGAGGGCCGCGACGGCAACGGCGCGGCGGGAGTGGTCGGCCACGCGGTCCGCTCCGACACGCTCGAGCACTCGCAGATGCTCTACATGGGGCACTCCTTCAACCGGGAGACGTTCCTGGAGGCGCTTTTCCTGAAGATGGAGGGGCGCAAGCTCTACAAGTACGCGCTCAATACCGTCGCCACCGCCATCCGCGAATGCCTCGAGCGCGCGAAGATTCCGATCGAGGAGGTGAAGAAGGTCCTCCTCCACCAGGCCAACGGCAAGATGGACGAGGCCATCCTCGAGGCGCTCTACAAGCTCTACGGCGCCAACCATCCGCCGGACGACGTGATGCCGATGACCATCTCCTGGCTCGGCAACAGCAGCGTGGCCACCATCCCCACGCTGCTCGACCTCATCCTCCGCGGGCAGCTCCCCCCGCACGAGATCCGCTCCGGCGACGCCGTCGTCCTCGCCTCCGTCGGCGCCGGCATGCACATCAATGCCGTCGCCTACCGGGCGCCTTAGGGAATTGAGAATTGAGAATTGAGAATTGAAAATTGAGAAAAACGCGCGCGAAGCGCGCC
>DATLEX010000191.1:0-10808 GCA_035525045.1 Thermoanaerobaculia bacterium | reverse complement strand
GTTCCTCGAGCGGCGCGGCTTCGACGTGGCTCCCGCCCAGTCCGGCGAAGAGGGCCTGGCTCTCGCCTCCTCCATCATTCCCGACGCCTTCGTCATCGACTACCGGATGCCGGTGATGGACGGATTCGAAGTCACCCGCCGCATCAAGAGCGACCCGCAGCTCAAGACCATCCCCGTCCTGATGCTCACCGGCGCCGATTCGGCCCAGCACGTGGTGGACGGCCTCGGTGCGGGGGCGGACGAGTTCGTGGCCAAGGGCTCCGAGACGGAGGTGCTGCTGGCACGGCTGCTGGCACTGCTCCGGGTCAAGGAGTATGAGGACGAGCTGCGCCGCATGAATCAGCAGATGACGCGTGATCTGCAGATCGCCCGCCGCGTGCAGGAGGCCCTCGTCCCACGGGGGTCGTTCGCCACCAGCACCGTCGAGATCCGCTCCGGCTACATCCCCAGCGCCGCTCTCTCCGGAGACTTCTACGACTACTTCCTGCAGGACGGCTCCCTCTACATCTTCGTGGCGGACGTGTCGGGGCACGGACTTCCGGCGGCGATCCTGGTCTCACTGCTCAAGAGCTACATCCACACCGAGGCCACCGCGGAGCGTTCGCTGGCCGAGGTCATGGCTCAGCTCAACGACTTCCTCTTCAGCGTCAGCCTCCCCACGCAGTTCGCCACGGCGCAGCTCTTTCGGATCAACACCGGCGGGAAGCTCGTCTACGCCAACGCCGCCCACCCGGCGTTTCTGCTCTACAGCCATGAGCAGCAGCGGACGCAGGCCTACGAACACCCGAGCAACCTCCTCGGCGCGATGCCGGGCATGACCTTCGAGGAGCAGGCCCTGACCCTCTTCCCCGGCGACACGCTCTTCATCTACACGGACGGGCTCTCCGACATGAGGAACGCCGCCGGGGAGTTCTACTCGATCGATCGCATCGTGGCCTTGCTCGAGGAGTCGCGCGACGACGACATCGGCGCCCTGCACGAGCGCATCTACGACGACGTGCACGGCTTCTCGGCGGTGGAGGAGTTCCGCGACGACATCGCCTTCGTCCTGGCCCGCCTGAAGTAGTTGGGGTCGACTAGCTCACTTTGCGGAGGAGCTCGACGGCCTGGGACTTTTTCTCGTAGCGGACCTCGGTGGCGGCGACCTTCTCCAGGTAGGGGCGGGCCTGGTCGGCGCGGCCGCGCTTGAGGTGAGCGCGGGCGATCCAGAAGTAGGTGTCGACGATGGATTCGTTCTCGCTGAACTTGTGCGCGGCCACGGCCTTCTCGAACTCCGACACGGCGTCGTCGTACCGCTCCTGCGCATAGTGGATGCGCCCGAGATGGGAGAGGGCGTCGAAGTAGTCGTAGGAGCTCGGCTCGACCGCGTCGAGCACGCGCCGGTAAACCTCCTCCGACTCCGGGTACTGCTTCCGGTCGAAGTAGATCGCGCCGCAGAAGAGGAGGGCGTTGCGGTGAAAGTAGGAGTTGAAGTGGGGCTGATCGGGGTTGAACAGGCGCAGCGACCCCTCGAAGAGGCGCAGGGCCTCGTCGTGATCCTGCAGCGCGTAGGAGTTGAGGGCCTTCAGCGCCAGCGCCTGGGCGGTGACGTTGTCGTTCTGCGAGTAGCGCAGCGAGCGGTCGTGCAACTCCCTGGCCTGGGCATAGTCGTGATCCTCGTGCGAGAGGTGCCCGAGCATGACGTAGGACTTGTACTTGATGTCGTTGGCCTCGTCGGACTCCTCCGAGGCGCAGGCCTGCTGGAATCCCTCCCGGGCCGGCCCGGCCTCTCCGGCATACAGGGCGGCCACCGCGCGGTAGTAGATGGCCTCGAGCGAGGTCAGGACGTTGCTCCGCTCGCGCGCGACCTGATCGATGAACTGCGTCACGAGCCGGGCCAGGATGCGGTTGTCGGAGCTGGGGTCGACCACGAAGTGCTGGAGGTAGACGAGGCGGTTCTCCAGGATGCGCATCATCTCCAGCATGATCGTGATCCGCTGCGAGTCGTCGCCGGTGTCGCCGAAGAGCGCGGCGAGCTGCCGCTGGATGGCGGCGTAGGCGTCGTCGTAACGGCGGGACACGGAGTCGGAGAGCTCACCGTGCTCGTTCTGAAGCTGGTTCTCGAGCGCAACCCGCTGCTCGACGAGTTGCCTGATCGCTGGAGTCTGGTCGGCCATGCTATTTCTCCCGGCGTGCAATCGGGGAGCCAGATGCCTCCACCAGCCGGAACTCGATCTGGCGCCGATCCTCGTCGATGGATTTGACCTCCACGCGCACCCTGTCGCCCAACCGCAGCTCCCTCCCCGTGCTCTCGCCGCGCAACCGATGCTCGCGCTCCGCGAAATTCCAGAACTCCCTGCCGATCGTCGCCACCGGCACCAGCCCCTGGACGAAGACCTCGTCCATCTCGATGAAGAGCCCGAACGGCATCACGCCGGTGATGATGCCCTCGTACTGCTTGCCGACCTTGTCGCGCATGAAGATGACCTTCTTCCACTCCATCACTTCGCGCTCGGCGTCCTCGGCGCGCTTCTCACGCTCGCTCGACTGCAGCGCGTAGAGCGGATGGGCCGCTTCGACTCTTGCCAGGCGCTCGCCGCGGAGCGGCCCATCCTCGAGCAGCTCGGCCAGCCGGCGATGCACGACCAGATCGGGATAGCGGCGGATGGGCGAGGTGAAGTGCGTATAGTGCTCGATGGCCAGGGCGAAGTGCCCGACGCCCTCCGCGCCGTAGTAGGCGCGCTTCATCGAGCGGAGGACCAGGTTGGTCAGGAATCGCTCCTCGGGGCGTCCCTCCACTTCCCGCAGGATGCGTTGAAGCTCCGCCGGCCGGATCTCCTCCGGGTCTCCGCGGAGGGTGAGCTTGAACTCCTTCAGCACTTCCTTGAGGTCCTCGAGCCGCTGGGGATCGGGCTGAAGGTGCACGCGGAACAGGCCGGGCTGATGGGCAAAGGTCAGCTCCTGCGCCACGACCTCGTTGGCGGCGAGCATGAACTCCTCGATCAGACGATGGGCGACGTTGCGCTCGCTGGGCCGAATGGTTTCGATGTCGCCCGACTCTCCCAGCATGACCTCCGCCTCCGCGAGATCGAAGTCGATCGACCCGCGGGCCTCGCGACGGGCACGCAGAATCTCGTAAAGCGCATGCATGCGCGCGAAGTCGTCGTACAGATAGCCGTACTGCTCGCGCAACTCCGCGTCGTCCCCGGTGAGGATGGCGTTCACCTTGGTGTAGGTCATTCGCTCCCTGGTGCGGATCACCGACTTGTAGAACTTCCGGTCGACGAAGCGCCCGCGCTTGTCGATCTCGATCTCGGCGGAGAAGGTCAGCCGGTCCACGCGCGGGTTGAGCGAGCAGATCTCGTTCGACAGGCGCTCGGGGAGCATCGGCACGGCGCGACCGGGGAAGTACACCGAGGTCGCGCGCTCGAAGGCCTCCTGATCGAGGGCGCTCCCCTCGGTCACGTAGTGCGCCACGTCGGCGATGTGCACGCCGAGCCGGTAGTTCCCGCTGGGGAGAAGCCGGACCTCGATGGCGTCGTCGAAATCCTTGGCGGTCTCCCCGTCGATGGTGACGATGGTGTGCTCTCGCAGGTCGGTGCGCCGCTCGATCTCCGGCTCGGCGATGCGCTCGGAGATGGAGGCGGCCTGGCGCAGCACCTCCGGCGGGAAGTCGTGCGGGATGTGATACTTGCGAATGACGACCTCGATGTCCACGCCCGGCTCGCCGATGAAGCCGAGCGTCTCCACGACCCGTCCGTGCGCCAGTTGCGTGGTGCGGTCGGGGTAGCGGTCGATCTCCACGTTCACCATCTCGCCGTCGCGGGCATTCCTGGTGTCGTGGCCGCGGTCGATGGCGATGTTGGTATCGACGCGGAAATCGAAGGGGACCACGAACGGGCGAGGGTCGGCGAGGTGGAACCGCCCCACGACGGTGCGATGGGCGCGGCGGAGGACCTGGGTGACCTCTCCGACGATCAGATCCCGGCCGCGCACTTTCCTGTAGCGCGGCTGACGCCGGTCGGCGCGGACCACGACGAGATCGCCGTTCATGGCGCCCTTCATGTTCCGGCGGTCGATGTAGAGATCGGGATCCTCGCCGCCGCCGAAGACCGTCCCGTATCCGTCGCCGTGGATGCGGATGCGGCCGGCGTGGTAGGGGGTGAACTCGAGGAGAGAGTAGCGCTTGCCGCGAACGGGCAGCAGGATGCCTTCGCTCTCCAGCTCCTCGACGATGCGGCGGACCTCGTCCCGGCTGACTTCGGGATCGGCGAGGCGCTCATGAATGTCGGCGATGGAAAGCAGGCGATTGCCGCGCTGCCGGAGGAGCTCGATGATCGACTCGTGCAGCTCCGACTGCACGGAGAGCGGGATCGGCGTCACCAAAACGTGGTGATCCTACTCGTTTTGGCGGCGCGTCGCCCGTCCGGCCTTGGTCTTGCCCTTGGGGGCGGAGACCCGCTTCGCCGACACACGGCGCCGAACGGGACGGACCGACTGGGCGAATCCGTTCAGCATCGTCTGCGTACGCAGCTTGTTGTGAAGGGTGTTGCGATGGACGCCGAGCTTCTTGGAAGCCTGCGTGACATTGCCGCGGCTGGCGGACATGGCAGCAACGATGTACTTCCCCTCGAACGCCTCCACCGCCTGCTCCAGGGTGATGCCATTGCCGATCAACTCGCGAATGATTGCATTCAGACGGTCGTCGATACTCACCATTCGATTTCAACCTCGTGATTGTTCGGAAGAGAGCCGTGATTCTACACCCCAGGTTTCGACAGTCACGAAGAAAATTTTCGACGCCGGAAGCGCTTGACAAATGCGCTCGTCTGCAGTGAGAGCGCGGCGAGGATCGTCACGATCATCCCCGCTCGCAGCGACGACGGTTTCCATCGCCAGACGATCTCGTGCCGCCCGGGCGGAACCAGCACGGCGCGGAACACTCCGCCGGCCAGCAGCTTCTCCCGTTCCTCGCCGTCGACCGACACTCGCCAGCCCGGCGCGTCCTGCTGCGTGAGCACGAGAACCCCCTCCTCCGGCGCGTTCACCACCGCGCGCGCGCTCCTCGTATCGATCACCAGCCTCTCCACCTCGATCTGCCGGCCCGCCGCCGCCTCGATCGCCGCCGCCCCCGCCCCCGCCACCGGAATCCCGGCAGCCATTCCCCGCACCAGCAGCGCCTCGAGGGCCTCGCCGGCCGTCTTCTCGGGCCGCCACCACGTCCAGAGATTCGCCATCGGCGGGGCGGGGCTCGAATACATCGTCACTCCTCGCACCGTGGCCATCGGCCGGAGGTGATCCGCCGGAGCACGGCCCGTCAGAACGAATCCCGCCGCCAGGAACGCCAGCAGGTCGTGCCTTCCTCCCGCCACCGCCGTGTCGTGGAGCCTGCCGTAGCGCGCGGAGACGACCGGCGCCGGCGTCGAGGCGTCGAAGCGGCGGTGATAGAGATTCGCATAACCGGCGATCCACGCCTCCCGATCCCTCACCGGCTCCTCGTGCAGGCGGATGATCTTCGCCACGCGACCCGCTGCTGCCGGATAAGGGGCCATCTCCGTCCGGAACGGCGCGGTGTGCAGCAGCGGTGCGGCACGAGGAAGGAGATCAGCCAGCAGAACCAGAACGAGCACCAGATCCCCCCAGCGCTGCTTCGGCCGGAAGCGGTCCCAGGCCAGCACCGCCAGCGCCACCAGCGCCAGCGCGCCGAAGGGAACCACGCGCGACGGATAGCGGAACGGCATCACGGGGAGGATCTCGAAGAGGCGGCCGAGCGGGAGATGCGCCCCGGCGGCCACGACGACCGCCCCCAGCAGAAGCGCCGTCCAGCCGAGCACCGCACGGCGGCGGACGAAGATCCACGCCAGCACCGCGAACAGCGCCACGCCCATCCCCACGTAGATCACGGGGATGAAGTGCTGCGAGAGCGCCGGGTCGTAGGCCGTTGCGCCCAGACGCGGCGGGACGGCCACGCGCAGCCAGTCGCGCGGCGCCATCGACTCCCGGAAGATCTCCGCGGCGGGGAGCCCCGCGGTGCGATTGCTGCCGCGGAGCATCTCGAGAAACGGAAGGAGCTGGATCGCGGAGAGCCCGAGGGCGCCGGCGGCCGTGAGCGCAATGTCATTCCGAGCGTGAGCGAGGAATCTGGGCGGGCGGGCGGCGCCTGCATTCGGAACGACGCGGAGGATGGCGTACAGCGCCGCGGCGATCGCGGCGAAAAACGGCTCCCCTCCCAGAAAGGCCATGGCCAGGATGACGGCCGCGATGTGCGGCGAGGCGCGCGCCATCGCCGCCCACATCGCCAGCGGCACCCAGGCGAAGGAGGCCAGGTTGTTCGAGACGTCGAGCAGCGAGAGCGTGGGGCCCGCAAAGGTCACCGCCACCGCGCCCGCCAGCGCCGCTCCGGCCGCGACGCTTCTGGCAAAGAGGAGATACGCGCCCCATCCGAGGATGGCCAGATGGAGGGCCAGGTAGGCCATGTAGGCCGTCTCGAACGGGAGCGGGATGAACAGCCAGGTTGGGGGGTAGAAGACGCCCGTCTGCGGGTTGGCCAGCCACGGCTCGCCCGATGCGCTGTACGGATTCCAGTGCGGCAGGACGAAGGCGCGGAGATGAATGGCCGTGAAGTAGCGAAGCGGCTGGAAGTAGTCGGTATGGTCGCGAAGGGTGAAGACCTCGCGCTTGACCAGCGCCGGCAGGAAGAGAACCGCGACCAGCAGAGCGATAAAGACGAAGGCGAAACGGTGGCGCCGGACGGACTGGCGATCCATCACGGCGCGGCGCAGAAGCCGGCCACGATCCGGCGCACCAGACCGACTCCCTGCGCGAAGAACCGGGCCCGGATTCTCTCGTCGGCGGCGTGCACGTTGTCGGCGTCGTAGTAGTTCACCTTGAAAGGGGCGATGCCGTAGGCGACGATCCCTCGCGCGCGGAAGTAGCGGCTGTCCGAGGTCCCGGCGCCGACGACCGGCTCGACGGCCGAGCCGGGCTCGGCAGCCTGCATGGCCCTGGTCAGGACCGCGTAAAGCTCGGTGTCGACCGGACTGGGCGGCGCCGGCTGGCTCGAGAGCAGGACCTCCACGCGCGCGTTCTCCCCCACCTCCGCCCGGATCCTCTCGATCATCGGGCCGGGCTGCTCGTCCGGAAGCAGGCGGATGTCGACGTCCACGCTGGCGGTGGAAGGAATGGCATTGACCGAGAAGCCGCCCGACAGCCGTGTCAGGGTGATGGTGTTCCGCAGCATCGCCCTGTATCCCGGACCGAGGACCTTCTCGATGCGGGTCACGTCGAGAGGCTCGCCGATGCTCCTCAGGACCTCGCCGCGCGGATCGGTGCGATGGCGGCCGGCGAGGTGAAAGAAGCGCTGCACGTCGGGGTGCAGCCGGTAAGGCGTCGGGACCTGCAGCACGGCGTTCATGGCCCGGACGAGCCGGGCCACGGTGCCGCCGTCGTCGGGCGGCGCCGCGGAGTGTCCGGGCATTCCCTTCGCGTGCAGCCGCAGGAAGAGGGGGGTCTTCTGCTGGACTTCGATCCCCCAGAACGGCACCTTGTCGACGATGGTCTCGTTGTACCCACCCTCGTTGAGCACGAATCCGACGTTCTCGAAGAGCTCGGGATGCTTCTCGAGCAGTTCCCCCACGCCCTTCATCCCGCCGAGCTCCTCGTCGGCGGTGGCTAGATAGATGACGTCACGGGAGAGGGCGACGTTGCGGCGCTTGAGGTCGATGAAAGCCATCAACTGGGCGATCCCGAGGGACTTGATGTCGAGCGCGCCGCGTCCCCACACGTACCCGCCGTCGCGCACGCCGGAGAAGGGGGGCCGCGCCCACTCGGCCGGATCGGCGGGAACGACGTCGATGTGATGGAGGAGCAGGAGGGCCTTCTCCTTGGTCCCGGAGGAGAGTCGTGCATGGAGCGACTGGCGTGCCGGGTCGGAGCCGACCAGCCGCGACTCGATCCCTTCCTTCGCCAGCACCTCCTGGAGGAACTTCGCTCCGGCGGTCTCGTTGCCCGGAGGGTTCGAGGTGTCGATCTGGATGTAGGCGACGAGGAGGTCTTCCGCCTCCTTCTCCACCGGATCCTTCGCCACACCCTCGGCCCTGCGGCACTGGACCGAGGCGATGGCGAGCATGGCCGCGACGAGGAGAGCTCGTTTGAGGGACGACATCAGGCCGATTGATGGATGGTGAGCTGCACGGCCGGCTCTTCCTCCGCCGCCGCCTTGTAGAGCTCGTAGCAGGCGCGGCAGCGCGCCTCGTACGACGAGTCGCCCACCTCCACCTGCGCATCGCCGCCGGACACGCGCTGCGAGTAATGGGCGGCGCCCCGGCAGCGCACGCAGACGGCGTGCATCTTCGAGACTTCCTCCGCCACCGCCAGGAGGGCGGGCATGGGGCCGAAGGGGCGGCGCATGTAGTCCTGGTCGAGCCCGGCCGCGATCACGCGGATGCCGGCGTCGGCGAGCTGCATGCAGACCTCCACCACGCCGTCGTCGAAGAACTGCACCTCGTCGATCCCGACCACCTGCACGCCGATCTCCACGCGGGCCAGGAGCTCGGCGCTGGTGGCCACCGACATCGCCTTCAGGCGGCGGTCGTCGCGCGTGACCACTTCGTCCGTGGCGAAGCGGTCGTCGACGATGGGCTTGAACACCTGCACGCGCTCACGGGCGATGACCGAGCGGCGCAGCCTCCGGATCAGCTCCTCCGATTTTCCCGAAAACATGCCTCCGGCAATGATTTCGATCCAGCCGCCGCGATGACCGTCCAAGGGAATCCTCCGAGAGAGTTGCGTTGGGCAAAGAATAACATCCGGGCCCGGAAGGAAGGAGAAGGATGAGGGATCAGGGATGAATCAGATCGCGTCTTCAGCCTTCATCCTCGATCGAGTGCGGCGAAGCAGGCCAGGAACCAGGCGCCGATCATGGCCGAGAAGACGGTGTTGGCGAGCGTGCCGATGAGCTGCATGGGCATCATGGCCAGGACGAAACCCGGCGAGTCGCTCATGCCCCCCACGAAGGAGATCGAGGCGAAGACGCCCGACCCGACGATCATGAGCAGAAAGAGGACGAGGGCCACGGCGATGTGCCGGCCGGCGTCGCGCCGGAAATCGCCCCACGCCTGACCGAGCGCGCCGGTGGTCCGATGGGTCCGCGCCACGCAGACGACGATCGCCTTCTGACACCATACGTTCGTCACCACCGCCACCAGCACCAGGACGAAGAGGGAGACGAGGAGGCCGAGGCAGGTCACGCCGAGCATCAGCGGCGCGTTGTCGTGGAGCAGCACCATCAGCGCCGCCACCACCAGGAGGGGGGCCAGGATCACGAAGCCGGCCGCGCCCCACGCCACGTTGTAGATCCAGAAGACCGGCCACCAGTCCTGCTTCCCGCCGCCGAGCCATCTCTCCATGCTGAACATCCGGAACTGCGGGCGCCGCGCCTGGGGGGTGGCGCCGGCGGCCCGCTCGCCGTCGACGTAGACGCGCGCCGACCCCGCCTCCACGAAGGAATGCACGGCCACGAAGGTGATCAGCAGGATGGTCGCCACGGCGAAGAGGTAGAGGATGACCATCCAGCGGTCGGCCAGGACGCCCACCATGAGCTCGGCGAGGTCCTCGGGGTTCTGCGCCGAGGCGGCGTTGAGGCCGAGGGAGACCGCCACCGGAACGATGGCGGCCACGATCGCCGCCACCGCCACGATCATCAGCAGCACCCCCTCGGCGATGCGGATCAGCAGCAGCGGCCAGTTCGCCACCATGTTCTCGAACCCGCGGCGGATGACCTCCGTTGCGCTGTATCTCAAATCACGCTCATCCGGTAGTCGGGGACGCCGGTGATCTCGACGCGCCGGGTCATCTCCGCCAGCCGGCTGCGCAGCCGCTTGCCGATGCGCGCCTCGAGCGTGTCCTTCTCCGAGTCCGTCCCGTAGTCGAAGTAGTTCGTGGTGAAGATCGTCGTGCGCTCGGCGTTGTAGCGGCTGTTGATCACGTAGTAGAGGATGTCCTGGACGAAGGTGGTCGGCTTCTGCGAGCCGAGCTCGTCGAGCACGAGCAGGTCCGCCTCGAGCAATGGCCGCACCAGCTCGGACTTGCTCGGCACCTCGTCGGAGTCGAATGAGGCCTGGATCTCCTGGATCAGGTCCTGGAAGTTGCTGAAGAGGAGCCGGCCCGGTTTGTCGGCATGGATGATCTCCACCAGGACGGCCACGGCCAGGTGGGTCTTCCCCACGCCGCAGGTGCCCATCAGAAGAAGTCCCCTCCCCTCGTCGGTGGCGGGCCAGAGGTCGATGAACTCC
This sequence comes from Thermoanaerobaculia bacterium, assembly GCA_035525045.1. Classification (GTDB taxonomy): domain Bacteria; phylum Acidobacteriota; class Thermoanaerobaculia; order Gp7-AA8; family Gp7-AA8; genus DATLEX01. The sequence continues at coordinate 537 of DATLEX010000191.1, read as the reverse complement.
TGGACGCGAGCCCGGGCATTCTTCAGCACGGTGGCCTTGTCCTTGAAGTTGCCGAGCGTGCAGTGCGCGTAGCGGGGGGGGATCCCGGCGCTGGCCATCCGCTGCCGCCGGCGCAGGCCGCCCTGGCAGGCGCACGGCTCGACGCGAAGGGAGTCGCCGCCGAGCGGCACCCAGCCGGAGCCGTTGCAGCGCGGGCAGGTCGCCGGTTCGAGGGCGGTGGGCATTGAGGGAGTTTAGCTGACGTTAACCGTTAACCGTTAACCGTTAACCGACCAGCAAACTGGGGTTGCCCCAGGCTTCTTCCTGGGGTTCGGCCCTTCCGATGACTTCGAGTTTCAGGCAGGATGCTTCTTCACGGTGGTCCTCCTTTCTTGTCCAACCCCGATCGTCGATCGGGTCGAGGACCACCGTCAATCATTCAACGGACCGCGGGACAACCCCCACCTCAACCACGGTTAACGGTTAACAGTTAACAGTTAACGGTTCTGCCTTAGACTACATCTCCGCCCATATGCCGAAGGCCCTGGTCCGGTACCT
>DATLEX010000184.1:0-24942 GCA_035525045.1 Thermoanaerobaculia bacterium | reverse complement strand
GCGCACGCCGGCCAGGTTGATAAAGCCGGCGAACCTTACATCCTCCACCCTCTGCGCGTGATGCTGAAATTAACGTCCGACGAGGAACGGATTGTCGGGGTGTTGCATGATGTGGTTGAAGATACAGACTGGACGATCGAACGGCTTCGCGCGGAGAGCTTTTCGGAGCAAGTTTTACGAGCGATCCAATCGGTAACTCACCGCGATGGAGAGCCATACGATGAGTTCGTTCGCCGCGCCGCGATGGATCCAATCGGGCGTCGTGTCAAAATCGCCGATCTGGACGATAACCTCGATCTAAGTCGGATTACGAATGTCACTGATCGGGATCGTGCACGTGCAGAGAAATACCGCACGGCGCTGCAGATCCTTCTTCAGGATGGAGATTAGGCGACGACTCACCAGAAGGAGTTGGCCGAGAATTGGGCACTGATCTCAGAAGGCAAGGAACCGAAGGAGATCTCTCCGCTGGAGTAGGTCTGTTCGACGTCATCGAAGTCCGCCACGTTCGAGATTACGTCCTCTGGATCAAGTTTGAGGATGGAAGCGAAGGAGAAGTCGACCGCAAGACGTCACTTCGCGGCCCGGTGTTCGAGCCGCTACGAAATGTCGACTACTTCAAGAAGGTCCGGATGGACGCCGACCTCGGAACCATCACCTGGCCGAACGGCGCTGACATCGCGCCGGAGACGCTTTATCAGCGAATCCACGCGGCCCGGCGCTCTCGGTAGTCCTCGCGGTGAACATATTTGGAATGATCAAGTTGTCGAGGTTTCCGCAAAGTAGACGTGAATTTTCAGGCTGTATTCGGAGGACAGTGTGCAGAAGCTTCTCGGGTTCGCCGTTCTCGCAGTTCTGGCGTCGGATCTCTACGGGCAGGCAGCGACGAAGACGATCGTCGCTATCGACGAGCGCACGCAGATTGAAGTGCCCGATGGTTGGTCAGTACTGGAACTCAATGACGCCGCTGAGATCCAGGTCGGCAGCGTAGAAGATGAGGCATATTTGATTGTCCTCAACGAAGTAAAGGACGATCTGTACGGCTGGAATCTTGAGAAACACTCGCGCGTCACGCTGGGGCGCCTTCTAACGAACGTGGTCTTTCCAACTGTCACCGGCCCCAAATCCCTGACCATCGCGGGAAAGCCTGCCGTGCAATACGAAATCCGCGGCGGCTCCGAAAACCGAAATGTCATTTACATCCATACGACAGTCGATGGCGAGAACTACCTGAGTCAGATTCTCGCCTGGACGCTACCGTCGCGGTCAGACATGGTTCGTCCTCAGCTTCTCAACGCGATCAACTCGTTCCGAGAAGTGAAGTAACAGTTGCTGGCACAGGCAGTACGGCTCCGGCGGCGCCGCCCAGTTCTCCCGCGGGAATGCGGGCGCGTTTGCTGGTCTACTCTTTGTAGAAACCGGAGGACGCATGCGAACTCGCGTTCAGAAGTGGGGTAACAGCCTCGGCCTTCGTATTCCCAAGCCGTTTGCCGAAGAGACTCGTCTTGAGGAGAACGCCGAGGTCGAGATTTCAATTAAGGGCCGCAAACTCATAGTTGAAGCTGTGGAGCCAGCCTTCACGCTCAAGTCACTGCTCGATCAAGTCACGCCCGAAAACCTGCACGCCGAAGTCACCACGGGAAAGCGCGTTGGTAAAGAAATCTGGTGATCCGGCCTTCGTTCCGAAGCGCGGCGACGCAGTCTGGTTAGACTTCGATCCACAAGCGCGCCACGAGCAACGCGGCCGTCGTCCCGCCGTCGTGATCTCACCGCGCGCGTATAACGCGAAAGTCGGCCTCGCGCTCGTCTGCCCAATCACATCCCAGCGAAAGGACTATCCGTTCGAAGTCGACATACCAGCGAAACCGGCTGTGAGCGGCGTCGTCCTCTCCGACCAGATCAAGAGCCTCGACTGGCAGGTTCGAAACGCTGAGCTCATAGCTGCTTTACCGTCGAAAACCGTTGCTGAGATTCTCGCAAAAATCGCACCACTACTTTTGCCGGCCGCCTAACGCAGCCTTTAAACCCTAGATCAAAATGTTGTGCCGCTGGTAGAAGTTGTACTCGCCGAGGCGGGTGCGCAGTCTCTCGATGACGTCGGGCGCCAGCGTCCCCTCGGCGGCGGCGGCGTTGTTCTCGACCTGCCGGGCGTTCTTCGCGCCGGGGATGGTCGTCGACACCGCCTCGTGCGCCAGCACGAAGCGCAGCGAGGCCTCGGCCATCGTCCGCTCCGTCGGGCCGACGATGGAACGCACCTCATCGACACGCAGCATCGCCTCCTCCAGCCGCCGCGGCGTCAGGAAGTTCTGCCGGATGTCGTCGGAGCGGAACACCGAGTCCTGGCGGTACTTCCCGGTCAGGAGCCCTGAAGCCAGCGGCACCCGGGCGATGATCCCGTAGCCCCGCTCCTTCGCCAGCGGGAAAAGCTCCTTCTCCGGCGCCTGGTTCAGGATGTTGTAGAGCACCTGCAGCGCGTAGCCCCACCCGTTGTCGATGATCTCGATCCCCTCCTCCGGCGTGAAGACCGAGACGCCCCAGTAGCGGATCTTGCCGGCGTCCTGGAGGCGGTCCATCGTCTCCTGGATCTCTTCCCGCCGCAGGTCGTCGAGCGTGGGGTTGTGGAGCTGGTAGAGGTCGATGTAGTCGGTGCGGAGACGCTTGAGCGAGCCGTCGACAGCGTGGAGAATGTGCTGTCGCGAGAAGTCCTTCTTCAGCTCACCCGTGGAGGTGCGGACAACGCCGACCTTCGTGGCGAGGATCACGTCGGGGCGTTGGCGCGCGAGAACGATGCCGAGAAGAGACTCGCTGCGGCCGAAGCCGTAGCTGTCGGAGGTGTCGAAGAAGTTGACGCCGAGGTCGCGGGCGCGGCGGATGGCGGCCAGCGAGTCGTCGTCGCTGGTCCGCCCCCATCCAAGAGGCGTCCCCGACGCCTCCGAGGCGCCGCCGATGGCCCAGGCGCCGAACCCGACGGCGCTGACGCGGATGCCGGTCCTGCCGAGATCGCGATACTGCATCAGTCCCTGATCCGCTCCAGGTCGATGATGATTTCCTCCGGGTCGTGACTCCAGGCCCGCCCGGTCAGGCGGTCGATGAGGAACCCGCCGGCGCCGATGGCGCTGGCCCCCCACGCCGCCGGGAGGCTGGCATCGCTCGGCTCTGCGAGGAGCACGCCGAGACCGAGGGCGCCCATGACGCCGAAGTTGCCCCAGAAGCCGCCGCTGAACTGGCGGTCGAGCTCGAGCCGGGCCGTTTCGTACCCGGGACTCTCGACCCGGAGCTGGCAGGCGCGACCGCGCCGGGGGATCGCCAGCCGCGCCGGCGTCGTGCCGCTGACACGGATCCCCCCGCCGCAGACGACCGTGGCCGTGGCGCCGGGCGGGCGTGAGTCGACAAAGACCGGCTGGTCGGCGCGATGGATCACCGTGCCGCAGCCGGCGAGGAGAAGAAACGCGAGGGGGAGGGCGCCCCGAAGTCTCATAGCCGCACCTGTTTCACCTCTTCCATCTCCCGATACGAGCGGAGGAAGCTCAGCGTTTCGTCGTCGAGCGGCGAATCGACGGTGATCACCGCCATGGCCTTTCCGCCGCTCGTGTCCCGCGCCAGGTTGTACTCGGCGATGTTGATCTCGCGATCGCCGAGCAGCGTCCCCACCTTGCCGACCACGCCGGGGACGTCCTTGTTGATGAGATAGATGATGTGCCCCTCGGGCTTGAACTCCACGCGGAAGGAGTTGACGGAGACGATGCGCTGGTTCTTCTCGCTGAAGAGAGTCCCGGAGACGCAGACCTCCTCGTCGCCCGACCCGGCGCGGAAGGTAATCAGGTTCGTGTAGTCGTGCGGCGTGGGGTGGGTGGTGGAGCTGACGGCGATGCCGCGGTTCTCGGCGACCGACTCGGCGTTGACGAAGTTCACCGACTCGGCCACGAAGGGGCTGAGCAGCCCTTTCAGCGATGCCACGGAGAGGATCTTCGTCCACCTCTCCTCGATCCCCCACAGCTCGATGGCGGCGCGGGTGACGGGGCCGTTGATGATCTGGGCGGCGAAGACGCCGAGCTTCTCGGCCAGATCGATCATCGGCGCGGCGCCGGAGTCGGCCAGTCCCTCGAACGGGAGGTTGACGGCGGAGACGAAGATCGAGCCGCGGAGGGCCTCCACGACCATCTCCGCAGTCTGCACGGCGACGCGGTCCTGCGCCTCGATCGTGTTCGCGCCGATGTGTGGCGAGAGGATGATGTTCCTGACGTTGAGCAGCGGATGGTCCTTCGGGGGCGGCTCGTCGACGTAGACGTCGACGGCGGCGCCGCCGACCTTCCCCATCTCCAGAGCCGTGGCGAGGGCGCCTTCGTCGTAGATCCCTCCCCGCGCGCAGTTCACCAGGACGACCCCCTCCTTCATCTTACCGATCTCGGCCGAGCCGATCATCCCCCGCGTCTCGTCGGTCAGAGGAGTGTGGGCGGTGATGATGTCGGCCTGCGCGAGAAGCCTGTCCAGCTCCACCTGCTCGGCGCCGGCGCGCTCGAAGGCCGCCGGGGCGATGTGGGGATCGTAGGCGACGACGCGCATGCCGAAGGCGCGGGCGCGGGTGGTGACGCGGCTCCCGATGCGCCCGAGCCCGATGACGCCGAGAACCTTGCCGCTCAGCTCGGTGCCCATGAACTTCGAACGGACCCACTCGCCGCGCTTGACCGAGGCGTGGGCGTCCGGAATGTTGCGGCAGAGGGCCAGCAGCATGGCCATGGTGTGCTCGGTGGCCGAGAGGATGTTCGCCGTCGGCGCGTTGATGACCAGGATGCCGCGCGCGGTGCAGGCCTCGACGTCGACGTTGTCGAGGCCGACGCCGGCGCGCCCGATGATCCGGAGCCGGCTCCCGGAGCTGACCAGCTCCGCGGTTACGGCGGTGCCGCTGCGGGTGATGAGCGCGTCCGACTCCGCCACGGCGCGGAGGAGATCGCCGCCCTCGAGGCCGGGGCGGTAGTCGAGGTCGACGTCGGGGGCCGCGCGTAGGATGAGCAGTCCCGACTCGGCGAGCGTGTCGGTGACGAGAAGGCGGTGCCCGGTCATGCCGTGGCCACCTCTTCCAGGTCGGCGAGCATCGCTTCGAGCGACTCGATGGGGATGTCCCCCATGTGTCCGATCCGGAAGGTGCTCTCCTTCCACTGCCCGTAACCGCCGCCGAGCGTGTAGCCGCGCTCGCGCATGCGGCTGCGGATCGTTTCCGGCGGGATCCGCGGCCGCAGCGCGCTGACCGTCACCGAGGCGTGCCCGGGATCGGAGGCCAGGGTGCTGAACGCGGACGTCCGCTCGATGGTGAGATCGCGCATGCGGCGGTGGCGCTCGAATCGCTTCGGGAGCGTCTCCTTCCGCAGGATCTCGTCGAGCTGCCGCGCCAGCGCGTAGAAGTGGGGGATCGAGGGTGTCGAGGGGACCCCGTCGTCGTCGGCGTGGCGCTTGTACTCGAGGAAGTCGAAGTAGGTGCCGCGATACGGATGCTTCGCCGCGACCTCCAGGGCCCGCTTCGAGACGGCGGCGACGGTGATGCCGGGAGGGAGTGCCAGCCCTTTCTGCACGCTGGCCAGGCAGACGTCGAGACTCCAGGCATCGACCTCGACGGGCATGCCTCCGAGGGAGGAGACGGCGTCGACCAGGATCAGCGTATCGGGCGAGGCCTCGCGCACGACGCGGGCCAGCGCCTGCACGTCGTTGGTGACGCCGGTGGAGGTCTCGTTGTGGGTGAGCGCCACCGCGTCGTAGTGGCCGCGGCGCGTGGCCATGTGATCGACCAGCGCGCCGGGCTCGACGGCGTTGCCCCAGCCGGCATCGAGCCGGTCCACCTCGTAGCCGAGCGACTGGGCGACGGCGAACCAGCGCTCGGAGAACGCCCCGCACGTGGTGACCAGGACGCGGCGGCGCACGCAGTTCACCATCGCCGCCTGCATCACGCCGGTGCCGGAGGCGGTGACCACGAACGTGTCGCCGGCGGTGGCGAAGAGCGTCTTCACGTCCGCGTTGATGCGGCGGAAAAGATCTCTGAACTCGGAGCCGCGGTGCCCGACCATCGGCCGCGTCATCTCCTGGAGGATGTCGGGACGGACCCACGTCGGGCCGGGAATGAAGAACCTGCAGGCTGTCATCCGCTGAAAACTCTAACCGATCAGGTGGCGCAACACCGCGCGGATGTCGCGATCCTCGATGAAGACATCCGCATTGTCTCTCACCCGCGGCCGGACCTGAACGCCGCCGTAGCCGATAAAGAGGTCGACGGCAGGCTTCGCTTCCAGATCGCTGACGCCGTCGCCGACGAACGCGGCGCGGCCCTTCGACCGGGCCCGGACGTCGCGCACGACGAGCTCCTTGCCTCCCGCTGCCGCCAGCGGAGAGCGCCGGTCGAAGCCGCTGTATTCGCCGGCGGGTGTGAACTGCAGCCGGACCGCGTGGACCCGCCGCTCTTCGATGCCGAGGTGCAGCGCCAGCGGGACGACGGCCTGCTCGATCCCGGCGGTCACCAGGTGGACCGATGCGCCGGCCGCGCCGAGAGCCCGCACCGTCTCCTCCGCCCCCGGAACGAGCGACCGCCGGTAGCGCTCGGCGAGACGCTCGACCTGCGACTCCGTGGGGCGGATGATCTCCAGCCGTTTCCCATACACCTGGTCCAGGGGGATCTCTCCGTCCATCGCCGCCGCGGTCAGGCGGGCGATCTCGGGATCGCCGCCGGCGAGCTCGTCGATGCCCTCGATGGCCGCCAGCGTGGAGTCGACGTCGAAAAAGACGAGGCGGAACTTCGCCTGCGTCAACGCGCCGCTCCGTTCCCGACGAGACGGAGGAGGCCGGAAAAACGGTCCAGCACGTGGTCGGGCCGGGCGCTGACGAGCTCTTCGTACGACGCGGAGCCGGTGGCCACGACGGCGACGGCGATGCCGCTGTTGTGTGCGGCCTCGACGTCGATCGGCATGTCACCGACGAAGAGCGCCCCGGCCGGCTCGCAACGCGCCTCCTCGAGCGTACGGAGGACGTGTCGCGCGCTCGGCTTGCGCGCCCCGGCGAGGTCCGGACCGACGATGGCCCGGAAATGTGCCGAGAGCCCGAGAAAGTCGAGGATCTTCTTCGAGAATCCGGTCGGCTTGTTCGTGCAGACGGCCATCGGGACGCGGCGGCCGGACAGCTCGGCGAGCGTCGTTTCCACCTCGTCGAGGATGCGCGACTCCTGGCAGCAGATCTCGTCGTAGCGGGACTCGAATGCGTCCCGCACGCTGGAGGGCGGGTCCTCGAGCTCGAATGCGCGCTGCAGCAGCCTCTCGATCCCGTCCCCGACGAGACCGCGGATGCTGGCCGGCGGAAGATCGCTCAGAGCGTGGCTGCGCCTGGCGTGATTCACCGCCTCGGCCAGCGCGGCGTAGGAGTCGACCAGCGTCCCGTCGAGATCGAACAGCACAGCCCGGTAGCGCGGCGGAGCCATGAGCGGATGATTCTGTCACGATGCGCGCGACGCTTCGCAACGACGCACGAGCTCCTCGACCGTCAGCCACTCCCCCGCCCGCAACTCCACCCGCGGCCACTCGCCGGCGCTCTTGAAGCCTTCGATCAGCAGCACGTCGGTCGTGAAGCGCGCCACCAGATCGCGCGGCGAGGCGTATTCGATGACCGAGGCGTCATCGCCTGCGAAGACGACGGCCTTTCGATCGCCGGCAAGGATGACCGGCTCCGCTCCGGCGCGGCGGAGGCGCGCCGTGTCGCCGCGGCCGGCCGTGTTGATCGGGTGATGCGTGTGCTTGATCGCGCCGACGGAGAGGCCGTGCGCGACGTAGTGGCGGATCAGACTCTCGAGGGCGGTGGTCTTGCCGCTCCCCGATTCGCCGACCATGGCCGCGATCTTCACGGTGCCATGATGAGGCTCGTGCCCCCGCCTCGTTTCACGTTTGGCACGCCCCGCCGAAATGTTCCGGCGCCGGAGTCGCTTTCGGGTGCCATGCGACGCAGTCTGTCGGCTTTTGCCCTGCTGCTCCTGGCTCTGGCGGTATCCGGACAGCAGGCGCCGCCCGATCCAGCCGACCGCGCCAACCTGCTGATTTCCCTCGAGGTCCTGGGCGACGCCGCGGCCGGCGTCGTGGCGCGCATCCGCTTTCGCTTCAACGTTCCCGGAGATGTCCCCCCCGGCGTTCCGCTGGTGGTCCAGGGCTCCTTCCTGCGCGAGGGGAAGGTCATCCGAAACTTCCGCATTCCGCTCCCGCCGGAGGAGCGCGAGAGCGCGACGACCGTGCAGACGCTCCCGGAAGGGGAGGTGACGGTGGAGGCGCGCCTGATGATCCCGCTGGAGGAGCAGGCGCCGGTGATGGTGGGAAAGACGGCGACCGCATTCACCCTCGGCCGGACCGGGAGTCCGTATGTGGCTGGGGAAGGTGGAGGGGCGGAAGAGGTTTTCGCCGAGGGAGTGGTGCCGGAGGCAGCGGGCTCGGTCAGGATCCGGCCGCCGCGACGTGACGTGGCTCCGAACCTGTTCATCGTCGACGTGGACGTGAAGCCGCCGGTGCGGCGGGTCGAGTTCTGGGTCGAAGGGAAGCGCATCCTGGCGCGGAGTGCGCCGCCGTGGCGGGCGGAGCTCGATCTCGGCAGGCTGCCGAAACGGGTCGAGGTGCGGGTGGTCGGTTACGACGCGCAGGGGCGCTACGTCGACGCGGATGCCTTTCTGGTCAACGAGAGGCAGACGCAGCTCGAAGTGAAGATCACCCGGACGGCCACGCCGGACGGGATGACGCACTTCCGGCTGAGCGTGCAGAACCCGACCTTGACCGACGTGAGGAACGTGGCCCTATACGCCGGGCAGAGCAAGCTGCACGAGTGGAAGGCTCCGCCGTATGCGTTGAGTGTCCCCACCGCGCGCCTCGAGGGTATCGAGTACGTTCGGGCATCGGTGATCGACAGCAGCGGGTACGAGGCCGCGGACCTCCTCTTTCTCGCCGGCGATCGCTACGTGGAGCAGATCGAGGTGCACCTCATCGAGCTGCCGGTGAGCGTGAACGATGCATCGGGGGTGCCGGTATCCGGCCTGGAGCAGGGCAGTTTCACGGTGCTGGAGAACGGGAAGCCGCAGAAGATCTCGTCGTTCCATTTCGCCTCCAACCTCCCCATCTCCGTGGGGGTGCTGCTCGATCACTCCGGGAGCATGCAACGGCGGATCAAGGACGCGAAGGCGGCGGCGGTGGGCTTCTTCCGCAGCATCATGAAGGCGAACGACCGCGCGTTCTTCGGGGCGTTCGCCTTCGACAGCCGGGGCCTGGCCCCGTTCGTCACCGAGCCTTCGCTGGTCGAGGCCCAGGTCAACGCCTCTCCCGACGCCGCCGGCGGAACGGCGTTGTACGACGCCATCGTGACGGGGCTGTACCGCTTCCGCGGCATCGAGGGGCGGAAGGCGTTGATCATCATCACCGACGGGGAGGACACCAGCTCCCGGCTGACGTACGACGACATGCTCACCTACGCGCGCGCGGCGCGCGTGCCACTGTACTTCATCGGCGTCGGGCTCGGTCTCGGCGACATCGGCGGCGCGTCGAAGATGAGAGCGCTGGCGGCGGAGACCGGCGGCGTGGCGTACTTCATCCGCGACGCCAAGGCCCTCGGCCAGGCCTACGCCCAGCTCGAGGGCGAGCTCCGCTCGCAGTACCTCATCAGCTATCACACCGAAAGCACACGAGACGATCAGAAGTACAGAACCGTGGAGGTCAAGGTCGACCGGCCCGATGTCAAGGCCCGCACCATCCGCGGGTTCATTCCGTGAGGCACTCGTGTCATTCCGGTGAAGCGGAACATGAATCGGATGAGGGGGCCTGTCGCGAGAATCCGAGTGCCCTCACCCGGCGCTTCGCGCCACCCTCTCCCGCAAGCGGGAGAGGGCAACCCGGGGGCCCTCAGCCGGCGATGCGGGCGTAGGACGACCGCAGGAGCGTGACGCGCTTGACGTAGTTCCGCGTCTCGGGGAAGGGGATGGACTCGAGGAACTCGTCGTTCGGTTTGCCGGGACTGGCCCGCCGCCAGCGTGAGACGTTCCCCTGCCCGCCGTTGTAGGCGGCGACGGCCATGTACACGTTGCCGCCGAAGGTGTTGATCAGGTGCCGGAGGTAGAAGGTCCCGAGGCGGATGTTCACCTCCGGGTTCTCCAGACGGCGCTCGCCGAACGGCACGCGCAGTCTGTGGGCCAGCTCCTTTCCGGTGGCGGGCATGATCTGCATCAGCCCGGTCGCTCCCACGCGCGACCGCGCCTCCGGGTTGTAGTAGCTCTCCTGGAGGATGAGGCCCATGACCAGGTGGGGGTCGAGATTGTTGCGCCGGGCGTTCTCGTGGATCAGGTCCTCGTACCGGATCGGGTAGTACATCCTGAGGAAGTGAGCCGGCGCCGAATCCTGCTCGACGGTGGCGAGCTGCGGGAAGGCGCGCCGGATGGCGGTGTACATCAGCAGGGCGTTGCCCGTGCTGTGGTAGAGATCGGCGAGGATGGCGTCGCCGAAGCGCTGATTCTCGCGGGAGAGGTTCTTCTGGACCTCGAGTCGCGCGTCGCGATAAGCGGAGAGCGCGGTCAGCTCGTAGGCCAGCCGGAGCTCCTTCGGCATCTCCTTCTCGGCGATGTCGCGCCAGTCGGGCCGCTCCTGCGTCAGCGGATTCGATCTCAGCTCCGTCCGGGTCGCGCCGCGGGCCACGGCGTGCTGCGCGTAGAGGTCGGCGTACGGCGCGGAGGCGAGCCGCTGGTAGATGGCGGCGGCCTGCTCGGTCTCCCCCTGCCGTTCGATGGTGCGGGCGAACCAGTAGTCGCACTGCCGCCGGATGTTGACCGAGGCATAGGTGTCGGCGATGAACCGGAACAGCGGGCGGGCCTCCCCGAAGTCGCCGCGGGAATAGGCGGCCCACGCCTTGTTCCAGAAATGCTGCAGCGCGGGATCGGCCCCGGCGTCGAGGGCGATCACCTGGGGGACGAGCTCCTGCAGGTACTCGTCCTGGTTCTTCTCCTGCGCCAGCGCGATGATCGCGTTCAGAACTTCCAGCCGGACCGGGTCGGCGAGCGGCAACTGAAGGAGATCGCGAAGCCGCTCCGAATAGAGACTGGCATAACGCTCCTTCTTCTCCTTTTTGGCCAGGTCGACGAGCTTCACCGTCTTCGTGACGGTGCGGTATCTCGGTCTGGTGACCGTCCTGGCCTTTTTTCCCTTCCCGACCCTCACCTTCATGGTGCCGACCTTCCTCTTCTCCTTGACGGTCTTGGTCACGCTTGGGTCGATGGCCGCCGAGAGGGTGCGATAGTTCTTGGCGCTGTGGTACAGCGCCGGGATGGCGTACCGGTAGGAGCTGCCGCCGAGTGAATCGAGCACCTTGTTGGAATCCTCGAACCGGCGCATGTGGTGAAGCGCGAGCCCCCGATTGAGGTCGATGGGATGTCGCAACGACTGCGGGGCGTCGAGTGCGAGTGCGTCGAGCTCGATCAGGGCCTCTTTCGGATCGCCGTCACGCATGAGCGAGACGGCGCGCTCCAGGCGATCGGCGTGAGTGAGCGCCAGCGGCTCCGGTGCCGGCGTGGCGGTGAGGCTGCGCATGATCTCGATGGCGTCGGAAACCTGCGGGGCTCGCGGGCTGCGGATGGTGATCAGGCGCGCCGCGTCGAAGACGGCGGCAATCTCGCCGGTGGTGAATCGGGTCTCGAGCTCCTGCCACCGCGCCGTACCGGCGACGGCCGGAGCGTCGGTCCGGACGGCGATGGTCTGGTAGATGCCGGCCGCCGGACGCAGCGCGCCGCGCTGAAGCTGCAGGTTCGCCAGGCTGAATCCAACGTCGGTGGCGTGCACGAGCCGGGGAGAGCGGGCCCAGAGGCGGGCCAGCGTCTGCCGCGCGGCGTTGACGTTGCCGACGCCCTGATACCCGCTGGCGAGATAGTAGAGCCGGTACTCCTCCACGGCGCGGGAGCCGAAGTCGAACGAGGAGAGCTGACGGACTGCCTCGGCGGCGTCGTTTCTGTGCAGGGCGTCGACGCCGGCGCGGAAGGCGGTTCGGAGTTTCTCCAGATCGGGCGGCGCTGCGGGCTCCGACGGCTGTTCGGCGGCGGGGCGCCGCCCGGCCACCTGCCAGGCGTACCAGGCGCCCACGAAGACGAGCGCCACCACCACCGGCACGCCCGCCGCGACCAGACCCCACTTCCGTCTCAGCGCCTGCATCAACACGGCGACCGCCCGTGCGAATGAACTGCCAGCTCGTGTCCGAGGGCGTTCTTACAGACCGAGAAGGTCGGCGTTGCCTTCGGCGAGGACCCGGACGAGCTCATCGTAAAAGTAGTTGGACGCCTTCCGGACGTCTTCGGAGATGCGCTCGTCGTACATCTGGCGGCTGCGGTCGATGTCTTCCTTCAGCCGCTCGTACAGATCCCTGCTCTTGCGCCCCTGCTCCACTTTCGGCTCGTTGTAGAGCTTGATCTCCGAAACGAGCAGGCGCGCGAACCGCCGCGCTTCGTCGTGCTTCTTGGTTTCCTCGCTGGGCGGGCCGGCGGGGGCCGCTCCGCGGCGCACACCGCTGGGGGGAACGAACTGTGTGCTGGGCCGTCCCTCGCCGCCTGGCACGCCGGCGGGGGGCTCGAACGCCGGCGCCGGCGGCGGCTTCGGTGGCGGCGGCTTCGGGGGCTGCGCCGCCGGCGTGGCCGCGCTGACCATCTCGCGCATCTGCGCCGCGCTGAAGGCCACCGTCGCGCCGGACTGCGGCGGAGCCGCCTGCTCCGGTTGCGGTGCCGCCGCGCGCGGCGGGGGAGCGCTCGGTCCCTGGCTGAGAGTCGGCGAGGGGATCTTCTTGCGGATGGCCAGCGTGTCGACGAGGAGCCCGGTCGTGAAGACGAGCAGCTCGATGGAGCTGCGATCGAGTCTGCCGGCATCCTCTCCGACGGCGTCGACATAGACGGTCGCGGCGACCTTGTCCTTGATCACCATTGGCACCAGGAATGCGCGTTCGGGGGCCCCGACGCCCAAGCGCGTGGCCAGACTCGCTCCGTCCCACTCCACCACGTGCTCCTGGCGGAGGACCTCGTCGAGCTGCGGGACGAGTCCGGGCGCGGCGTTGAAGCGCTTGATGTTCTCGTCGTTCCCGCCATGAGCGGAGAAGCCGAGGCCTTTCCAACCGCTGAACGTATCGCCGCGAAGGATGAGCAGCGCGGCGCGCGAGCCGAACTGTACCGCCTGTTCGAGCAGCGAATTGAGGACGTCGACCTGTGACTTCCCCCTCTCCACGGTCTGGATGGCCCGCTTGAGCGTGTCGGAGTTGGTGCGTGCCGGGGCGGCCTCCGCGGCAACGCCCTGGAGGTCGTCGATCGCTCGCTTGATTTGCGGGAGAAAGGACATCGAGTTGACGTCCGCCTGAACGCTCTGCAGGGCTGCCTTCAGTTGCTGATCGACGGCCTCGCGAATGTCCTCGACCGACGAACGGATCTCTCCCACCAGCTTCTCGACGGCTTCGCGGACCTGCGCGTCGATCGAGCTTGCGACCTCGTCGCCCTTCCCGGCCATAAATCCTCCACTTCCCGTAGCTTGCCTCAGGCTGAAACCGGCCGCGCGATTATAGAACAAAGGCACTGTGCTACCTTTTCCATCGATGCGCCGCGTTCCGCCGCTGCTCCTCGTCGTCCTCGCCGCCGCCTGCGCCCGCGAACCGGCGCAGCCGGACCGGCAATCGGAGTGGCGCGAGGTGCTCGAGCAGAAGAAAGCGGCCGTTGCCGACGAGGCCTCGCCCGTGCACAAGCAGGCGTACGCCGACTCGCTGGCCGCGTTTGTCCGCCGGCACCCCGACCACAGCAGGGCCCGCGAGGTCTACCGCCGGATCCAGCTCGAGTTCGCCGACGAGCTGGCCTCCCTCGGCCGGTACCAGGACGCCATCCGCTTCTATCGGGCCGTGCTCGCCCATGACGACGGGAACGAGGACGCCCGCCGCGGACTCGCCCTCGCCGCCGACCGGCTGGCCGTCTCCATCGAGAAGCTCGAGAAGATCGAGAAAGGGATGTCGCACCGCGACGTGGCGGGCCTGCTCGGAAAGCCGATCCCCGGCTGGACGGTGAAGAAACGGGCCCGCGGCGCGACCGTCGAGGCGTGGTACTACCGCACCACGGCGGGAGGCGTGGCCGGCGTCTACTTCCGCGACGGGGAAGTGTTCGCCGCGGAGACCAACTCCGAGGCCCCCTCCGGACTCTGAGCCGCGGCTCTCTGAAATCAGCCTCGGCGCCGGCCTGTTACGCACGGGGGAGCGAGAGCCATGCCCCTCTACGAATACGAGTGCCGGCAGTGCGGCGAACGCGTGGAGATCCTTCAGCGGATCTCGGACCCTCCCTATGCCCACTGCCCCAAGTGCGGCGGGGAGATGCGCAAGCTCCTCTCTTCGCCGGCCATTCAGTTCAGGGGGTCGGGCTTCTACAAGACCGATTACGCGAGCGGCAGGAAGAGCGAGTCGAAGGGCGACTCGCAGGGATCGGAATCGAAGGGCGAGAGCAAGCCGGGAGCCGCCGCCTCGACAGGCTCGAAGAAGGAATGACCGTTCACGCCGAATTCGCACAGCCTGTGCATCTGCCGGGCGATGCCGCTCGTAGAATCACGGACGAGACCATGGGCAGAGTCCGAATGCTCAGGCGCCGCGCCGACTCGATGCTCGAGGACGTGTTCCACGCCCTCTTCGAGGAGGTCGACAGGGAGAAGCTCCGCCGCGAGATCGCCGAGATGCGCGCCGCGGCGGGCGATTCCTACGACGCGGCGGAGCACGCCCGCGCTCTGGCGCGCCGTACCGCCATCCGCTGCGCGGCGGCGGGGGCGGTGAGCGGCCTGCCGGCGGCGGGCCTGCTGGCCATCGGCACGCTCGGCGCCGACCTGGCCTACCTGACGTTCCAGCAGTTCCGGATGATCGTGGGGATCGCCATGATCTACGGGCACGAGCCGTCGGGACAGGAGCGATTCGCCGAGGCGCTGTCGTGCCTCGCCTACACGTCGGGCGCCGGCCTGGGGAAGCAGGGTCTCGCCGCCGTGATCGGCTCTGCCGAGAGCGGAATCATGGCCAGGAAGATCGGCGCGAGGCTGACCCGCAACCGCCTGGCGCGTTTCGTTCCGCTCGCCGGCATGGTCTCGGGCTGCGCCGTCAACTACGCCGTCACGTGGGCCGTTGCGCGCGCGGCGGTCCGCTACTACGACTCGCAGATCGACCCCTCCCTGGCGGAAGAGATCTGGGCCGAAGGCGACCGCGAGCACGCCTGAGCCAGTTGTAACCGACTTGCCGGAATGCCCCCATCAGGCCCGGCGTTTCCCGCCCTGAGCCGACGATGCCGAAATTCGAGACGGAACCAGCCCTGGAGCCTCGCTCCGCGCACGTAGCCCGCCGGCGCCTCCGTCGCATTCGCATGATCGTGGAGCTCACCCACAACCTCATCAGCAGCGACAGCGCCGTCTCGCACCGCGAGGCCCGCTGCCTGGTCGACTGCGCGCGGAAGGCCATCGTGGAGCTCCATCCCGGATTCGAGCAGCGCTACGAGCGCCTGGTCCGGCCGCACTTCGAGCGCGTTCTGCAGGAGCGCTGGCCCCAGGAAGAGCTCCACTACGCGCGGGTCGGCGAGACCGTCAACTGACCGGCTGTGCCGGCGCCACCGGAGGATCGGGCGGTTCCGGCGGCGCGGCCGGCTCGGCGTGCTGCAGACGAACGCTGCCGTTCACCGTGGTGATCTTCAACTGATACCGCCCGCTGTTCACCTCGCCCGAGACGCGCCTCCGTCCGGGATGCGAATGGATGCTCAGCGGGAACGACGCTTCGAAGTCGCCGTTGACCTGGGCCAGATCGCAGGTGAACGAGGCCGATGCCGGCAGCACGGCCTGGACGCTCCCGTTGACGGTCTTGAGCTGCGCGCCGCGGAAGTCGTCGGTGAAGGAGGCGCGGATCCGCCCGTTGACCGTCTGTGCCTGCAACCCCTCGGTTCCGGCCACCTCGGCGTCGATCGCGCCGTTCACGCTCCGCAGCCGCGCATCGCCCGACATCCCTCGCGTGGCGATCCGCCCGTTGACCGTGGTGAGGTCGAGCGCCAGGCGCCGCGGCACGCGCAGCGCGTAGTCGATCTCCAACTGGCTCCCGATCCGGAAGGGAAAGCTCACCCGCACGATTCGCTTCTTCTGCTCGATGCGGAGCGTGTTTCCCGAGATCTCGGTGGAAAAGTAGCCGCGGTTCTCGCCCTGCCTCGGCGCGATCCCCCGCGCCTTGACCTTCGCCACCAGGCTCACCCGATCCGTATCGGCGGCCTCGACACGCAGGCCGCCGTTGACCCCCCGGACCTCGACCCGCTCGATCCCCGCGGCGGGCCACTCGCGGGTCACGGTGACGCGGTGCCGCTCTCCCGCCACGCATCCCGACAGGAGCAAGGCGGCGCCCAGCAAATAAACGGACCTCGATCGGATGTTCATCTGACGCACCATCCGGTTGATACGGTCGCGGCCGGACGGGGTTTCAAATCTCACCACAAATAACATGGCCAACACCTACCAGACCACCCTCCTTCGCGTGGCCGCGTTTCTGATCGACGCCCTCTTCATCTCCCTCCTGCTGATTCTCCCCGCCTCGGGCATCAGCTATGCCATGGCCTGGATCGGCGGCTCGGTGAAGGCCATCCAGATCGTCTGGTGGGTTGCGCTGGCGGTCCTCGTCTTCGCGATCCTCTTCCGCGACGGCTTCCGCGGCCGCTCCCCAGGAAAGCAGATCCTCGGCCTCCGGACGATCAGCCCCGGCGGCAGAGGATGCGGATATGTCCGTTCGGCGATCCGGAACACGCCGCTGATCATCCCGGTCTGGAACCTGCTCGAGCTGTTGCTGGTGCTGGCCGGAAGGAACCGGACCGGCGATCGCATCGCGCGCACTACCGTAGCCGAGGAGTAGGGTCGCGGGTGTAGGCGAGGCGGCGCTCGTCGAGCGCGCGGGCCAGCTCGCCGGCGCGGCTCAGACGGACGTCGAAGCGGAATTCGTTGCGCTCCGCGAACTCCTGGCCGGCGAGCACCACCGCCGGCGGGTCGGCGAGACGGTGGGCGACGCTGAGCATGTCGAAGGGGACGACGACGGTGAAGCGCTCGGTCACGTAGCGATCGACGGTCTGCGCGGTCTGGAGGACCTTCGCCGCGGTGTCGCGATAGGCTCGCGAGAGGCCGCCGCTCCCGAGCTTCACTCCTCCGAACCAGCGCACCACGACCACGGCCGTGTCGAGCAGGGCGGCGGCCTCGATCGCGGAGAGGATCGGGCGGCCGGCCGTTCCCGGCGGCTCGCCGGCATCGGAGCTCCGCGACCGGAGCGTCCCTTTGTCGAAGAGGCGAAAGGCCCAGCAGTGATGCGTGGCGTCGAAATGCCGTTTTCCGATCTGCGAGAGGGCGGAAAAGAACGCCTCGTCCGTGGCCGCCGGGAAGGCGATGCCGAGGAACTCCGATCGCTCGATCTTCTGGCGGAGCTCGCAGCGGGTGGCGACGGTGCGGAAATGATCGATCATAACCGTGTCATCCTGAGCCGCGAAGACGGCGAAGGATCCCCCTCGCCGCGCTACGCCCTTTCGGGGTTCCTGTATGCCGAAACGTATCGGTTGCCGCGCAGGAAGAATCGCAGCGGCCAAGCCGCGGCGTCGCCCGAGTTCTCGACGCCGATCCGCGGCGTGACCACGATGTCCTCGTCGGAGACGGCGATGTCGCGGGCGGTGATGGAGAGACGGTTCCCGTCCAGCCGCTCGCCGTCGAGCTTCCGGTCGATGTTCATCGCCATGCAGATCTTCCCCGGGCCGTTGGTCAGGTCGTAGTCGCGTCTCGCTTTCGGCCGGCGCTTGCGCATGAGATCGATTCCCTTCACCGGCTCGACGGCGCGGAGGAGGACCGCCTCGGCCGTGCCGGCCTCCTGCGTCACGACGTTCAGGCACCAGTGCATCCCGTAGGTGAAGTAGACGTAGGCGTGCCCTCCCTCGAGATACATCGACGCGTTCCGTTCGGTGCGGAGCCCGCGCCGGGCGTGGCTGGCGGGGTCGTTGGCGCCGAGGTAGGCCTCGGCCTCGACAATCCGGCCGGCGAGGAGCGTGCGGCCGCTGCGCCGCCACAGCACGCAGCCGAGAAGGGCTCGCGCCACGGCGACGGTCTCGCGCAGGTAGAACGCGGGGGGAAGCGTCTCGGCCATCAGTTCCCGGGAAGAGGGCTGCGAGCCGCGTTGCGCCGGTCGAGCTGCGCCTCGGAAACGTGGCGGCCGATGACGCGCAGCAGCTCCCGATGCACGGCCGGCGGCGCGCCGATGATGTTCCCCCGCTCGAACCAGCCGTCTCCGCCGGAGAAGTCGCTGACAACCCCGCCCGCCTCCGTGACGAGCAGCGCGCCGGCGGCGACGTCCCACGGAGCGAGATGCAGCTCGAAGAATCCGTCGAAGATCCCCGCAGCCGTGTAGGCGAGGTCGAGCGCCGCCGAGCCCGCGCGCCGCACCCCCTTCGCCACCCGGATGACGTCCTCGAAGATTTTCACGTAGACCGCCACGTACTCCTGCGCGCGGAAGGGGAAGCCGGTGGCGAGGAACGACCCCTCGAGGCCTTCCTGCGTGGAGACGCGCATCCGCTCGCCGTTGCGGAACGCGCCCGCGCCGCGCTCGGCGGTGAAGAAGAGGTCGCGCAGCGGCTCGTAGATGACGCCGGCCGCCGCCTCGTTCCCCGCGCGCAGGCCGATCGAGACCGACCAAATCGGGAAGTGCTGCAGATAGTTCGACGTCCCGTCGAGCGGATCGATGATCCAGGTGCGGTCGCTCGTGCCTGCCGCGGCACCCCCTTCCTCGGCGAGGATGGCGTCGCCGGGGGAGAGCTCGTGAATGCAATCGACGATGGCCGTCTCGCTTTCGCGGTCGGCGTTGGAGACCCAGTCGTGGCGCGACTTGACGGCGGCGTCTTCCTTTCCGAGCTGCTGCCAGTAGCGGAGGAGGACGGCCGCGCCGCGGCGGGCGGCTTCGACTGCGATGTCGGCGTCGGTCATGAGGCGGCGCGTATTCTACGAGGTTCCGTTTTTAGGGGTCGGGCAATGGGCCCGCCGGGGTCTCCTATAGCGTGGCCATGAGAGGGGCTTCACGCCGCACCGGCGAGGTGCTGCTCGTATCGCCGGCCGAGTCGTTCGGCTGGGGTGTGGCCGCCATCGCCACGCTCCGGCACTGTTCGCTGCCGTGGTACGACGCGGCGGGACCGCCGGTCTCGCTCCCCGCGACGCCGCTGAGCGCGGCGCGGGACCTCGGGAGCCGGGACCGGCTCTCGCTCGTGGCGCAGTTCGCGG
Organism: Thermoanaerobaculia bacterium; assembly: GCA_035525045.1. GTDB lineage: Bacteria > Acidobacteriota > Thermoanaerobaculia > Gp7-AA8 > Gp7-AA8 > DATLEX01. The sequence continues at coordinate 5,647 of DATLEX010000184.1, read as the reverse complement.
CGCATGAGGCCTTTCTGCAGTTCGCCGGACTGGCGGACGGCGGGCTCGACCTGCGCGAGTGGGCCATCGCACGGAAGCGGGGAGCGGATTGCCGCCTGATCCGCGTCGGCGCGCGCGCGACCGATGCCGGCGCGGCACCGCCGGTCCTCTCGCTGATTCAGGAGTTCGCGGATGCGATCGGCGCCCCGCCGCTGGCGCTCTTCCGGCAGTCATGGGCCCGGGCCGAGACGGCGTACGTGGAGGTGGACGAGATTCTGAGCCGTGACGCCGCGGTCGATCTGCGATGGATGCGCCGCAGCGCGACGGGAGAGGTGCTCTCGCCCGGCGCCGATCTGCTGCGCGAGATCTGGGCGGGCTCGGTGGGGAAGCTGACCTGGTCGGACCGCGGGCTGCTCGAAGCGACGGCGCTGCTGGCGGCGCTCGATCCTTCGGCCACGCTGATCAGCGCCGGGTGCGAGTTTCCACTTCATCGATACGGGGCTCTCGCCGCGGTCGACGAGTCGCTGCCCGGCTCGAGCGAGACGGAGGCCGCGGTGGCGGAACGGGTCGCGGCCCGTCTGGCCGAGGGGCGGCACGTGGTGGTGGTCGGAGCGAAGATCGACGTCGGGTCGCGCCGCGTGGTGGAGATCGCCAGTGCGCTCGGCACGGCGACGTGGCTCTTCGCCGCCGAGAGGGGCGAGGTGCCGGCGACGCGGTGGTTCGTTCTGGCGCCGCGCCTGGCAGCGCGGAAAGCGCTGGACGAACGCCTCGCGGCGACGGCGGACCCGCGCCCGTGGATCGAGAGCTTCGTCGAATCGGACGGTTACCGCCGCTACCTGGCCGCGGGTGAAGTCCCGGCCGGCGACCTGTTCGTCTCCATCCCGGAGCCGAAACGCTCGTACATCGCCGCGCTGGCCTTTCTGGGGATGCGTACACCCGCGCAGGTCGCCTCCGCGTTTCTCGCCGACTTTCTGTTCGAGCAGCCTCTCGATGAGCTCTGCGTTCCGGGCCTGACCAGGCTCGAGGGCGACGCGTACTGCTTCGAGAACGAAGCGGTTCGCGAGCATTGCGCGGCGCACGTCCCCGCCGGCTCGCGGGCCACGCTCTGCCGCGCTGCGGCGGCCGCCGCCGGCGACGAGCGCGCGCCGTTTCTCCTCATCGAGGCCGGTGACGTGGACGAGGGGATCGCCATCCTGGAGTCCTTCCAGTGGAGGGGCGCGGAGCACGTCGTCGATCTCCTATCACGCGTGCTGCCTTCTTCCCTCACGCCGCGTCTGGCGCAGCGACTCGGTCACGCATTCGTCGACTGCGGCCGGTATCGGGATGCCGCGGCGATGGCCGCGCGGCTCGATCCGGAGGAGCAGGAGATCCTTCTGGCGCGCTGTGACCGGCGCGCGGGCGACTACGCAACGGCGCTGGCGCGGCTCGAGCGGGTTCCCCGTGGCGGGTTCGAGGCGGAGATCCTGCGCTGCGAGCTTCTCCGTGTGGCGGGACGATACGCGGAGGCCGCGATGGCCCTGCGCCGGGCCGCGCCTTCGGATGACGAGGAGCTCGTCCGGAGCTCGTACGAGGGGTCGCTGCTCGCGCTCGAGAACGAGGAGGCCTTCGACCCCGCATGGACGAGCCGCCATCACTACCTGGCGGCTCGTTTTCTGACCTACCGGGCCCTGACCGACTCCGACTTCGCATCGGCGGAGCAACTGGCGCGCGATGCGCTCGGCCTGGCCCGTTCGCCGGTGGAGCGGATCGATGCCTGGCTCGACCTCGTCTTCGCCGCCTTCTCCGCCGGCCGCTGGCCGGAGACGCGCGTGCTCGGTCTCGAGGCCCTCACCCTGGTCGAGGAGACGCAGGGCGATCGCGCCGCGGCGGGGATTCTCTTCACGCTGACTTACCTGGCCGCCGATGAGGGACACTGGAGCGCGGCCTCCGCGACGCTCGACCGCCTGCGGCACTACTACTCCTCCACGAACGATGCGGCCCGCCTCTTCGAGCTGAAGCTTCTCGAAGCGCACCTCGATTTCTGTCGGGGGCGTTTCGGCGAAGCGCGCCGGCTCGCGGAGCAGACGCTCGAGCGCGAGCAGCTCCTGCCGCAGATCCGCGAGGCGGCCGCACTGATCTTCGACGAGGTGAACGCGATCGAGCACCGCCCCGAGCCCTTGCGCTCCACCGGCGGGAGCGGAAACCGGGAGCTGACGGACCGCCACCGCCTCCTGGCCCGGCGCGCCGGACACGGCTCGCTCACCCCTGATCTCCCCTTCAACCTGGCGTTGGCCCGATGGGAGAGCGATGGCGGCGCCGCCATTCCAACCCCTTCCACGCGATCCGAAGAGCTGAAGATGATGCGATCGGCCCTCGCCCGCGGCCGAACGGAGGAGGCCGGACGCCTGGCGCGGCATCTCGGAGTCGAGATCGCCACCGCGCCCACCCCGGTCGCCCCGCAGGAGACCGAGATCCTGCGGATCGCCGCGACGGCGGAGTTTCCCTTCGCTCGCGACACGTTCGGGCGCCTGCCGTGGGCCTACGCGACGCGGAACCGGCTGGGACACTGGACGGTGGACGGGAGCCTGGAGATCTCGCAGGGGGAGCTCGACCGGGTGGCCGGCGAAGGAAGCGCCGACTGGATTGCCTGCAGCAACCGCGAGCTGCTGTACATCGGCGACTCGGGGAAGTGGTCCCCACCGCTGCGCGAGGCCGTCGCCGCGGTCTTCCGCATGCGCGCCGAGAATCACCGGCTGAGGCGCCTCGTGGAGCCCGACGAGGCCACGCCTTCGTCGCGGCCGGCCGGCGCGCACGGCATCGTCGGAGAGTCGCCGGCCATCCGTGGGGTGTTCGAGATGGTGAACCGCGTCGCGCGTCGCGACGTGGCCGTCTGCATCCTCGGCGAGTCGGGAACGGGGAAGGAGCTGGTGGCGCGGGCGGTCCACCGCGAGTCCTCGCGCCGGCACAAACCCTTCCTGGCGGTGAATTGCGCGGCGCTGCCGGAGAATCTGATCGAGAGCGAGCTGTTCGGACACGTGCGCGGCGCGTTCACCGGCGCCGACCGCGACCGCGCCGGGCTGATCGAGACCTGCGACGGCGGAACGCTCTTTCTCGACGAGATCGGCGAGATGCCCCTCCTCGCCCAGGCCAAGCTCCTCCGGTTTCTGCAGGACGGCGAGTTCCGGCGGGTGGGCGACAGCGGCAACCGCAACTCCGATGTCCGGATCATCACGGCGACGAACCGGCGCCTCGAGTCGGCGGTCGACGAGGGGCGGTTCCGCGAGGACCTCTACTACCGCGTCCGCGGGGTGGAGGTTCCGCTGCCGCCTCTGCGGGATCGCGGAGGCGACGTTCTGCTGCTGGCCCGCCATTTCCTGGCCGAGGAGAGGTCCAGGCATCGCGGCGGCCCGCTGGCGATCTCCCCCGACGTCGAGGCGCTGTTCCGTTCCTATCGGTGGCCGGGCAACGTGCGCGAGCTGCAGAACACCGTCCGCGCCGCGCACGCCATGGCCGGCGAGGCGCGGGAGATCGCCATCGAGCATCTGCCCGAGCGCCTGCGCGTTGTCGTGCCGGCGCGGGTGATGGCGGGCTCGTATCAGGACGCCGTGGCCCGGTTCAGGCGGGACCTGATCGAGAAGTCGCTGCTGGAAGCCGCGGGCAACCAGAACCGCGCGGCCGCTCTCCTGAACATGTCGCGCCAGGCACTCGCCTACCAGATCCGCGAGCTCGGAATCCTGGTCCGGAAAACGCCTGCTCGCAGCGTGTGACAAAACTGGAGCGCAGTCAGGTGCGCCCGCGACGGACGGTTAAAATCGGCGTCACTGCGGGCGTGGCCGCCCGCGCCCCACTCCATGCGCGCCATCCTGCTCCTGCTGCTCGTTGGACTCGCCGGATGCGCGCTCTATTCGGACGTGTCGATCGCGCCGCTCGCGATCCTGCCGACACGGATCGATCGCGGCACGGACATCCACGGCATGCTCCGCAAGGCCGACTACCTCCGGGCCCTGGAGATGGCGCCGGTGATCGAGGGGCGAGCGCGACAGTCCGCCGCCGACCTGATCGCCCTGGCCCGGGCCGAGGTGGCGGCGGCCAGGTATGACGCCGCGCGCCGCCACATCCGGGCGGCGCTGGCGCTGAAACCGCCGCCGAACCTCTATGCGGAGGCGGCCTGGCTGCTCTCGCAGGCCGACTCCATGACCCACAACTTCGCCACCGCGCTGGAGTGGGCCGAGACCGCCTCGCAGCACGGGCTGCAGGTGGTGCAGTGGCACATGGACTACCTTCGCGCCCTGCGCGAGGTGCCGGTCCATCAGTTCACCGGCGCGTCGCGGGACGTGCTCGGGCTGGCCATCGGCCGGCCCGACGTGCCGCGCATCGAGGTCCGGATCAACGATGCCGCGCAGCCCGTCACGGCCATCCTCGACTCCGGGGCGGCCCTCTCCATCATCTCCGAGCGGCTGGAACGCACGATCTCGCCGCGGCGGCTCGATGTGGCAACCGGCACCTTCTACGGCCTCCTCGGCGAGCCGATCGCGGTCCGGTTCGCCATCCTCGACGCGGTCCACCTCGGGCTGGTCACCGTGCGGAACGTCCCCGTGGCCGTCATGCCGGACGAGAAGATGCGCTTCTTCATCACCGGCAACCGCGAGTTCGCCATGGACTTCCTCCTCGGGGCGAACCTCCTGAAGGAGTTCCGCATCGAGATCGACTTCGCCCGCGCCCGCCTGACCCTCACCCGCCTGACCTCGCTCGACCGCCGCCCCGCCGAGGATCAGAACCTCTTCTTCGAGAACTTCCGGCCCGTCGTCCGCGGCACGATCCAGAAACGCGGCTGGTACATGTTCGTGCTCGACACCGGCAGCGAGGTGACGTACCTGAACGAGTCCCAACTGGCGGCGATGCCCATCGACTTCTTCGCCCCCCGGATCCACACCGCCACGCTCCAGGGCCTGGGCGGCGCCAGGAAAAGCGGCGCGAAGATCGAGGACGTCGAGATCGGCGTCGACAAGTGGGCCGGCACCTTCAGGACCCTGCCGATGTACAGCGGCGGCGAGAACGAGCGCGCCGTCGGCATCATCGGCGAGAACTTCCTGAAGAACTTTCACGTCGTGATCGACTTCGGAAGGATGAGGCTCGATCTGGAGAGAAGATGAGTGCGTCTCTCAGAGTTCAACGCCAAAAGCCGGGCACGGGCGCGGGCTCGGGCGCGGGCACGGGTGGCTCACTCGGTCGGGCGGCGGGATTTGATCAATTTGGTCAGCATCTGTGCGATGCGTTCCATCGGTCCTTCCCGGGCCCGAGCCCGAGCCCGAGCCCGAGCCCCGAGCCCCGGTTTCACTTCTCCCGTTTCTTCACCGCCCACCCTTTCACGATCTTCTGCGGAGTGCGGCTCAGGGCCAGCGCGTCGGGGGGGACGTCCTTGGTGATCGTCGATCCGGCGCCGACGTAGGCGCCCTTCCCCACGCGGACCGGCGCGACGAGCTGCGTGTCGGAGCCGATGAAGGCGCCCTCCTCGATCACGGTCTGGTGCTTGCGGACGCCGTCGGAGTTGCAGGTGATCGTCCCGGCTCCGATGTTGGCGTCCGCTCCGACCTCGGCGTCGCCGATGTAGGAGAGGTGCGAGGCCTTGGCGCCGTCGCCGAAGACCGCTTTCTTCGTCTCGACGAAGTTTCCGATCTTCACGCGGCGG
>DATLEX010000174.1:0-7786 GCA_035525045.1 Thermoanaerobaculia bacterium | reverse complement strand
TCGCCGACGGCGTGGCCATCGTCATCGGCATCGTCATCGGGTCGGCGATCTTCGAGACGCCGGCGCTGGTGGCGGCCAACGCCGGCAGCGCCGCGAACATCATGGCCGTCTGGCTGCTCGGCGCGCTGATCTCGGTGATCGGTGCGCTGTGCTACGCGGAGCTCGCCTCGGCGTACCCCGACGCCGGCGGCGACTACCACTACCTGCACCGCGCCTGGGGCCGGAACCCCTCGTTTCTCTACGGGTGGGCGCGCATCACGGTGATCCAGACCGGATCGATCGCCCTGATCGCCTTCGTCTTCGGGGACTACGCGTCGCAGATCTACCGCCTCGGCGCTCACTCGCCCGCGATCTATGCCGCCGCGGCGGTGATCAGCCTGACGACGATCCATCTGATCGGCGTGCGCTCTTCGCGGGCGGGACAGCGCCTGATGACCGCGGTCCAGATCGCCGGACTGATCCTTTTGATCGCCTCCGCCGCATTCGTGCAGCGGATCGACGAGCCGATGGCGCGCCTCGAGCCGATGTCCGCCAGCGGTTTCGGGCTGGCCATGGTCTTCGTGCTCCTCAGCTACGGCGGGTGGAACGAGGCCGCCTTCGTCTCCGCGGAGCTGTACAACCCGCGGCGAAACGTGATCCGCGTCCTGCTGCTGAGCATCGGCATCATCGCCTCGATCTATCTGCTGCTCAACGTGGCGATGATCTACGGCCTCGGCACCGACGGGATGGCGGGATCACAGGCTGTGGCGGCCGACCTGATTCGCCTGGTGGCCGGCGACCGCGGTGCGGTGCTCGTCAGCCTTCTGGTCGTCGCCTGCGCATTGGCGTCGATCCACGCCATGATCTTCACCGGGGCGCGGACGACCTACGCCCTCGGGCGCGACTTCCGGCTCCTCTCCGCGCTCGGACGGTGGCGCGAGGGCGGGAGCGTCCCGGTGAACGCGCTCCTCCTGCAGTTGGCGATCATCATCCTTCTCATCGTCTTCGGCGCGGTCCAGCGCAGGGGATTCGAGACCATGGTGGACTACTCGGCGCCGGTGTTCTGGCTCTTTTTCCTTCTGACGACCCTCTCGCTGATCCGCCTGCGCCGCAAAGACCCCGCCCCGCGCCCGTTCGCCGTCCCGCTCTACCCGCTGACACCGATCCTCTTCGCGATCGTCTGCGCGTACCTGCTCTACTCGAGCATCATGTACACGGGGATCGGATCGATGGTGGGCCTGGCGGTGGTCTGCACGGGGATCCCGGTGCTGTGGATGTGCAGGAGGTCCACGTAACGGCAGGGCCCTCTCCCGCTTTGCGGGACCCGCTTGCGGGAGAGGGTGGCGCGAAGCGCCGGGTGAGGGCCCTCGGATTCACGAGGAACCCCCTCATCCGGCCTTCGGCCACCTTCTCCCCCGCCGGAGGCGGGGGAGAAGGCTCTGCGGCGCCCGGCGCCGGTGAAGCAGCTCGGGATGACACAGTTCACTCCAGCAGCGCGGCGTGGGCGAAGTTGCCGACCACGGCGGGGCGGATGTTCCAGATCTCCGCGGCGTACTGGCGGATGGTGCGATCGGCGGAGAACTTCCCCATCCGGGCGATGTTGGTGAGCGACTTCTGCAGCCAGGCGCGGCGGTCGCGGTAGGCGATGTCCACGCGCTCCTGCGCATCGATGTACGACTCCAGGTCCGCCAGGTGGACGTACTCGTCGCGCATGGAGAGGAGCTTGGCCACGATCGGCCGGAACAGGTCCTTGTCGCCGCGGGAGAAGTGCCCGGCGGCGATGGAGTCGACCACCCGCCGCACCGAGCGGCTGTGGGCCATGTACCACTGCGGGTCGTAGCGCGTCACCAGCTCCGCCACCTCCTCCGCCCGCAGGCCGAAGATGAAGATGTTCTCCTCCCCAACCTCGTCGCGGATCTCCACGTTCGCGCCGTCGAGCGTTCCGATGGTCAACGCCCCGTTGAGGGCCATCTTCATGTTCCCCGTCCCCGAGGCTTCCTTGCCGGCGGTGGAGATCTGCTCGGAGAGCTCGGCCGCCGGCATGATGGCCTCGGCGAGCGTGACCCGGTAGTCGGGGAGAAACACCACCCTCAGCACCTCGCGCGTGCGCGGATCGGCGTTGACCACCTCGCCGATCGAATGGATCAGCTTGATGATCAGCTTGGCCATGAAATAACCGGGGGCGGCCTTCCCGGCGAAGACGAACGTCCGCGGCTGCAGCGGCAGGCTGCCGTCCTCCACGATCTGCCAGTAGCGGTGGATGACGTGCAGGGCGTTGAGAAGCTGCCGCTTGTACTCGTGGATGCGCTTGACCTGCACGTCGAACATCGACAGGGGATCGACGGTGATGCCGGTCAGCTCCTTCGACAGGCGCGCCAGCGCCACCTTGTTCCGGCGCTTGACGGTCTCCAGCCGGTCCAGGAGGGCCTGGTCGTCGATGAACATCTCCAACTGGCGCAGGCGGTCCAGGTCGGTGATCCACTCGTCGCCGATGGACCTGGTGATCAGCGCCGCCAGGGGACGATTGGCGTGGAGCAGCCATCGCCGCGGCGTCACGCCGTTGGTCTTGTTGTTGAACTTCTCGGGGTAGAGCCGGTAGAGCTCGGGGGCCAGGGTCGTGGTCACGAGCTTCGAGTGCAGGGCGGCCACGCCGTTGACCGAGTGGCTCCCGGCCATGGCCAGGTTGGCCATGCGCACCTGGCCGTCGGCGATGATCGACACCTTCTGCAGCATGTTGATGTCGCCGGGAAAGCGCCGCTCCACCTCCGCCACCAGGCGGCGGTTGATCTCCATGATGATCTGCAGGTGACGGGGCAGCACGCGCGCCAGCAGTTCGGTGGGCCACTTCTCCAGCGCCTCCGGCAGCAGGGTGTGGTTCGTGTAGCCGAGGGTGGCGGTGGTGAGGGCCCAGGCTTGCTCCCATGGGAGCCGCTCCTGGTCGACGAACGTGCGCATCAGCTCCGCGACGGTGAGCGCCGGGTGGGTGTCGTTCATCTGGATGGCCACCTTCGACGCGAACTGATCGAGCGACTCGTGCCTCTCCCTGTATCGCTTCATCAGGTCGCGAATGGCACAGGCCACCAGGAAGTACTCCTGCAGAAGCCGCAGCTCGCGCCCCTGCGCGGCCAGGTCGGAGGGGTAGAGGATCTTGGAGATGGCCTCGCTCTGCAGCTTGTCCTGCACGGCCATGATGTAGTCGCCCGTGTTGAAGATCCCGACGTCGAACTCGTCCGAGGAGCGCGCGGAGAAGAGCCGCAGGAAGTTGACGGTCGTGCCGCCGTAGCCGACGATGGGCATGTCGTGCGGCACGCCCACCAGCACCCTGTAATCGACCCACTTCGGGGTGTAGCCGCCCTTCGAGTCGGCGAGATGCGCGACGTGGCCGTAGACGGGGACGATCACCGCCTCGTCGAGGCGCTCGATCAGCCACGGTGAGCTGGCCATGAGCCAGTGGTCGGGCTTCTCGCGCTGGTAGCCGTTGACGAAGGTCTGCTTGAAGAGGCCGAACTCGTAGTTGATTCCGTAGCCGAACCCGGGATAGTCGAGCGTGGCCATGGAGTCGAGGAAGCAGGCCGCCAGGCGGCCGAGGCCGCCGTTGCCGAGCGCGGCGTCGTGCTCGAGGCCGGCCAGCTCGTCGAGGTCTTCCCCGAGCTCGGAGAGAATCCCCCGGGCCTCTTCGTAGAGGCCGAGGTTGGTCAGGGTGTTCCCGAGGGTCCGCCCCATCAGGAACTCCATGGAGAGGTAGTAGACGCGCTTGGCGTCCTGCTCGCGGTAGCGGCGCTCGCTGTCGCGCATGGCGTCGAGGGCCAGACGCCGCACGGCGACCGAGAGGGCGTCGAGCCGCTCGCGAGGCGAGGCTTCGCTCCAGACCAGGCCGCGCTGGTAGCGCAGAAAGCCCTCGATGCCCGCCCGCAGGGAGCCGTAACGGCGCGGAGCCGAAGAGTCGGATGACGTTCGCATCTGATGAATGGTATCGATTTCAGGGCCGCCGCTATTCTCCCGCTCTCACGCCGAACTTCTCCACCACCCCGGCGATGGCCCCGATGGCCCGGTCGAGATGCTCGCGCGTGTGCGCGGCGCTGATCTGGCAGCGCAACCGGGCCTGACCCTGCGGCACGACCGGGAACCCGAATCCGGAGACGAAGATACCGCCCTCGAGCAGCTCCGCCGACATGGCCATGGCCTTGGCCGTGTCGCCGATCATGATCGGCACGATGGGGTGAATGCCCTCGCGGACCCGAATTCCTCTCGAGCTCAGCTCGCGCCGGAAGTAGCCGGTGTTCTCGCGCAGACGGGTGACCAGCGAGGTGTCCTTCTCCAGCAGATCGAGCGCGGCGATCGAGCCCATCACCACCGCCGGCGGCAGGGTGTTGGAGAAGAGGTACGGCCGCGACTTCTGTCGCAGATACTCGACGAGCCGGCGCGGCCCGGTGGTGAACCCGCCGTGCGAGCCGCCGAGGGCTTTCCCCATCGTCGAGGTGTAGGCGTCGATCCTTCCGAAAACGCCGAGCTCCTCGGCCGTTCCCCGCCCGCTCCGCCCGAGGACCCCCGTGCCGTGCGAGTCGTCGACGACCAGGAAAGCGTCGAACTCCCGCGCCAGCTCGACCATCTCCGGAAGCGGCGCGAGCGATCCTTCCATGGAGAAGACGCCGTCGGTCATCACGAGTCTGTTGCGCGCGTCGCGCGTCGCTTCGAGCGCACGCCGCAGGTCGGACATGTCGCGGTTGCGAAATCGCTCCTTCCGCGCCTTCGCCAGCCGGATGCCGTCGATGATCGAGGCGTGGTTCAGCTCGTCGGAGACGAGCGCGTCGCTCTCCGTGGTCACCGTCTGGAACAGGCCCTCGTTGGCGTTCCAGCACGAGCCGTAGAGGATCGTGTCCTCCGTGCCGAAGAACTCGGCGATGCGGGCCTCGAGGCGGCGGTGGATGGTCTGCGTGCCGCAGATGAAACGCACCGAGGCCAGGCCGTAGCCGTAGTCGCGCTCCGCTTTCTCCGCCGCCTCGACGATGGCGGGGTGATTGGCCAGGCCGAGGTAGTTGTTCGAGGTCAGCATGATGACCTCGCCCTTCCCCTCCACCTCGACCACCGCCCCCTGGGGCGACTCGAGGGGAAGCTCGCGCTTGAGCGTGCCGGAGCCGGCCATGGCGTCGAGCTCGGCGCTCAGGGTGGACAAGAGGGACATCGAGATCACTCCTTGGAGGGCTCGGGGCTCAGGGCTCGGGGCGCGGAGGAGAAAGCCCCCCCGGCCCTCCGAGCCCCGAGCCCTGTTCTCATTCGTTGTCGTACGTCAGGTCGCGCCGGTAGCAATGCTGGGCCTCGAGGTCGAACACGACACAGGAATCGATGGGGCGCGAGTAGACGTGCATGCTGACGGCGGGCTGGTCCCATTCGGCGAGATTGAGAATGCGGTGGATGGTCTGCGTCTTGTCGACGGTGTTGAGAGGGCCGCCGGGGACGGCCAGCTCGTCGTGCAGATGCTCCATGACGATGCGCGTGGCGCCGGCGAGGCAGTCGAGGCCGACCACCTGCTGGTTCTCCGGGCGGTTGCAGTCGACCTTCCGGTAGTTCTCGACCTTCAGCTTCCCCTCGATCATGGTCATCCAACCGAGCTGGCCGTTGTGCGTGTGGAGCGGCGTCACGGAGCCGGCAGGCCAGCAGATCACCATCACCTCGATCATCTCGTTGCGGAACACCTTGTTCCGGGTGTGGCGATCGGGGAGCCAGTTCCTGTAGCGCTCGAGATCCGTGGCGCGGATCTCCCACGCGACCAGGTAATCGTAGATCTTCTGCTTGGTGATGATCTCCTCGGAAAGCTTCCGGATGCCGTCGACGAACTGCTCGACCGGAACGGGAGCCGGTGAGTAGATGGGCTGTGGAATCGCGGTGATGTTCTCTGTTTCCATCGCCTCCGTCTCCTCCGAAAGGCCACTATAGCGCTGTGCCGTTTCATCGAGCAATTTCCACACCTTTTTGCTACTCTCCGCGCCGCGAATGGCAGGCGAAATCCGCAACGTGGCCGTGACCGGCGCTCAGTGGGGTGACGAGGGAAAAGGGAAGATCGTCGACCTCCTCTGCGAGCGGTTCGACGTCGTTGCGCGCTACCAGGGGGGGCACAACGCCGGGCACACGGTGAAGTTCGCCGACCGGCACTTCGCGCTACGCCTGATCCCCTCCGGGATCCTCCATCCCGACAAGCTCTGCATTCTCGGAAACGGGATGGTCATCGACCCGGAAGCCCTCCTCGACGAGATGGAGAAGCTGCGGGCCCTCGGCGTGCGCATCGAGGAGAACCTCAAGATCAGCGAGTCGGCCCACGTCATCCTCCCCTACCACCGCGCCCTCGACCTGGCCCGCGAGGAAGCGGCCGGGAAGGCGAAGATCGGAACGACCGGACGCGGCATCGGCCCCGCCTACGAGACGAAGGTCAGCCGGTACGGCATCCGCGTGGCCGACCTCCTCGATCCCGACGTGCTCCGGGAGAAGATCGAGTTCGCCTGCGCGGAAAAGAACCAGGTCCTGCAGACCGTCTACGGGAAGCAGCCCTTCGACCCGCGTGAGCTGCTCGATGCCTGCATCCATTTCGGAGAGGCGCTGGCCAGCCGGGTGACGGACGGGACGGCGCTGATCAACGAGCAGATCCGGGCGGGGAAGAGGGTGCTGTTCGAGGGAGCGCAGGGAGCGCTGCTCGACGTCGATCATGGGACGTACCCCTTCGTCACCTCGTCGAACACGATCGTGGGAGGGGTGTGCACCGGGCTCGGCGTGGCGCCGAAGCACATCCACCAGGTGGTGGGGGTGGCCAAGGCCTACACCACGCGCGTGGGCGGGGGGTCCTTCCCCACCGAGCTCTTCAGCGAGCAGGGCGATCATCTGCGGAAGCGGGGGAACGAGTTCGGAACGGTCACCGGGCGCCCGCGCCGGACCGGCTGGCTGGACCTGCCGGTGCTCCGGACGGCGGCCATGCTGAACGGCATCGACGCCATCGCGCTGACGAAGCTCGACGTGCTGGACGAGTTCGAAGAGATCCAGGTCTGCACCTCGTACCGCATTCGGGGCAGGGAGTGGCGAACGTTCCCCGCCTGCACCGTGGACGAGCAGGGATACGACCCGCAGTACCAGGTTCTGAAGGGATGGAAACGGTCGACGGCGGGGATGACCTCGTTCGACGAGCTGCCGCAGGCCGCCCGCGACTACATCCGACTGGTGGAAGAGGAGACCGAGACGCGGGTTTCGATCGTCTCCACGGGACCGCGGCGGGAAGAGACGGTCCTGCGCCCCTGAATGAACCCCGATCGAAGGACACAGGACGGTGACGGCGACACCGATCTGTAACGTGGCGCACCCGGAGTTCGACACAGATTTCATGAAACTCCGGGCGAAATCCGCGTAGATAGAAGATGGCTCCTTCGAATGCATCCGGCGCACGAGACACGAGTCCTCCTCCGGCCGGCCAGCCTCTACTCCAGGGCTGACCTGGCGGACATGTGGTCGCTCGCCTATCGCGACTATTTCGCCGACCTGCAGTTCGACGAGCGAAAGCTCGCGGCGCACATCGCCGTGCACGACATCGACCTGGCGCGATCGATGGTGCTGGAGAGCGAGGAGCGCGAGTTCATCGGCCTCTCGCTGCTGGCGCTGCGGGGGGCGCGGGGGTGGATCGGGGGCTTCGGAGTCAGCCCGAAGTTCCGCCGGCTCGGATACTCGGCCGTTCTGATCCGCTCGCAACTGGCCGTCGCGCATGGAGCCGGCCTGGGCAGCGTGCAGCTCGAAGTGCTGATGCAGAACTGGGCCAGCAGGATCTACGAGC
>DATLEX010000155.1:0-12641 GCA_035525045.1 Thermoanaerobaculia bacterium | reverse complement strand
CGGCCTCGATGTGGGCGACGGAGGCGAGGATGCGCTCGTTGTCCTTCGAGGCCCGCTTGATGACCTCGACGTGAGGGGCGATGCCCATCAGCACGTTGTTGAACTGATGGGCGATCTCGCGCGCGTCCACGGCCTACGGGTTCCGCGTGCCGGACGGGGTGGAGGTGCTCGGCGTGCCGATGCCACCGCCGCCGCCAGGGCCGAGGGCCGGGCGCGACACGGTCGGGGTGATGCCCACGGCCTCGGCGTATTTGAGGTAAGTATCGATCGACGCGATGACGACGCGAGCTTCGACGGTGATCAGGTCGATGCCGACGAGGGAAATCCTTACCCACGCATCGACCACGATCCCCTTGTCGAGAATGCGGTCCAGTACGTCAATGAGTGAAGACCCGCCCGGTGCGCGTTCAACAGCCATCGTCTACCTGCCTTTCCTCTCTCCCGGTTTGGTGGCTGCAGTGCCACGAGAGGTCAATTGGGTTTCGAGCTCCTGGATGCGCTGCTTGAGGGAATCGTAATCCTCCGCGCTGGGAAGGGCGCGCGTGGCGTCGGCCGAGTAGAAGCGGTCGGAGCGCCACCAGTTGATCCCGATCTGCTGCGCCTTGTCGATCGAGCAGATGACCAGCCGTAGCTGGATCGTCAGCAGCTCGACATTGGCCAGCGACACCTTCACGTCGCCCGCCACGACCAGCCCCTTGTCCAGTATCTTGTCGAGGATGTCGACCAGCCCCTGCGGCTGCCGCTGCAACCCTCGATCGTCGATCGCCATAGGCCGCAGGACGATACCACAGGAGTGTCAGCCATCAGCCCCCCTCCGAGCCCCGAGCCCCGAGCCCCTATTCAATACTCCTCACCGGCCCCAGCTCCAGGCGCAGGTCGTCGTCGGTCAGGCCGAACACCCGCTTGAGCTCGTCCATCTTCTCCTCGAGCTTCATCAGCGCCGTGCCGAGGCGCTCGATCTCCTCCTCGGTGAGGTTCCCACCGTCCATGCGCCGGAGGGCCTGCTTCTCGAGGAGCCGGCGGATGAGCTCGATGATCGAGAGGACGAGCTTGGCCAGCCCGTTCTCGACCACCTCGGCGTCGGCGGAGATGCGCTGCGGGATGGCGGGCTCGGCAAATGTGAGGCTCTTCCGCAGCCTCTCCTCCTCGTTGGTGATAATCATTCGGCAAAGACCTCCAGCGGCCATGGGCCCGACAGCAGGAACGGCACGTCGGGGGCGGCCCGCTTGAGGTCCTCCCCCGCGGCGGTGAGACGCGGCAGCGCCTCCCGCTCGATGAGGCCGGCCAGCTCCACCGACGTGGCGTCGCGCTTGATCCAGCGATGCTGCAATGCAAGCGGCGTGACCAGGCGCTCCACCTCCCGGCCGAAGGTCTCCGGCACCGTGGCCGCGTCCCGGGCGTCGTGCAGGGCGCGAAGATACTCCGCGCCGGAGCCGAACGCACGGCGATCGGGGCGCGACGCCCCCGGCGCCGCCACTTTCAGGGTGAACTCCACCCGGCCGCGGTGCTCCTCGAGCAGCGCCCGCCACCGCTCGGTCCGCACCGCGCACTTCGCCTCCGCCTCGGCGGCGTCGCGGAACGTGAAGCCGTAGCGGACGGCGACGAAGGTCGATCGCTCGAGGAGCGCGGAACGGAGCGAGGTGATGCGCAATAGAAGGTCGCGCTCGCTCAGCGGCTGGTCATCGGGCACGGCCACCGCTGAGAGGAAGAGGCCTCCCACCGGGACGGCATCGGCGAGCGGCTCGACGTCCTCGCGCCGGAGATGAACGCCGATGGCGATCGACTTCATCGGCCCTTGATGCCGGAAGCGATGATGGTGTCGACGTTGGCCAGCACGACGTTCAGGCCGAGGTAGAGGAGGTCGACGTCGCCGATGGAGATGACCGCTTCGCCGGCGATCACCACGCCGCGATCGAGCAGGTGATCGAGCGCCTCGACCAGGACGAGCTGCTCCCGCTCAGCCATGCCCCACCACGCTGGCGAAGGTGTATGGCGGCCAGGGCCCGCTGATGGAGATCGTCACGCCCTCGCCGGCATAGCGGTCATTCAGGTCGCGGTGGAGCTCCTGGAGGATGGCTTCCTCGTCGCGGTTGACGAGCACGTTGATCTGCGGGAAGGCTCCCTCGCGCTGCTCGCGCGTCTCGGCCACCACCTCCGAGCGCAGCTTCTCGAGGATGGCGCCCTGAATCTCCGCGACCACCGACTCCTCCCCCTCCCGGGAGGCGCGCTTGCGCTCCTCGTCGAGCTTCTTCGTCAGGAGGAAGGCCTTCCCCGGCGCGGCGGCGTCGATCTGGGCGGTAAGGTTGCGCAGAGGCTCGATGCGCTGGAGCAGGGCTTCGTTCCACCGCTGCGGGTCGAACTCGATGCGCAGCGTCCACTCCTGCTTGCCGTCGAGGCGCTCGAGCACGCGGGTGAGCTGCGGCGCCGACTCGTCGAGGTAGACGGCCAGGCTCTCCTCCGAGCTGAAGAGGGTGAAGGCGCGCAGCGGGACGATGACGGTCTGTCTCATCAGCGAGGCCACCACGGCCTGGTGCCGGTAGCCGATCGTGCCGAGCCACTCCAGGTTCCCGGCCCGGCGATCGACCGCCTCCTGCGAGAATTCGTCGCGCGGCACGCGCGTGAAGACGGCCGAGATCCCGCTGCGGGTCACGGCGCCGAATTCGCCCGACCCGTCGATGGCCTCCACGTCCGGCTTCACGGCCTGCCGGGCGATGGCGTAGACGTAGAGCACCGGGGTCATGACGGCGTGGAGTCTGACGCAATGGCGAAGAGCCGTGCAAGCTCTTCGAGACGCAGCACCGGCGCGTCGTGCCGCGGCACGACCAGAGGCTCGGTCCGTAGCTCGCCCAGCGTCTCGATCTCGAAGGCTCGCATGGTCCGGTCACACGGGCAGGCCGTCTCCGGCGTGACGTAGTTGGCGATGACGCCCCCCACGGTGATCCTCCGCTCCGCCAACGCGTCCAGCAGCCGCTTCGTCTCCGCGATCACCACCCGCTCCGGCCGCGTGACGACGAAGACGGCGGAGCGATCGGAGCGCAGCATCTCGTCCAGCGCGGCGAGCGACTTCGACGCGTTCACCAGCTCCTCGCCGAGCGAGCCGGGCGGGATCAGTTCCCGGTAGCGAAGGAGGATGCGCATGAACTCCCGCACCCACTCGCCGGCTGTGGCCGGTAGGTCCATGAGCCGGAGGAAGTGGCCGGTCGGAGCGGTGTCGACCACCACCCGCTCCTGCGCAGGGTCGGCGGCCAGCTCGGCCAGCCGGTCGACGGCGAAGAGCTCGTCCGCGCCCGGCGGCGCCACCTCGATGAGCTTCTGCAGCACCTCGGTGTCGTAGGCCACCCGCATTCCTTTCGGCGTGAGGGCGCCGATGGCCCTCTCGATCTCCAGCCCGAGGGTCTCGCGGAAGCGCTTCCACTTGGCGCGCGTGTCGATGATCTCCACGGCGAGATTCGGCGGCGGTGCTTCTGCGGCGAAGACGTCACGGAGGGCGTGCGCCGGATCGACGGAGATGATGGTGAAGCGGGACGACGGTTGCGCGCGCGCGAGCTGCAGGGCGATGGAGGCGGCGCAGGTCGTCTTGCCAACACCCCCTTTGCCGGCGAGGAAGAGGAGCTTCGCGGAGCGGCGGAGTCGGAGAGTGGGGGCACCGGACGCCCTCATCCGGCCCTTCGGGCCAGCTTCTCCCCCGCTCGCGGGGGAGAAGGGGCTGAAGGGCGTGCAGCGGCGCTCGAAGCCGGCGACCGGCGTCGGCGAGAGCCGTTCGCGCGCGCCGGCGTCGGCGCGCTGCCGCGCCCGGCAGAGGTCACAGTCGGGTTTCCCGACGGCGCGGTTGAGGATGGCCATCGGCACGTCGATCCCCTCGCCGCGCACCTCGGCGATGAGTCTGATGGTCTGTTCCACCACCCACGGCTCCGAGAGGAGCACGGGGACGAAGGCGGTGCGGTCGCGGTCGCGGAGCATCTCCCGCCGCCGGCGGGCGGTGGACTCGAACTCCTCGATGAACGCGTCGACCGCGTCGCGCACGTCGCGCCGCGTGAACTGCCGGACCATGCCGCGATGCTTCTCCTGCATGGCGTCGAGCGCGCCGGCGAACTGCCGGAAGTGCTCCGCCGCGCCGAGCATCCGCAGCGTGTGCCCCGTCGGTGCGGTGTCGACGATGACCATCGCCTCCGGGTTCTCCTCGGCCAGCTCGCCGATGTGCATCCAGGCCATCAGCTCGTCGGCGCCGGGCAGCGACAGCTCGAAGAAGCGGCGCAGCTCGTCCCGATCGAGATACGTGCCGCGGTCGCCGATCTCCAGAAAGTTCTCCAGGTTCGCATCGAGGAACCGGCGATAGAGCAGCGCGGCATCGAGCTGCTCGATGCGGAGGTTTCCGCTCCCCTCTTCCGGGAAGACATCGCGGAGGTTCGAGGCGGGGTCGGTGGTGAAGAGAATCGTCGGCCGGATCGGAGCAAAGTGGAGCGCCGCCAGGGAGGCCAGCGTAGTTTTGCCGACGCCCCCCTTGCCGCCGAACAGAACGATGCGGCGGGAGGTGAGGGCGTCGAAAAGAGTCATCCCTTCCCGTAACCGGTGTAGATCCCGATCCCGCCTTCCTCATCCTCGCCGCGGTCGGCGGCCGCCTGCCGGGCCATCTCCTCGCGGCGGGCGCGGATGTCGCGCAGGGCCTGGAACACCTCGGCCTCCTGGCGCGCGTATTCCTCCTCGCTGATCTCCCCCACCTCGAGCATCATCTGCAGCTCGATGAGCCGTACCTTCCACGGCTGATCGTTGAGCAGCTCCTCGTCGGCCATGGTCTGGATCTGCCGCAGGACCCAGGTGAAGCCCGCCACCGGCAGCCGGATCGGGAGAAGGAGAATGTCGTCGAGGATGAACGCCATTTGCTACTCGGTTAACGGCTAACGGTCCGCCCTCTCCAGCTTCAACCGGATGTTCACGAAGTTGTACGGCGGCCAGGGGCCGGTGTAGAGGAAGGAGAGCTTGTTCTCGTACTTCTTGGCGATGTCGGAGATCTGGTCGTCGAAGGTCTTGGTCTTCTCCCGCTCGACGAGGAAGGCCGCGTTCATGATCATCTTGTCGCCGATCGGCTTGTTGGAGCGGGAGGCGATGGCCGCGTCGCGCAGCGACTCGTAGATCTCGCTGACGAAGGCGTCGGCCTTCGCCTGCAGCGCCGACTCCACCACCCGCCCAAGCTGCATCCGCGAGAAGTAGGTCGAGGTCGTCGTGTTCGAGGCGATCTCCTCCTTCAGGCGGCGGATCTCCTCGTTCTCCGACTCGATCTCCCGGATGACCTGGTCCTTGTCCCAGTTCACCTTCAGGCCGAACTCGATCTTCCCCTCCATCTTCTGGAGGACGTCGCTCAGCGCCTCGTAGGTCCCCTTGAGGAACGCCTTGATGTCGTCCTCGGTCCGGAAGACGGTCCCGAAGCTCATGGGAAGGACCGTGAAGTCCTTCATCACCACCTCGTTCACGTGCTCGTGGGCGAGGGCGTTCTCGCGCGTGGGGTCGAACACGATCAGCGGGCAGTTCGACACGACCGCCGCAAACTCCTGGAAGTGAACGGTGTAGACCCGGTCCCCCCGCCCCCCGATCCCCGCCGGGCCGAACTCCCGCGGGGTCTCGGTTCGGATGATGCAGTAGACGTATTTGCCCTGTTCCGTATCGGGCTGGTGAGACGGAACCTGCTCAGTCATCGGCTACCTGGCCCTCGCGAGTCCGAATACTACAATACAAGCACGTTGCCAGTTCCCGCCCGCCGTATCGCCTCGGCAGTGGAGTCGTGGTTCGAGCGGCACCAGCGGCCGCTCCCCTGGCGCGAGAGCTACGACCCGTACCACGTCTGGGTTTCCGAGGTCATGCTGCAGCAGACCAGGATGGAGGTCGTGCTGCGTCATTACCCTTCGTTCCTCGGCCGCTTTCCGACTCTGGTCGCGCTCGCCGGCGCGGAGGAGCAGGAGGTGCTCGCGGCGTGGTCGGGGCTCGGCTATTACCGGCGGGCGCGCATGCTCCACGCCGGAGCGCGCGAGGTCGTGGAGCGGTTCGGCGGGATGGTGCCGGACGAGGTCGAGCCGCTGCTGTCGATTCCAGGGATCGGTCGCTACACGGCGGGAGCCATCGCCTCGATTGTCTACCGGCGCCGGGCCGCGGTCGTCGACGGGAACGTGGCCCGGATCGTGGCACGGCTGGCGGCGATCGCCGAGCCGGCCGGCTCCTCGCGGCTGATGCGCGCCGCCTGGATCGAGGCCGAGCGGTTGGCCGGCGTCAGCCGCGACCCGCGCCTCTTCAACCAGGGGCTGATGGAGATCGGCGCGCTGATCTGCACGCCACGGAAGCCGGCGTGCGGACGCTGCCCCGTCCGGCGCCACTGCGCGGCGTTCGCCGCCGGCCGGACAGGCTCGCTGCCGGCACCGAAGGAAAAGCGGACCGCGAGGAAAGTGGTCGTACCGCTGTATTGGATCGAGGACGGCCGCGGGAGGATCCTCATGCGCCGCGAGCGCGGTCCCCTCATGACGGCCATGTTCCACCTGCCGCACGGCTCCACCGAGCTGCTGCCGGGGAGTCCGTTGCGCGTGACCCCCGGCGATCTCCTCGGAACGTTCCGGCACACGATCACCACCCGCAACGTCGAGTTCCGGCTGCACGCCGCCGATCTCGCGAGCTCCGTCGGCGACAACGGCGACTACGCCTGGATCGACCCCGCCGAGCTTGGCCGCGTGCCGCATCCATCGTACGTGGCGAAGGCGATGACAGCTAGAATCGCATCATGCGCGGGCGGGTGATGCTCCTTCTCCTCTTCTCTCTTTCCCTTGCCACCACGGCCATCCCGCAGTGCAACTACCGGCTGGAGTCGAGCGCCGCGCTCCGCTCGTCCTATCTCGACGCGGTCGTGGAGGGGAACGACCTCTGGACCGCCACGGGGTACGGCGTCCAGCTCTTCGACCGCTCCTCCGACCCGCCGCGCCTGGTCACCCTCGCGGCCGTCCCGGGAGTGACGCGGTCGATCGACGTCCGATCGGGCGTCGCCTACGCGGGAAGCGGAACGGCGGTGTACGTTCTGCGCCGGGCGGGAGCGGGCCTGGAGATCGTCGGGTCGGTCGAGAGCGGCGCGACGGTCAACGACGTGGTGGCCTCCTCCGGCACCCTCTTCGTGGCCACGACGAACGGGCTCCTCTTCTTCGACCGGACCGATCCCCTCCACCCCGCCGGCGGCGCCACGCTGCCGACCAGCAGCGCGAACGTGCTGTCGATCGCCCGCAGCGGCGAGAGCGTACTGTACGCGGCCGACGGCGACGAGAGCGTCGAGCGCTTCAGCATCACCTCCGGCGCGGTGCCGGCCGGCGCCCTGGCGGGCCTGCCGCGGTCCGCGTCGGTGAATGTCGCCGGCGGGCGGGTCTTCGTATCCGACGGTCTCCAGACCCGGATGTTCGCGGGCGACGGTACCTCGATCGCCACCTTCTCCACCGGCGCGACCACGGTCGCGCACCACGCCGGCGACGTCTTTTTCGGCGCCGGGATCGACCGGCGCTTCCGCGCCCTCGACCTCACCCTCGCCGCGCAGCCGGTCGAGCTCTACGCTGCGGACATCATTCCGACCGGCGGGAACGCGAACCGCATCGGAGCGCTCGTCGCCGCGGGCGGCCGGCTCTACGTGGCCGGCGGCGACGCCGGGCTTCTCACGCTCGACACCGCCGGCTTCGCTCCGCCGTTCCCCCTCCGTGCCCACCCGTTCGGCCCGAAGACCTCCTCCGTCGACTCGCCGTCGGCGATCTTCGTCGGCGACGCCTCCGGCGGACTGGCCGAGCTGACGCGTTTCACCTCCGGCTCGCTGGCCGTCGGGCGCACCTGGGGAGGATCGCAGACGCACCTCGTGCATGACTTCGCCGACGATTTCCTCCTCACCTCCAGCGGCGCCACGCTGACCTACTGGGCCACGCGATCGGGAACGCCCGCGGCCGTTTCCTCCGCGGCCTTCGCCGGCGCCATCCGCAGCGCCGTCCTCCGCGGCTCTTCGGCCCTCGTCCTCCTCGGCGACGGCACGCTCTGGAGCGCCGACCTCTCGCGGCAGCAGCCCGTGCCGGCGCGCATCACCCTCCCCGCGGCGCAGTTCCTGGCCCGCTCGGGCAACGGTGTGGCGCTCGCGGGCATCACGGAGGAAGGGATCACCACCGTCCGGTTCCACGCCGGCGGCGATCTGGCCGCCCCTCCCGCCGAGGCCAGCATTCCGGGGGCCGCCCAGGCGCTGGCCCTGGCCGGCTCACTGGCCGCGACGTTCACCTTCCGCGGGATCACGGTGGCCGACTTCTCCGGCTCCGCCCCGTCGGAATTCGTCCTGCCGCAGTCGAACACAGACATCGTGCAGGACTTGGCCATCGACGGAGCGCGGCTTCTCGACCTCACCTCCTCCTCGCTCCGCGTGTGGGACCTGGCCGGGCGACGCCTGCTCCGAACCTTCGCCCTCCCCTCCGGCGGGCGGTCGCTCTCGCTGCACCCGGCGGCTCCGATCGCCACGGTGCTGACGGACGATGGCGTGGTCACGATCAGCTACGAGGCCTCCACGCGACAGCCGGAGCAGATCGCGATCGCCGCCGGAAACGTCTACGCCACGAAGATCGTCGCCTCGACCGCCCGCCTGTTCGCCTTCCGCGGGCACGCCATCGACGTGTACGAGACCCTCTACTCCGGCGCGCCGGACCACCTGGCGTCCATCAGCGTGCCGGGAGCGATCGACCTGGCCGCCTCGGACACGACGCTCTTCGTCCTCTTCAGCAACGGCACGGTCACCGGCTACAGCCATCACGGCCATCTGTCGGCCACGACCACGATCGACGAAGGGGTGGACGCGGTGCCGCTGGCGATCTTCGCCGCGCGCGGCGCGCCGTGGGTGTCGTTCTCCCGCGGCTGCCTCACCACCGGCTGCGAGGAGAGGACCCTCGTGCTCGATCCCTCCTCGCTCGTTCACACCGCGACGGTGGAAGGAGGAATCAGCGATCTGGTCACCGCCGGGTCGGTCGCGCACGCGCTGGTGCACATCCCGCCGCGGAGGGAGATCCGCGCCTACGACCTCGCCGACGCGCGCCATCCGGCATCGATCGCATCGCGTGCGCGCGAGGGATCGGCCGCGGCGCTGGCACGACACGGCGCCAACGTGATCGCTCTCGGCATCCGCCTCTTCACGTACGCTCATCCCGCGCTGACGAAGGTGAGCGAGGAGCTGACACCGGCCGCCGTCTCAGCCGCGACCCGCCTCGCCGTGGAGGGAGACTGTGCCGTGATCACCGGACGATCGCCCGCGGCGGAGGTCTACCGCTGGGCCGGCGCG
Organism: Thermoanaerobaculia bacterium; assembly: GCA_035525045.1. Taxonomy (GTDB): domain Bacteria; phylum Acidobacteriota; class Thermoanaerobaculia; order Gp7-AA8; family Gp7-AA8; genus DATLEX01. The sequence continues at coordinate 3,325 of DATLEX010000155.1, read as the reverse complement.
CAGTGGGCCCCGGCCGAGACTCTGCCGCTTCCCGGCCCCGTTCGGAGCGTCGCCCGGCAGCCGGGGAGAGTCTTCATTCTGACCGACTACTCGATCGAGCTCTGGTCGGGCAAACCGGCGCCGGCGCCGCCACGCCGCCGGGCCGCCCCGTAGTTATCATTCCGCTCCATGACGAAGATCCGCGTCTCCTCCGACGAGCGTTCCTACCGCATCACCCTCGACGATCCGCCTCTGCACATCCTCGACCTGGCCATGCTCGAGGAGCTGCGCGATGCCGTGTCGGGTGTACTCCCCGACCGCCACCTGCTGATCATCGACTCGACGGGCCAGAAAGCCTTCTCCGCCGGAGCGAGCGTGCAGGACCACCTCGGCGAGCGCGTCGTCCGGATGCTGGCCGTCTTCCACGATACTTTCCGCACCCTGGCGCGCCTCGACCTCGTCACCGTGGCTCTCGTCCGCGGCGCCGCTCTCGGCGGCGGATGCGAGCTGGCCCTCGCCTGCGACTTCGTCCTCGCCTCCGACCGGGCTCGATTCGGCCAGCCGGAAATCAACCTCGGCGTTTTCCCCCCCGTGGCAGCGTGGCAGCTCTCCCGGCAGACCGCGCCGCGCAAAGGCCTCGAGCTGCTCCTCACCGGCGAGCCGGTCGACGCCGCCACCGCCGAACGGCTCGGGCTCGTCAATGCCGTTTTTCCCGCCGCCGAATTCGACTCCGCCGCGGCCGCCTGGCTCGAGCGCCTGATGAAGCAGAGCTCCTCGACGCTCCGGCTCGCGAAGAAGGCCTTCCGTCTCGCCGAGGCCTCCGGCTTCAACGAGCGCCTGGCCGCGGTGGAGAAGCTCTACCTCGAGGAGCTGATGGCCACGGCCGACGCCAACGAGGGGCTGAACGCGTTTCTGGAAAAGCGGAAGCCGGCGTGGAAAGGTGAGTAGGCCTGAGACCTATTGCGGCTGTTCCTCGAACACCACCGTCTCGGCCGGCAGCTTGATGTTCATCGTCTTGTAGGGCTGCTGGATGGCGAGGAAGGTCACGATCATGACCACGCCCGACGGTTTGTCGTCGCAACGCACCGGCATCGGCCGCACGACCTCCAGCTTGCCGAGCTGGCGCGCGATCAGCTTTCCCTTGTCATCGACCCACTCCAGCGGCGGCGCCTCGCGCGCGGCGATCTCCTCGGAGAGCGTCTGCGCTTCCTGATAGGTCAGCTTCCCGGTCAGGAGCGTGACGATCTGGCGAGGTTCGTCGGAGCGGGAGAAAAAATTATTGCGACAGGCCGCGGAACCTTCCGTCGCCGCCAGAATGGCGGCTGCCGCGGTGAGCGAGAGGGCGAGGCGCGACATGCAGGCGCCATTATCCACCGATTCACCGCTCTTGAACCGTCGGCTGGAATCTGCGTATATGCAGACGGACACTGAGGATGACTGTACCCATGCCTGAACCGCCGCGCCAGCCAGCCGGCCAGCGGACCTTCGTCGTCTGGGTAATCGCCCTCGGGGTCATCGTCGCCTACAGCCGGGTCGGCCCGGCGCTCCAGCGCTTCCACCTCGACACCACCCTCTTCACGTTTCTCAGCTTTCTGGCCTGGCTGATCGTCATCGCCATCACGCTGTACTGGATCACGATCGCCATCCGCTGGACGATGCGGAAGCTCTTCTGGCGGGTGGGGCGGCGGCTCTTTCTCAGCTACGTGATGATCGGGGCGCTGCCGTTTTTTCTGGTGGCGGTTCTGCTGCTCGTCGTCGGGTACATGATCGCCGGGGTGATGAGCCACGCCGCGCTGCGTGGGGAGCGGCAGGCTACGCTCGGGCAGATGGAGTCGTGGGCACTCGAATTCGGGCTGACGGAACGCAGGCCGGCCGACTCGCTCACGACCCTGGAGATCTACGACACGTCGAAAGGGGACGCGAAGAGGCTTCCGGAGTGGCTCCGCACGACGACGTTCAGCGGGATGGTGCGTCGCGACGGGCTGCCGCTGCTGGTCACCTCCCGGCAGTTCCCGGCTCGGGACGGCGAAGAGCCGCGGACGGTGGTGTTCGTGCAGCCGATCGACGCGAGCTGGGCCGAGCAGCTCGAGGAAAAAGGGGGAATGATCATCACCTTCGATCAGAGCGGTCAGCGCTCCCGAAGAGCGCGCGTGCAGGTGGGGGAGGAGGAGGAGGACTACGATATCGAGACCGACGCGGCCTTCGAACGCATCATGCAGCGCGGCATGGCGATCGACCGCGTGGTCTGGGCCGACTTCAGCGCCCTCACGGAGTGGGAGACGGGCCAGACGAACCGCCGCCAGCAGATGGTGACGTTCATCTCCACGCCCGTGCGGAACCTTTTCCAGTTCTACTTCGGCGCCGCGTCCGGCCGCTACCTGCTCGTCCTGCAGAACGTCATCCTCAGCCTGGTGGTGATGCTGCTGATGATCTACATGTTCGCGGCCCTCTTCGCGGCCGTGCTGATCTTCTCCATCTCCCGCGCCGTGAACCGCATCGAGAAGGGGACCAAGGCGGTCGAGCGGGGGGACTTCTCCTACCGCATCCGCATGAAGCCGCACAACCAGCTCGGGGAGATGGCCCAGTCGTTCGACCGCATGACCGAGTCCATCGGCTCGCTCCTCTCCTCGGTGGCCGAGAAGGAGCGCCTGCAGAGCGAGATCGAGATCGCCGCCACCATTCAGCGCAACCTCCTGCCGAAGGAGGGGCCGCACTTCCGCGGCGTGTCCTTCTCCGCCCACTTCGAGCCCACCGCGTCGATCGGGGGCGACTACTACGACGTGTTCAACCTCGACAAGTCGCGCCTGGCCGTAGCCATCGGCGACGTCTCCGGGCACGGCCTCTCCACCGGCCTGGTCATGGCCATGGTCAAGGCGGCCATGACCACGCTGGTGGAGGAGGGTGCGGACGAGAGATCACTCTTCCAGCGCCTGAATGAGCTGGTCTACCGGTCGACCGAGCGCCGTGCCTTCATGACCCTCGGCTTCACGATCTTCGACCTCGGGAACGCCCGCATCCGCCACACCAACGCCGGACACCTCTATCCCTACCTCCTGCGCGAGGGTGTCTCCGCGCCGATCGCCATCGAGTCGCCGTCGCTCCCGCTCGGCGTCCGGCCGGAGATCACCACGCGGACGTCCGAGCTCGATCTGCACGAAGGCGACACCATCGTCTACCTATCCGACGGCATCGTGGAGGCGCAGAACGAGCTCGGCGATCCCTTCGGTTTCGACCAGTTGGAGAGGCTGCTCGTCGAACAGGCCGACCGTTCCCCCTCGGCCATCCGCGACACGATCCTCGAGGCCGTGGCCGTCCACTCCGGCAGCCGCCCCGCCGACGACGACCG
>DATLEX010000014.1:0-9412 GCA_035525045.1 Thermoanaerobaculia bacterium | reverse complement strand
AGCCCGCGCCCGAGCCCGGCTTTTCGGCTCGCAAGACTTTGTCGTTTGTGCCCTCTCCCGCTTGCGGGAGAGGGTGGCGCGAAGCGCCGGGTGAGGGCCACCTTCTGCCCGCAAGCGGGGAGAAGGGGCTGCCCCGGTTTTCCTCATGCGACCCTCAGCAATCTTCGCAGCTTCTCCACCAGCTCCGACGACTGGAACGGCTTGACCAGGTACTCCTCCGCTCCCAGCGCGCCGGCCCGGCGGCGGTCCTCCTCGCTTCCCTCGGTGGAGATGACCATGATCGGGATGACGCGGTACACCGGGTGGTTCTTGAGGAAGCTGACCAGCTCCAGCCCGTTGATGTCGGGCATGTTGATGTCGGTCAGGATGGCGTCGAACCGATGGTGCGGGAGGGTCTTGAGCGCCTCGAAGCCGGTCGCCGCCTCCACGATGTCCAGCTCGTACGACTCCGTTCCCCCCTCGATGATGGTCGTCAGGAAGTGACGCATCGAGGAGGAGTCCTCCACCAGCAGAATCTTCATGACCCTCCCCCCCCGCCGCTCCCTCGGATCGCCGCCGCGTTGCCGAAGGCGTATCCGGCCTGCGAGAGGAAGATCTCCAGGCCGGTCAGGGCCTCGATCGGCGCGCGGTGCTCGGCGTTGTCGCCGTACAGAATACCAATGGCCCGGTCGCCGTGCAGGATGGGCAGCGCCACGACTTCGGTGGGAAGGAGGCCTCCCATCGCCTCGATGAGGGCGAGGTTGGCGGAGGTACGCCGCATCTTGCCGCGGTGCGGCGCGCCCGACTCGGCCACGCCGGCGAGGATCCCCGCCTCGCCGCGCGCGATGCGGAGGCGCTTCACGCGCTGGTCCATCGGCTCCACGCCGTCGGTGATGCCGAAGCCGCCCAGTCCCACCAGCTCGCGTTCGCCGGCGACGAAGAGCGCCCCCCGATCGAAGTACTGCGCGGCGAGCCGCAGGATCGTCTCCGAGACCTGCTCGATGTCGTTCGGGTTGCTCACCTCGTTGATGAGCTGCTCGAGCAGGCCGAAGCTGCGGTCGAGGTTCTCCTTGTCCGCCTGCTCGTAGAAGCGCCGCCCGGCGTCGGGGCCGCCACCGGTCATCTGCTCCCACTGTTCGAAGGCGCGGCCGGCGAACAGGACCAGCTCTTCCGCGAAGAGCCCCAGCTCCTCCTCCGCCACGCCCGGCTCCAGGCGCTCGGGGGAGGGCTTGGTGAGATAGAGGTCGGCGCCGGCGCGGACGATCTCCTGGCGCCGGCGGTGGTCGTCCCGCTGGTCGATCACCCCGACGGGGAGCCGCGGGTTGCGGCGCTTGAGCTGCGCGAGCAGCCGCGCCGCGGAGTCGTCCTCGGTCAGCTCGAGAAAGGTGACGAAGAAACTGTTCGAGCGGAAGAGGTCGACGATGGCGCTGCGCGCCTCGTCGATCGACCCGAACTGCGCGATCTTCACGCCGTTTTTCGAGAAGGCGCGCTTGGCGGCGACGCGGATCAGCGGGTTGCGCTCGAAAAGCACCACGTTTCGAAACGCCGCCTCCGGCGATTCCACCTCGAACAGCCCCCCCGCCACCTTGAACTGCGCCTGCGCAGCGGGGGGGACGGGGGGCGGCGCGCCATCCCCCCGCCCCAGGTCGAGGGGGGGCTGCCGCTCCGGCGCGGGGGCGCTGCGCCGCAGCGCCTTCCCCGCCTTGAGCGAGTCTTCCAGCCCGCTCAGCGGCTTGAGCGTCTCCCCCTCGGCGGTGCGGAGGACCGTCTGCGGGGAAAGCCCCCCATCCTGGAACAGCACGTCCGGCTCGTACTCCAGGTCCACCGCCTTCATCGACTCGCTCAGGAGGAAGTTGAACTCTCCGTCGCGGGTCTCCAGCAGCGGCGCCACCACGCCGAGGATGCGGTCGCGGATGGCGGCGGCCAGGGTGTCGCTGCCGGCGAGGTTCAGCTCGACGACGGCCGTCCCGCAGGGGATGCCCTGGTCCTCCATCTGCCGGATGGTCTTCACGGCATCGGCGGGGATGATGCCGCGCCGGTGGAGGTAGGTGGCGAGGTCCGAATGATCGGGGGCGGAGGCGTTGACGACCAGGCCGTGCCGGAACAGCACGGTGTGCCGTCCGTCGTCGTTCACGATCTCGAGGACGCCGGTGCGACGGCTGAGATGGACGATCTGGACGATGTCGGTGAGAGAGAGGTCCTCGAGACGCCCCAGAAGGCTCACGTGGCCAGATTGTACCGTTTGAGGATGCCGTCGAGGATTCCGTTGATGAATTGCGAGGACTTCTGGGTGCCGAACTTCTTGGCGATCTCGATCGCCTCGTCGATGATGACCAGCTTCGGCGTCTCGCTCTCGTGGAGGAACTCGTAGACCGACATGCGGATGATGTTGCGGTCCACCACGGCCATGCGCGAGATGCGCCAGTTGTCGGCCTGGGCGGTGATCATCTCGTCGATTTGAGGAAGGTGCTCCACCGTGCCGCGGAAGATTTTCGTGGCGAACTCCCTCGTGTTGGGGTTCGACTTCCGCAGCTCCTCGAAGGTGGTGAGGATGGTGTCGGGCTCGTTGCCCGACATGTCGTGCTGAAACAGCATCTGCAGGGCCAGTTCACGGGCCTTCCGGCGTGCTCCCATCTACTCCGCCCCGGTGCGAATCCGACGCCATAAATTCGCCATCTCGATCGCCGCCAGCGCCGCCTCCCAACCCTTGTTTCCGGCGCCGGGCGAGGATCGCTCCACCGCCTGCTCCCGAGTGTTGCAGGTGATCACGCCGAAGGCGACGGGGAAGCGCGCCTCGGTGGCGACGCGGGAGAGCTCGGTGGTGACCTGGGCGGAGAGAAGGTCGAAGTGCGGCGTGTCGCCGCGCAGCAGACAACCGAGGGCCAGCAGGGCATCGAAGCGGGCCTGGTCCACCAGCTCGCGGGCGAGAGTCGGGATCTCGAAGGCCCCCGGCACGCGATGGATGGTGATGGCCTCGTCGGCCGCCCCATGCCGCGCCAGGCACTCCAGCGCCCCCCGCAGCAGCCCCTTCACGATCTCCTCGTTGAAGCGGCTGGCGATGACGCCGAAGCGGAGCCCCGCGGCGTTCAGATCCCCCTCGAAAGATCGCGGCATTTCGGCGGGGATTATAGGGCTCAGGGCTCAGGGCTCAGGCGTCGCGGCTCGAGCATCGAGGATCGGCCTCGGGTGGTGGGAACCTGCCATGGTTCGAAGATTTGCCTACAACCCCCGAGCCCTGAGCCCTCATTCCCGTTCCGGCACCGCTTCGAGCTTCTCGAGACGAGCGGACAGCTCGTCAATCGTCTTCTGCTGCTCCTGGACGACCTTGGTGAGGACGGCGACGATATCCATCGGGCTGAGACCCTTGCGGTCAGCGGTGGCGACCAGGTCGGGAACGTCCTCGGCAATGAACCCGGCGTGACGCTCCTGCGGGGCTGCCTTGTAAGCGTACTTCACCGGACTGAGCCCGTGGAGCGTCTCCATCGCCTCACGCGCGTCGAGGGTCGACACATCCTGTTTGGAGTCGCGGCTCGAGGCGTTGGTCCACACACCGCCCGAGGTCAGATGAGCGCCGCTGTTGTGATGAATCGGATGGCCGGGAGCCGTTACATTGCCAAGCCCGATGTTGCCGTTGAGGAGATTCATGGTGAACCAGTCCTGTGAAGCGCCGAATCCAGAGGCACCGGCCATGGTGTATACAAAGGTGCTGCGGTCGATGCCTACAAACGCGGTGCGGCTGTCCCGGGTTGAAAAGACGACAAAGGCATCGTCGTTTCCTGCGGTTCCATCGTTCATCACCCGGATGCCGATTCCAGTGTTGCCCCCGTTCTTCTTGACGTCGAGTAAGCGTTCCGGACTCGTTGTCCCGATCCCCACTTTGCCGTCGGTCGCGACGAGGAACGGGTCGCCGGTGGTGACGACGTGAAGCTTTCCACTTGGACTGGCTGTCCCGATGCCGACGTTACCGCTGGCCGCGATGTCGATCGAGCTCGTCGGCGCTCCCGGGCGGATGCGGAATGGTAGCGTCGAGCCACCGGTCACGTCGCGGATGAAGAAGTTGGCCTCGTTGCCGGCGATGTCCCACGTCTGGGCCGTGAAGCCGCTGGAGTTGTTCTGCTCCAGCCGCCAGCCGGGGGTGTCCCCCGTGGCGATGTGCAGGTCGAGGACCGGCGTCGAGGTGCGCAAGCCGACCCGGCCGGTGCTGGCGACGAGGAGGGAGTTCGTCGGGGCTCCGCCGCGCAAGGTGAACGGAACCCGCGCTGAGGTGATGTCCTCGATCGAGAACTTGTTCGCGCCACCGCTCGCAGAGTCATTCGCGGTGAGCTGCCAGTCGGTGGCCGGAAAGCCGGAAACGGTGCTCGTATCATCGAACTTGATCCGGGTGTTGTTTTCCTTCAGCCGGATCGTGTCGAAGCCGAAGTTTTCGTTGTTCACGCAATCGGTCCCGACGCAGATGCTTCCCTGAACGATCAGATCGTCGGGAATGACCTGGTCGTCGAGCGCCGGTGTCAGGGAGCGGCCGCCGGAAGTGGTGACCGACCCAGTCTCGCCCGAGGTGCCCGACGCCGACTCGCGCCGCGAGGCCGGCTCCTGGACGCTCGGCAGTACGAAGCTTCCGTTCAGAACCGAGAACGCCCCCGACTCGACCAAAGCGCGGTCGAGGCCGGCCTCCCGGAGGATCTTCCTGGCGGCCGCGTCATCGTTGTTCGCGCGGGCCTGCTGCATCTTTTGCTGGACGTGAGCCGGAACAGGGGGAGTCACGACCAGCTCCCACGTGTACGTGCCGTCTTCCAGCGGCACCCCGAGGTCCTGCAGCGTGAGAGTCGGGTTCGGCGTGCGGAACTCCTTCGTCACCGCCTCGCCGTCGGGGCGCATGACGGTCACCGTCACACCGGCGCTCGGGACCTGGACTGTCCAGCGGATCGAGGTGGAGCTCACCTGGATCGGCGCGACCGCGCCGTCCGGAGGCCCCTGGGCGAACACGGCGGATGCCGAAATCAGAACTGCTGCAACAATGTAGGGGGCGCGTCGGGACATCATCATTCTCCTAAAACTTCTGACTGCGGAGTTGGAGGCGAGGGCGGAACTATAGCATGCTCTTCCGTGAACTGACAATCGATCACGCACAAACGCGGCGTTTCCGTAGTAGCCTGCTCCAATCCTTTCCACCCCAGGAGTGCCTCGATGCGGCTGATCTGCTCCCTCTCCCTCCCCCTCTCGCTTCTGCTCACCGCCGCCCCTCTCGGGGCACAGATCCCGACGATCGTTGAGGAGATCGGGCAGCTCGAGTCGGTTCGCGACCCGAAGTGCTACGCCACCGCCAGCCGGCTCGAGGACTTCATCTACGGCACCCCGCTCGATACCGATGCCCGCTTCGAGAAGATCTCGCTCCAGAAGGCGATCCTCCGCCACCTCTGGGTGAAGGCGACGACCGCGACCGAGGCGGCCGGCAAGACGCAGATCGAAGCCTCTCTCCTTCGCCCGCTCCTCCGCGAAGTCGTCCCATACGAACAGGCGCCCGACGGCAACTGGATCGTCGTCCCCGGCGAGCCGGCGCGCGCCACGACCATCACCGCCCGCGACAACCGGCAGTACGGAAGCGTTGCCTACGCTCTCCGGGCCCTCCTGGCCGTCCAGCAGGACGCCCTCGTCGACGGGACTCGGCTCCTTCCGCTCGAGCCCGCGGCCGTCGGAGCCTTGAAGCAGTGGCTCGACCTGACCACGCTCGCCGTCCTGCAGCGGGCCGACGAAATCGCGCGCCGCACGAACCAGAGCCGTGTCGGCGCCGCAGCCCTCCGCTCCGCATGGAACACCGTGGTGAAGACCGCCGTCCCCCCCTCTCCCCCTCCAGCCGCGACTCCGACTCCGGCCGGCGCGGAAAAATTCGCCACCATCAAAGCCATCGTCGACGAGAAGCTGGCCGCGTTCGAGGCCTACAACACCCTCTCCATGACCGTCTTTCTGCGGAATCTGCAGGTCTACATGGCCCGCCACCTCTGGCCGGCCGATCCCGAAGAGGGAGCGGTGTTCCGCGACACCTTCAACGAGACGATGATCGCCTGGACCGCCGACGTCATCCTCGAATCCGAACGGCATGCGAAGGAGAGCGGCCAGGCGCTGATCCGGGTCGAGCACGTGCACGAAGCGGTGCAGCGATTCCAGCCGCACGAGCTGAACGAGTACGAGGACTGCATCTACTTCCCCCGCTTCCCGCGGAACGAGCGCATCGTCATCGAGGCCTACGACCTGGACTCCTTCCGCGACCCCGGCCTGCACTGGTTCTACTTGAGCGAAGTGCTGAAAGACCCCGGCTACGAGGGGACGATCGAGCTCGACCCCTTCGCCGCCGAGCTGCTCACCGAGGGCGCCGCGCAGATGGGAACGCTGATCCTCAGGGTCGCCGGCACGATCGCCCAGGAGGAAGGCGCCGAGCGCCTCGCCCCTGGTCACCTTTCGAAGTCGCTCGAACGGATCCAGTCGATGCTCGACCGGCACGCCGCGATTCCTCTCACGAAGAAAGCGCCGGCGGCGATTGCCTCGGCCCCGACGACCGACCGGAAGAAGGGGACAGGGCACTATTTCACCGACGCCACCGCCGCGAGCGGCATCGAGTTCCAGCACCGCATGTCCGACTGGCTGGCCCGGTTCATCCGCGGCTACACCGTCCTGGAAGGGAACGTGGTGAGGCTGGCGGTCCCCCCTGCCTTCGGCGGGTCGGGCATCGCCGCCGAGGACATCGACGGCGACGGGCACATCGACCTCCTCATCCTGAGCGGCTCCGGCAACGCCCTCTACCTGAACGACGGGAAGGGGCGGTTCACCGACGTGACGGCGGCGTCGGGGCTGGTCTGGAGGCGCCCCGACGGCACGTTCGGCGAGCCGCGGCAGCCGATCATCGCCGACTTCGACAACGACGGGCTGCAGGACATCGTGATCACCTACGCCGACGACGACCACCGGCTGTACAAGGGCCTCGGCGGCGGCCGCTTCGAGGACGTGACCGCGCGGAGCAACCTCGGCGGAAAGGGCCTCATCGGCGGCCCGGCCACCGCCCTCGACTTCGATCGGGACGGGCTCCTCGACCTCTACATCGGGTACTTCGGCGACTTCGTCCGCGGCGAGCTCCCCACGCTCGCCCGCCGCAACACCAACGGCCTCCCGAACAAGCTGTTCCGCAACAAGGGGAACATGGTGTTCGAGGACGTGACCGCCGGGAGCGGCGTCGACAACAGCGGCTGGACGCAGGCCGTGGGCCACCTCGACTTCGACGGCGACGGCTGGCAGGACCTCATCTGCGGGAACGACTTCGGGGTGAACGCCTGGTACCGCAACCGCGGCGACGGAACGTTCGAGGACGTCTCCTCGCACCTCGGCACCGACAAGCCGAGCTACACCCTGGGGATCGGGATCACCGACCTGAACCGCGACGGCTACCCCGACATCTACATCTCCAACATCGTCACCATGGACAAGGACGAGAAGTACGTCCTGCCGGGCGAGAAGACCCGGATGAAGTTCAACCCCGAGAAGATGGCGCACATGCGGGTGGTCGAGGCCAATGATCTCTTCGTCTCGCGCGGAGAATCGGGACGGCTGGTCTCCTACGAGCTCTCCAGCGCCGTCGGGCGCGGTTTCCGGTCGACCGGCTGGTCGTGGGGCGCCGACTTCTTCGACTTCGACAACGACGGCGACGACGACCTCTACGTCGCCAACGGGATGAACGAATACGCGCTCTACTCGAGCGTGAACCCCTACTTCACCGACGCCTCCGACAAGCCGCGGGACATCATCATGCCCGTCGCGGAGAAGGAGATGAACGTCTTCTTCGTCAACCGCGACGGACAACTGTCCGAGGCGTCGGAGCAGAGCGGAACGGCGCTGGTGGGGAACTCCCGAAGCGTGGCGTACTTCGACGCCGACGGCGACGGCGACCTCGACATGGTCGTGAACAACCTCAACGGGCCCGCGGTCTTCTACCGCAACAACACGAGCAGCCGGAACAGGAGCCGCTGGATCAAGATCCGGCTCACCGGCGATCCGGAGAAGGGCGTGACGCGCGACGCCATCGGGGCGGTGATCGTGGTCGACACGGCCCGGCACAAGGGACTGTGGCGCCAGGTCTCCAGCACCAACGGGTATCTGACCAGCAATCCGAAGCAGCAGCACCTCGGGCTCGGAGCGGACGACCGCGCCGACGTGACGGTCATCTGGCCGAACGGCGAGCGCCAGACCTTCAAGGGCCTCCGCGCCAACCGGTCGCACACGCTGGTGCAGGGGCAGGAGTCCTCCGACTGAGCGTTCTCACCACGTGATAGGCTCCGACCTTCCGGCAGGAGGTCATGATAGTGAATTCTCGAGATTGGGCCGCCCCGGTCCTGACCACGCTGCTGCTCGTCGCGGCTGCGCCATTGCTGGCACAACCTGCCGTCACCATCGAGAAGGCCACCAATGGGGAGGACGCGGACAGTCCTCCCGGACCCATCGTCGCCGTCGGCTCGTCCATCACCTGGACCTACGTGGTCACCAACAGCGGCGGGCGAGATCTGACCGACGTCGCCGTCACCGACGACCAGGGGGTGACGGTCACTTGCCCGGGAACGACACTCGCCGCCGGGACGTCCATGACCTGCACGGCGTCCGGCACCGCCGTCGCCGGGCAGTACGCCAACATCGGGACCGTCGACGCGAACGAGGCTGGGGGCGGCCCGGTCACCGACTCCGACCCCAGCCACTACTTCGGTCAGGACACCGTCGCCGTCACGCTGGTGAAGTCGACCAACGGCGACGATGCGAACGTCCCTCCCGGTCCCGTCGTCCCGGTCGGATCGACGGTCGACTGGACGTACGAGGTCACGAATGTCAGTACAGACTCCCTCACCAATGTCGCCGTAACCGACGACCAGGGCGTGATCGTGTCCTGCCCGGGCACTACGCTGGCCCCCGGGGCGTCGATGACCTGCACCGCGAGCGGGATCGCCGAGGCGGGGCAGTACATGAACATCGGGTCGGTGACCGCCACCCACCCCACCCTCGGCCTTGTGGCCGCGTCGGACCCCAGTCACTACTTCGGGCAGAGTGAAGACTTCGACTTCGGCGACGCGCCCGACAGCTACGGCACCACGTTCGCCGCGGACGGGGCGCGCCACCTCCTCGGCACGGCCGTCTATCTCGGCGCGTGCGCCGACGCGGAGATCGACGGCCAGCCGTCGGCGGGCGCCGGCGGCGACGACAACAACGCCGGCACCGTCACGTTCGGGACCTGCGCGGTGGCCGGCGACGACGAGGACGGCGTGGCCTTCACCAGCTCGCTCACCGCCGGGCAGACGGCGTCCGTCACCGTCGTGGCCAATGCCCCCTGCACGCTCTCGGCCTGGGTCGACTTCGACGCCGGCGGGACCTTCTCATCGAGCGACAACATCTTCCCGGGCGGCAC
>DATLEX010000101.1:0-17423 GCA_035525045.1 Thermoanaerobaculia bacterium | reverse complement strand
TCGCCGCCATCTCCGCCGTCTCCCCGTAACGCGCCTCGACGCGGATCCCGCTCTGCTTCGTGAATTGCTCGAGCAGCGGCGCGATCAGCTTCTCGCCGCGCCCAGAGTAGAGGACCACCGACTGGTCCGGACGGGGAGCCGTCTCGCGGCCGCCACACGACAAAACGAGGAATGCGAGGAGGATCGCCGTCAGAGCCCTCTCCCCGCCGCGCGGCGGGAGGGTGGCCGAAGGCCGGGTGAGGGGCCCCTCATCCACCGCTTCGCGGCACCTTCTCCCCGCTGGCGCGGGGAGAAGGGACTGAGATCCCCGCCGGTCGTTCAGAACTTCCACGTCAGCCCCGCCAGCACCGTGCGGGGCATGCCGGGCCGCAGTCCGGCCGGCCGCCGCGCCGCGACGTAGGTTTCATTCGTCACGTTGCGTCCCTGCACGAACAGCTCGAGCGACTGCAGGAGGTCATAGCCGGCCGTCAGATCGGCCGTGAAATAGCTGTCGGTGCCCGACCCCTCGGGGATCGCGCCGCGTCCCGGCTCGGTGCGCATCGCTCCCACCCACGAGAACTGCCCGTGCGCGTTCCAGCGTCGGACCTTCATCCCGGCGCCCAGCGTCAACTGATGCTCCGGGATGAACGGCACCGTGTCTCCGGCGTGCACCTCCGGCGCCCAGTCGGCGAACGCGGTCGTGAAACTGCTCCTGAAGGTTGCCTCGGTCCATGTGTAGGCGAGGCGGAGGGGGATCACGGCGCTGCCGAGGCGGGCGTCGCGATCGGCCGCGACTTCGACGCCGCGCACGTCCACGCGCCCTCCGTTGAACAGCTCGCCGCTGCCCGTGCCGCCGGTGGCCAGCGTGTCGCGCCCGAGCAGGTTATCGTAGTCGTTGAAGAAGGCGATCACTTCCGCGCGCAGGGGAGCGCCGTTCAGGCGGAAGCCCGCCTCGTAGTTGATGCTTCGCTCGGCATCGGTCTCCTGCGCCGCTCCGGCGCCGGGAGGGGCGAAGCCGCGGTGGATCCCGGCGAAGACGTCGAGAGCGGGCGACACGCTGTACGCCATGCCGATCCCCGGCACGAGCGCCTCGACGGCGTTGCGGCTGGCGCGCAGAGCGTGGCCGCTCCGCGACGGATCGGCGTTCCCGTAGTTATGCACCTCGAAGTCGATCGCCTCGAAGCGCAGGCCCGGCGTGAAGCGCCATCGGCCGATCCGCACCTCGTCCTGGACGAACACCGCCATCGCCGATGCCGTGGTCACCCGGTTGGCGTTGCTTCCCGGCGTGCCGCGTGCCACCAGGAACATCCGCCCGGAGGTCATCCCGTAGCGGTCGTCCTCCTGGAACCGGTCCTCGCCGTCGCGGTGGTAACGGAGGCCGATCTCGATCTCGTGCGAGGCCGCGCCCGTGCGGAAGCGCGAGGCCAGCACCGACTGGATCCCCTGCGCGTAGTAGTCGCGGCGGTTGTTCCGCACGCGCAGGGTGCCGGTGTCGCCGGCCTCGCCGCGGATCACGGAGACGACGCCGGCATGCTGCTCGGGCGAGCGGAGCGCGGCGGCGATGGAGACTCCGCCGGCCGAGTCGAGCTTGTGCCAGTTGCGGAAAAAGTCGTTTCGGTAGGCGGTGGTGGTGAGGTCCCACGAGGAGCCGGGCGCGATGAAGTGCGTGAGCTGGATCTGCTCGTGCTCGGTCTCGATGACGTCGGCCTGCGAGGCTGCGTAGCGGCGGAAGGGGGTGGCGCGGAAGTCCTCCTCGGTGAGGCCGAGGTACGTCTCGTCGCCCCGCTGCGTGGTGCGGCCGAGCTTCAGCTCGATGGCCTGCGGCGTGCGGCTCGACGAGGCGCTGGTCCAGCGCACTTTGCCGAGGTAGTCGTGGAGGTCGAATCCCGTGGAGCCGCCGAAGTCGAGGCGCTTGAACCCGTCGGTGGTCTGCTGGAAGGTCTCGAAGAGCCAGCCGAAGCGCTCGGTGGAGTCGCCGATCAGCAGCCGGCCGCGCGCGGTCGCGTTCTCGCCGTAGGCGAAGTGCACCCGCCCGGAGAGCTCAGCGGGGATGCTCGAGGAGAGGAGGTTCAGCGCCCCGCCGGTGGTGTAGGGACCCTGGCGGATGGAGGTGGAGCCTTTGCGGACCTCGATCCCCTCCATCCGGCCGGCGGTGGGGAAGTAGTAGGCGGCGGGGGCGGCGTAGGGGGCGGGGGCGATGAGGATGCCGTCCTCGAGGATGGTGATCTTCTCGCTCCGCTCGACGCCCGTGCCGCGCATTCCGATGTTGGGGCGGAGGCCGAAGCCCTCTTCCTCCTGGATGTTGATGCCGGGCACGCTGCGAAGGAGCTGGTGGATATCGGTCTGTTTCTGCTGATCGAGGGTGGCGCGGGAGATGTAGGTCGCCGAGCCCGGGACTTCCTTGACGCGGTCGGGGCCGCCGGTGACGGTGAGGCGATCGAAGAGGACGGGCGGCTGAGGGGAAGCGGCCGCGGGCTGGGGAGGGGTCTCCTCCTCGGCGATGGGGTGGGGAGTCGAGGCGTAGGCGGCGAGTGGGAGAGCGAGGAGGAGAAGAGAGGGAAGGAGAGGGGAGAGCATCGGGGCGTCAGACCTCCGCATGTAGTATACTGAGACTCAGTCTCATCCAGCCAGCGCGTATTTTCCCGGCTCTCCTCGTTGCTGTCAAGTGCCCCCTGGGTGGCAACCTTCGGATGGAAGTCAGCGCCGCAGCTCGTCGTCGTCCAACTGCAGATCCGGCCGTTCCGGTCCGTCGCCCATCTCCCCGTCGTACACCGCGCGCGCTTTCTTTCGATCGAGGTGCGAGAACACCGTTTCCTCAGGCTCCACCACCATGTTCGGACCGTAGTCGCAGAGATCGAGACACGACACCGCGCAGATCCGCACGCGCGGTTTCCGGCCCAGCTTCTTGTTCCACTCCTTCAGCTCGGCGCGGATCTCCTCGCCGCGGTCCTGGCCGTGCTTCTCGTCGTTGCAGCGGCCGCCCGTGCAGACGAGGAAGAGCTTGTCGAAGGGGTATTTCATTCTGGGGGCTCGGGGCTCAGGGCTCAGAGATCCTCACCCTCTGAGCCCTCACCGGCTGACGGCCACGAACCGCTTCCCCGCATCCAGCAGGTTCTTCAGGTCCTTCGGCGAGCACGCCTCCGCGTAGATCCTCGCCACCGGCTCGGTCCCCGAGACGCGGAACAGCAGCCAGGTCTGCTCGTCGAAGATCAACTTCACGCCGTCGACGGTGTTCACGTCGTTGACTTTCAGTCCGTCGACCTGTGCAGGGGGGTTGGCCAGCTTGGCCGCCAGGGTCTCCTTGACGGCCGGGGTCAGTTTCAGGTCGTAACGCTTGCTGTAGTACGCGCCGAACTCCTTGAACATCTCCTCGATGAGCTGGCTGAGGCGTTTGCCGCTGCGCGCCACCATCTCCGCCACCAAAAGGCAGGCCAGGATGCCGTCCTTTTCCGGAAGGTGGCGGTAGATGGACATGCCGGCGCTCTCTTCCCCGCCGAGGGCGATCAGGTCCTGCAGGATCAGCTCGCCGATGAACTTGAATCCCACCGGCGTCTCGTAGCAGGGGATGTCGAGCTTCCCGGCGATGGCATCGATCAGATGCGTGGTGGCCACCGACCGCGCCAGTCCCCCGGGGATCTTCCGCTCCCGTTTCAGATAGACCGAGAGCAGGGCCAGGATGACGTTCGCGGAGACGAAGCGGTTGCGCTCGTCGATGATGCCGAAGCGGTCGGCGTCGCCGTCGGTGGCCAGCCCGATGTCGAACTTCTCGCTGGAGACGATCTTCCGCAGCGCGCCGAGGTTCTTCTCGTTGCACTCGGGGGAGAAGCCGCCGAAGTAGGGGTCGCGGTAGTTGTGGATGATCTTCACCTCTACGCCCCCCTCCAGGAGGAAGTAGTCGAGGTAGTCGCGCGAGGTCCCGTAGAGCGAGTCGATGGCGATGCGCACGCCGCTGGTCCGGATCACGTCGAGGTCGATCTTCTGCCGCAGCTCGTTCAGGTAGCGGTCCTTCGGGTCGATCTCCTCGATCAGCTCGCGCTTCTCGTAGAGGTCGATGCGCTCGTTCTTCGCCTGGACCGCGTGGATCTCGCGCTCGATGGCCTTGGTCACCTCCGGCAGCGCCGGCGCCCCGGTGGAGGTCGAGAACTTCAGCCCGTTGTACTCGGGGGGGTTGTGCGAGGCGGTGAAGTTGATGGCCGCCATGGCCTTGCGCCGGATGGTCTCGAAGGCCACGCAGGGGGTCGGGACGTCCCGCGTACAGAGAAAAGCCCG
The DNA here is from genome assembly GCA_035525045.1 of Thermoanaerobaculia bacterium. Lineage (GTDB taxonomy): Bacteria > Acidobacteriota > Thermoanaerobaculia > Gp7-AA8 > Gp7-AA8 > DATLEX01. Next base: position 13,175 of record DATLEX010000101.1, on the reverse strand, counting down.
GATGCCGTTGAAGGCCAGCATCTTCGCCGCTTCCGAGGCGAACTTCTCGGAGAGGAACCGCGTGTCGTAGGCCACCACCACGCCGGTGCCGCTCTGCCCGGTCTTCCGGAGGTAGTTGGCGATCCCCTGCGTGGCCACGCGGACGTTCTCGAAGGTGAAGTCCTCACCGATGACGCCGCGCCAGCCCGATGTGCCGAACTTGATCATCCCTCTTTCCCCGGCTGCGCTGCATTCGAAACATACAGCGTCCTGGTCGGATAGGCGAACTCGATCCCTTCCTTCTCGAATGCGCGGACGATGCCGAGATTGACGGCATGCTGGATGTTCGCGTAGGTCAGGTAGTCGGGCGAGAGCACGTAGTAGACGGACTCGAACTCCAGCGACGAGTCGGCGAAGTTCATGAAGTGGACCCGGTCCACCCGCGTCTCCTCGATCCCCTCGATGATCTCCCGGATCATCGAGGGGATCCTCTCCAGGACCGCCGCCGGCGTCTGGTAGACCACCCCGACCTTGAAGACCACTCGCCGCTCCCACATCCGTTTGAAGTTGCGGATGCGGCTCTTCACCAGGTCGCCGTTGGGGACGGCGATCTGCTCGCCCGACAGAGCCCGCAGCCGCGTGGTCTTCAGCCCGATGTGCTCGACCGAGCCGAGCGTCTCGCCCACGATGATGAAATCGCCCACCACGAACGGCTTGTCCAGGACGATCGACAGCGAGGCGAAGATGTCCCCCAGGATGTTCTGCAGGGCCAGTGCGACCGCCACGCCCCCGATGCCGAGGCCCGTGATCAGCGCCGTGATGTTGAACCCGAGGTTGGCGAAAGCCGAAAGCACGGCCACCCCCCAGATCCCGCTGATGAGTGCCAGCCGGAAGGCGTTGATCGTCGTCACCGCGTGCGGCTCGACCTCGGCCCGCGTCCGCTCGTAACGCCGCAGCCAGAAATCGATCACCCCCGAGCCCCACAGCGCCCCCTGGGCGATCAGCGACAGGGTGGCGAGCCGATCGAGGAGCCCCGCCAGCTCCGGAGCAAGGGTGAGCGCCCGCGCCCCCAGATAGACGGCCGGGAGGACCAGGAGCAGCAGTTTGGTCCGCCGGGCCAGGCGCAGCCCGAAGTCGCCGAACGGGCTCTGGCCGGCTCTCTCGCCTCCGAACCTGTGAAGGATCACCGACCGCGCCACCACGGCGATCAGCAGCACCCCCCCGGCGATGGCGAGGGAGGTGAGGTAAGCCACGAGGGTGTTTCCGTAAAGCAGCGCGTTCACGAGGGGATGCTATATCAGGGCTCGGGGCTCAGAGGGAGGGCGCATCTGAGCCCTGAGCCCTGGCTCCCTGGCCTGTTTTCCGCAATCATCTGTCTGAGCTTTATGTCCGAGCGGCCTGTCGTCCTGATTGCCGACGACGATGACGACGTAGTGACGCTTCTCCGGACCTTCCTCCGCCCTCTCGACTGCGAGGTCCTGGAGGCGAAGGATGGGGAGGAGGCGCTGGTCATCGCCCAGAGCCGGCTGCCCGATGTGGTCCTCCTCGACGTGATGATGCCGAAACGGAGCGGCTGGGAGGTCTGCCAGGCGCTCAAGGCGGTGCAGCGCACCGCCTCGATCGCCGTCGTCCTCGTCACGGGGCGCGGCGACGTGAAGGACCGCCTGACCGGCCTGCAGGTCGGCGCCGACGACTACCTGGTCAAGCCGTTCAACCGCGACGAGGTGGTCAAGCGCATCCAGGCACTCCTCGCCCGCCGCCCCAAGGTCGCTGAAGAGGAGGGAGCGGCGCGCAGCGCCATGGAGAGCGTCCTGGTCGACCGCGCCACCGGACTCCCCACTGTGGCCATGATTCTGGACCGGCTCAAGGAGATCCTGATCGAGCAGGGGGAGATGGGGATCGCCTTCGTCGACATCGAGCAGTTCGAGTCGATCGAGGCGGAGTACGGGTGGGCCTTTTTCGACGAGTTCCTCCGCTGCGTCGGTCTGCAGCTCATCGTCGAGGCGAAGAAGCGTTTCCGCAACCCGATCGTGACCGCGCACCGCGTCGGCGGGTCGAACTTCCACGTCTTCTTCGAAACGAAAGGCCAGGACCTCTCCCAGGAGAACGCCCTGGAGAGCTCGGCGAACGAGATCCGCGAGCAGCTCATCGAGGCGGTGCGTCAGCGCTTCCCGGCCATGCAGGCCGGCCAGGTCGGCTTCTTCGTCGGGACGGCGCGCATCGACTACCGGCCGCAGATCCGTCTGGAACGGCAGCTCTACCACGGCATGCAGACCGCCAGCGACGCCGTGCGCGACGCCGAGCAGCAGCGGAAGAAGCAGCTTACGCGCGAGCTGCGCGACATCATCCGCCGCAAGCGGGTGACCACCCTCTTCCAGCCCATCATCCGCGCCGCCGAGTCGACCGTGTTCGGCTACGAGATCCTCACCCGCGGTCCGGCCGGATCCTCGTTCCGCAACTCCGACATGCTCTTCTCCTTCGCCCGGGAGGCCCACCTGGCCTGGGCCCTCGAGTCGATCGCCCTCGAACAGGCCCTCCACCGCCTCCGGCAGGTCGACCTGCTCGACCGCAAGTTCCTGCTCAACCTCGAGGCGGAGATGTTCGGCGAGTCGGAGTTCCGCATCCACGAGATGGTCTCGTTCTTCGCCGAGCACCGCGGGCACTTCGTCTTCGAGCTCACCGAGCGCGCCGCCATCGAGGACTACGCCATCTTCCGGAAGTTCCTCGACGAGTTCCGCGAGAAGGGCATCGAGGTGGCCATCGACGACGCCGGGTCGGGATACGCGTCGCTGGAGGCCATCGCCGCCCTCTCCCCCGACTACCTGAAGATCACCAAGAGCCTCATCTCCACCCTCGCCGAGGAGCCGATCAAGCAGGACCTGGTCAGCATGCTGGTCGACCTGGCCGGCAAGACCGGCGCGAAGACCCTGGCCGAGGGGATCGAGACGGTCGAGGAGTACGAGGCCTGCCGGGAGCTGGGGATCGACCTGATGCAGGGCTACTACCTGGCCTACCCGCACGAGCAGCTCGAGGAAGGCGACGCCGAGGCGGAGGAGAACCTGAGGGCGCACGTGACGGCGTAGGGCCCCCACCCGCCCGGTGAGGTTCTCCACTCCGAGCCCTGAGCCCCGAGCCCCGGGCGGGCGGCGGCCCTGATGTTGTACCCTTCTCCCTCCCATGCCTGACAGCACCTACGACCGCAGGCGCACCGAGCGCCTGCTCCTGAACCCTCCCATCTTTGCCACCGTCGGCGGGAAGCCGGTGGAGGTCCACGAGATCGGGCTCTTTGGCAGCCGGATCGAGAGCGAGGCGCCGCTGGTCGGGGATGGTCGCGAGAAGCTGACCCTGGTGTGGGAAGGGGAGGAGGTCACGGTCGACTGCTCGGTGGCGCACTCGGAGCGGCTGCGCGTCGAGGGCGCCGGCGATCGCTTCATGTCGGGTCTCCGCTTCGAGGTCGCCGAGCCGCCGGCGCTGCGCCGGATGATCACCGCCATCGCCGCCAACGAGGAGGTCGAGCGCCTCCGGACGATCGTCGAGGCGTCGAAGCTGATCAACTCCTCGATCGAGGCCGACTCGCTCTTCGAGTCGATCCTCGGCGTGGCCAGCAAGGAGCTGGGCGTGGAGCGCGGCACGCTCTACTTCGTCGACGAGGCGAAGGGGGAGATCTGGTCGAAGATCGCCGACGGGCTGAGCGTCACGGAGATCCGCCTCCCGATCGGCAAGGGGCTGGCCGGCACGGTGGCGGCGATGGGCGATCCGGTCATCCTCTACGACGCCTACGCCGATCCCCGCTTCGATCCCTCGCAGGACCAGCGCAGCGGGTTCCGCACGCGCTCGATGCTCTGCGTGCCGATCCGCAACCGGGAGCAGCGCATCGTCGGCGTGCTCCAGCTCCTGAACAAGAAGAGCGGCTCGTTCGGGCCGAACGACCTCGAGTTTCTGGCCGCCATCTCCGAGCACATGGCCATCGCCATGGAGAACGCCACGCTGCACATCGAGCTGATCGAGAAGAACCGCATGGAGCGCGAGCTCCAACTGGGGCGGGAGATCCAGAGCCGCCTTCTGCCCTCGCCGCCCGTCGACGTGGCCGGGACGTCGATCGCCGCCGAGAGCGTTCCCTGTTACGAGGTCGGCGGCGACTACTACGATTTCATCGAGTTCGCTGACGGCGACCTCGGGGTGGCCCTCGGCGACGTCTCCGGCAAGGGCGTCTCTGCGGCCATGATCATGTCCTCGATCCAGGCCGCCCTCCGCATCGCCGCTCCGATCGAAGAGGACCTCGGCGAGCTGATCGCCCGCCTCAACCGCCTCCTCTGCCGGATGGCCGGCGGGCGGAAGTACGTGACGTTCTTCTTCGGACGCTACTCTCCCGCCACCGGCGAGCTGCACTACGTGAACGCCGGGCACAACCCGCCGTTCATCGTCTCCGGCGGAGAGGTCGAGGAGGTGCACTCGACCGGCAAGCCCATCGGCCTCATTCCCGACACGACCTACCAGGAGGGAGCCGCGCTGATTCCGCGCGGCGGCACGCTCGTCCTCTACACGGACGGCCTGAACGAGGCCGCCGATCCCAACGACGAGGAGTTCGGAACCGAGCGCCTCCGCGACCTCGTCGTCCGCGCCGCGGCGGGCGAGGTCGGAGCGATGACCCGCACCATCCTCGGCGAGGTCGAGGCCTTCGAGCGCGGCGCGCACGCCACCGACGACAAGACCATCGTCGTCCTGCGGCGCGAGGGATAGCGCCCCTCCCGCGGGCAATCCAAAATCCAAAATCCAAAATCCAAAATCAAAAGTACACTCCGCAGCGCATGGAACAACTGCAGGAGTTCGTCGACGCCGCGTCGGGCTTCGTCTGGGGGCCCTACCTCCTCATCCCCCTCCTCCTTCTCACCGGCCTCTACCTGACGATCGTGCTCCGCTTCCTTCAGTTCCGGGAGCTGGGGCGCTCGCTCTGGCTGGCCCTCGTGGTGCGACACGAAGAGGGGGCGGAAGGCGACATCAGCCACTTCCAGGCGCTGATGACGGCGCTGGCGGCCACGGTCGGCACCGGGAACATCGCCGGGGTGGCCACGGCCATCGCCCTCGGCGGCCCCGGCGCGCTCTTCTGGATGTGGATGACCGGGCTGGTGGGGATGGCCACCAAGTACTCCGAGGCGCTGCTCTCGGTGAAGTACCGCACCGTCGATCCCTCCGGGGAGCAGGCGGGCGGGCCGATGTACTACCTCCGCGACGGCATCCGCTGGAAGCCGCTGGGGACGACGCTGGCGTTTCTCTTCGCCCTCTTCGCCGCGGTGGCCGCGTTCGGCATCGGGAACATGGTGCAGTCGAACTCCGTCGCCGACGCCCTGAATACCTCCTTCGCCGTTCCGCACTGGGCCACCGGGCTGACCCTGGCCGTCCTGGCCGGCTCGGTCATCGTCGGCGGGATCAAGTCGATCGGCCGCTTCACCGGCTTCTTCGTGCCGTTCATGATCGTCGCCTACATGCTCGGCGCCGGGCTGATCATCCTGCTGAACATCGGCGGGGTGCCGGAGGCGTTCCGGCTGATCTTCGTCAACGCCTTCACGCCGACGAGCGCGGTGGGCGGGTTCGCCGGCGCGGGGGTGATGGCGGGGATCCGCTTCGGCGTGGCGCGGGGCATCTTCTCGAACGAGTCGGGGCTGGGGTCGGCGGGCATCGCTGCCGCCGCGGCGCAGACGCGCGAGCCGGCGCGGCAGGCTTTCGTCTCCATGACGCAGACCTTCATCGACACGATCGTGGTCTGCACCTTCACCGGCGTCGCCATCATCTGCACCGGCGCCTGGACCACCGGCGAGACCGGCGCCTCGCTCACCCAGGCCGCCTTCCGGCACGGGCTGCCCGGCGAGTGGGGCGGGGCCATCGTCGCGATCAGCCTGGCCATGTTCGCCTTCTCCACGCTCCTCGGCTGGAGCTACTACGGGGAGAAGTCGATCGAGTACCTCCTCGGCGAATGGTCGAACATGCCCTATCGGATCCTCTTCGTCATCGCCACCTTCTTCGGGGCGATCTACAGCCTCGACTTCGTCTGGGCGCTGTCCGATGTGATGAACGGGCTGATGGCCCTGCCGAATCTCATCGGGTTGCTTCTGCTCAGCGGCGTGATCGTGGCGGAGACGCGGGGGTACCTGGGGCGGTCGCGGGATTGACGCCCGCCCGGTAGCCACCCCCTGATCGCTTGACAGATGCCGATCACCGGCCGTAGCGTCAGCAACAGACTTGTACAAAAAGCTGGCGTGTGTCCTGGCGTTCGTGGCCTCGGGCGCGGCGGCGGCGATTCCCTCCGCGCAGCGCGACGCGCTGATCGCCATTCACAACGCCACGGGGGGCGCCTCCTGGAACGACCGCAGCGGCTGGCTCGGCGCAGCGGGGACGGAGTGCTCGTGGCACGGCGTCCGCTGCGACGAGCAGCAGACCGCCGTCGTCGAGTTGGAGCTCTACGACAACAACCTGAACGGGACGCTCCCCTCGTCGATCGGCGCCTTCCCGTCCCTGCAGGTCCTGCTCCTCTTCGACAACTTCCTCACCGGACCGCTCCCCGACACAATCGGACAGCTCTCGAATCTCGAGGTGCTCATCCTCGACCGCAACGAATTCACCGGGCCGATCCCGCCGGCGATCGGGCAGCTCACGAAGCTGAAGCTCTTCAACCTCGACGGCAACCGCTTCACGTCGATCCCCGGCGAGATCGGCAACCTCCAGGCGCTCGAGGAGATCGACTTCTCCTACAACGAGCTCGCCGGCCCGATCCCCGCCGAGATCGGCCAACTGGCGAACCTCGTCGATCTGCAGCTCTCCGTCAACCTCCTGAGCGACGAGATTCCCCGCTCGATCGGCAACCTGGCGAAGCTCGAACGGCTCGGCCTCGCCGAAAACATGCTCACCGGAACGATCCCGAGCGAGCTCGGCGCGCTCACCGCGCTGATCTCCCTCTATCTCCCCTACAACTTCCTGGAAGGGACGATCCCCGCCGCGCTCGGCTCGCTGCGCAACCTGGAGGAGCTCGAGCTCGGCCAGAACCGTCTCAGCGGTCCGATCCCCCCCGAATTGACGGGCCTGACCGCTCTGCGGCGCCTCCACCTCTTCACCAACGATCTCGATGGGCAGCTTCCGCCGGCGCTCTTCGGGATGACCGCGCTCGAAGAGCTGGGGCTGTCCGACAACCTCCTCTCCGGCCCGATCCCGCCCCAGTTCGCGAACCTGACTGCGCTGACCTATCTCTCGCTCGGCTACAACTCCTTCACCGGATCGATCCCGCCGGAGATCGGCGCGCTGACCCGTCTCCAGACCTTCGAGGTCGCGGGCAACGACCTCACCGGATCGATCCCGCCCGAGCTCGGACAACTGAAGGATCTCTACTGGCTCGACCTCGCCTCGAACGAGCTGAGCGGACCGATTCCCTCCTCCCTCGGCTCGCTCCCGCAGCTCGGGTTCCTCTCGATGTACGAGAACCAGATCGAGGGACCGATCCCGCCGGAGCTCGGCAACCTCTCCCAACTGGAGACGCTCTACCTGACGTCGAACCGCCTCAGCGGAACGATTCCGGAGTCGCTGCGCAACCTGACCCGGCTCCGGGCGTTCTTCCTCGGCGGGAACCGCCTCACGGGCGAGATCCCGCCGTGGATCGGCGAGCTGACGCAGCTCGACACGATCTTCTTTCCCGGCAACCAGTTCACCGGCGTGATCCCTCCCTCGATCGGGCAGCTCGTCAATCTGGAGAGCCTCTACCTCGGCGAAAACCGGCTCACCGGCTCAATCCCTCGCGAGATCGGGAATCTCTCCCGCCTTGGTTACCTCAGTCTCGAGTACAACGAGATCAGCGGCCCGATCCCGCCCGAGTTCTGGAACCTCGCGGAGCTGGTCGAGATCCGCCTCAACGACATGGCCTTGAGCGGCACGCTCCCCGCGGCCATCGGCAACCTCCGCAAGGCGGATGTCCTGCTGCTGAGCAACAACCAGATCGAGGGGACGATCCCGCCGGAGATCGGAAACCTGGAGAGCCTCCTCTACCTGTCGCTCGGCGCGAACGCATTCACCGGACCGATCCCCCGCGAGATCGGACGGCTGAGCAATCTCGTTCAGATCGACCTCTACGCCAACGCGCTGCGTGGAGAGATCCCGCCCGAGATCGCCGAGATGACCTCGCTCGAGGACAACGGCTCCGACTTCCACTTCAACGCCCTCACCGCCCCCGACCCCGCCACGCGCGACTTCATCAACCGCAAGCAGTGGGACGGCGACTTCGAGGCGACGCAGACGCTGACGCCGGCGAACGTCCGCGTGACGCAGACGACCGACCGCGGCGCCACGGTCGAGTGGGACCTGATTCGCTACGCCTACGACCCGGGCGGATACCAGGTCACGGCGACGAACGCCGCGGGATTCACGGTCACGATCGCCACCACGCGCTCGAAGGAGACGGGCTCGATCATCGTCCGCGGGCTCGAGGCCTCGACGCAGTACCTCTTCCGCGTCTCCGCCGTCACGCATCCACATGATTTTCAGAAGAACCTCCTGGTCAGCGATCCCTCTCCCGCCGTCTCCACCACGACCGGCGTGCGCGTCGTCGCTCCTGCCGACGTCGCCCTGACCGAGGCGCCGACGGGACTGGTGCAGATCGACGGCGCCGCGGTGAACGAGGACGGCTTCACGCTGACGAACTTCGGCGACACTTCCACCACCATCACCCTGGTGAAGGAAGAGACCTTCTTCACGATGGAGCCGGAGAGCTTCCCGCTCGCCGGCGGCGCCAGCCGGCGGGTCGTGCTCCGCTCGGTGCCGCAGCCGCCCGGTTCGTACTATGGGTTCATCGATCCGGCGGGGGAGGGGGTCAGCGACGATCTCTTCATCTACCCCACGCTGCTTTCCGCGGCGCGCCCTGCGGGGACGGTCATCGCCGAGGCGCTGAGCACGCGGATCGAAGTCGCCGGCGCGCCGGGGTTGGACACGGTCGGGCAGGCGCGGTTCCGCAACATCGGCACGGCGCCGCTCAGCGGCATCGTCCTCTCCGATCAGCCGTGGGTGGTGCCGGCCCCCGACCCGATCACCATCCACCCGAGCGAGGTCGGCACGGTCAACTTCACGGTGGCCCGCTCGCGGAGGCCGCCGGAATCCGCCGGCGCGCTGAGCGCGAACCTCAGCCTCGTCTACGTCGACGGGTCCGTCAACGGAGCGCGAGTGCCATCGCCCACTTCGCTCATCGATCCCGCCCTCACGAACACGGCCGGCGTTTCGGTCACGCTCGTCACCGTGGTCGACATCTCCAAGCCGCCGGTGGCGCCGGGGCAGCCGCCCGGGATCGCCGGCGGCGAGGTGGTCTGGTTCGCGCCGGGGATCGCCTCGGTGGCGCGGAGCTTCGGCCGTTTCGTCACGGACGTCTCGATCCTGAACGCCGCCTCGGTGCGGTCGATCAGCGATCTGAAGATCTACTTCACCCCGGCCGGCGCGCAGTCGTCATCCGTGGCCACCATGGGGGCGATCACGCCGGCGCAGGCGGTGACGCTGGCCAACATCGTCACCAACATCTACGAAGCCGAGTCGGCGGTGGGGTCGTTGCAGTTCCGGAGCACCTCGTGGCAGAGCCTCGCGCCGGCGGCGCGGCTGATCAGCGCCACCGATCGCGGGACGCACAGCGGCAGCCTGCCGATCTTCCGCTCCGACCGCTCCGTCGGCCCGGGACAGCAGACCTATCTGGCCGGCCTCCGCGAAGGGAACGGCTTCGACACCGCGCTTTACCTGCAGGAGACAAGCGGCGCGCCGGCCTCCGTGCGCATCGAGCTCCTCGACGCCGGCGGCGGCGCCGCCGCGCCGCTGCTCGACCTCGCTCTCGACCCGTTCGGCATGGCCGAGATCCTCGATGCCCTCCCTCCCTCCGCCGTCACCGCCATCGTCACGAACGTCACCGGGTCGTCGGGCCGCATCGTCGCCTACGCCCGCGTGGCCGATGAGGCCAGCGGCGATACCTGGAGCATCACCGACTGGAGCCGGCTCCACCGCTTCACCATGGGGGAGGCGGTCCGGATCCCCTTCGTCGACGGAGCGGGCGCGGTCACCGGCGGCGGACGGCGGCGCGCCGTCTCCCACTCCGACGGCGCGCGGAGCCGCACCGAGGTGACGATCTTCAATCCCGGCCCCACGGAGCTGCGCGCGCGACTGCAGGTGATCGACGCCGCGGGACGTGCCTCCTCGCGCGAGATTGCAGCCGCCCCGCGCCAGACCATCACCGTCAGCGACGCGGGATCGGGCGCCACCTCCTCCTCCGCGAGCGCCGTCCTCACGCCGCTGGCCGGCGCGCAGCTCGTGGTCTCGGCCCGGAGCCACCGCACCACGACCGGAACGCAGGGGACGGCCATCCCCGTGCTGCCGGCGGCGGCGGGTCTGCGCCTCGGGCAGTCGCAGCGCTTCCCCGCTCTCTCCGACTCGACGGCGGCGACCGTGGCGGCGTCGCGGCCGGGCACCTTCCGCTCGGCCTTCGGCTTCGTGGAGACCTCCGGGCGCTCCGCCACCGTGCGGGCGCGGCTCTACCTCGACGGCGGGCGCGACCTGGTCAGCGCGGTCATCTACCGCGACTACGAGCTGGGGCCGCTCCAGCAGCTCCTGGCCGGTGACCTCGTCCGCTCCATCGTCGGGCCGAGCCGCGAAACCGCCCTCGGCGAGCTGCACGGAATCCAGCTCCACGCCGAGGTCGTCGGCGGAAGCGGCGCGGTGATCCCCTTCGTCCTCGTCACCGACAACGGGACCGGCGACACGATCCTGCGGCTCGACTGATGCGCTCCCCGGTGGGAAGCTGATATACCGTCTCGGCCATGAGAGAACTGCTGGCCAGGCTCACCGATCCCGACCCCGAGGTCCGCCGCGACGCCTACGAGGAGCTGTCGCTGGAGATGGACGACGCCACCGCCGCGGCCATCCTCGATCTGGTCACGACCGGTCCCAGCGAGGAGGTCCGCGCCGACGCCATCATCGCCCTGGGACCGATGATCGAGGAGTGCGGGATGGACTACGACGATGCTCTCGGGCTGGAGCCCGACGACGAATTCGGGCCTCCGGTGTCGCGCGAGACCTTCGCCGCCATCGTCGAGCGCATCCGCGCCATCTATGACGACGAGGCGCAGCCGAAGCTCCTGCGCCGCCGCGCCTTCGAAGTGCTGGTCCGCGACCTCGAGCCGTGGCAGCGCGAGGCCATCCGCAAACATTACAGGTCGAGCGACCTGGAGTGGCGTCTCACGGCGGTCTTCGCCATGGGGATGATGACCGGCTTCGAGAAGGAGCTGGTCGAGGTCGTGATCTCGAGCGAGGGGGTCCTTCTGTCCGAGGCGGTGCGCTCGGCGGGGCAGATCGGGGCGACCAGGGCGGCGCCGCGCATCCGGGAGCTGGCCACCTCGGAGGAGACGGAGCGCGACCTCCGCTGCGAGGCCATCCTGGCCCTTCCGCACGTCGATCCCGACGCCTTCGAGATCCTCGACGAGCTGACCGCGGCGCACGATCCGGTCATCGCCGAGGCCGCCGAGGAGGCCCTCGAGGAGCTCGGCGTCATGCGCGGCGGTTTCGACCTCGACGAGGAGTGATCCATACTCGCGGCGTGGACCAGATCCGCGTCGTCTTCCTCGGTACGAGCGGCGGCTCGCCCTCGTCCGAGCGCAACCTCGCCTCCCTCGCCGTCGTGTTCGACGGAAGGGTCATTCTCCTCGACTGCGGCGAGGGGACCCAGTACCGGTTGCTGCAGGGACCGGTGAGCTCCGGAAGGATCGAGGCGATCTTCATCACCCATCTTCACGGAGACCATCTCTACGGACTGCCCGGCCTTTTGGCCACCCTCGGCCTGAACGGGCGGACCGACCCGCTGGCGGTGTTCGGCCCCGCGGGAATCGAGCCCTACCTCCGCGGCATCTTCGAAACCAGCCGCCTTCGCCTCCGCTATGACCTTTCCATCCGGGAGTGCGGTGAGGGGGAGATCGCCGATCTCGGCGGTTTGCGGGTCGTGGCTGCCCGCCTCGAGCACAGCGTCGAATGCCTCGGCTTCGCGCTCGTCGAGGACGACCATCCCGGCCGCTTCGACCTCGAGCGCGCCCGATCGCTCGGCATCCCCGCCGGCCCGCTCTACGGACGGCTGCAGAGAGGGGAGGACGTCGAGATCGATGGACGTCCGATCCGCAGCAGCGAGGTCGTCGGGCCGCGGCGGCGCGGGCGGCGCATCGTCTACTGCACCGACACCCGCCCGTGCGACGGCGCGGTCGGGCTCGCCCGCGAGGCCGACGTGCTGATCCACGAGGCGACCTTCGGGTCGGACATGGCCGCCGAGGCGCGCGAGCGCTTTCACTCCACCGCCGCGGAGGCGGCCGAGGTGGCCCGCCGCGCCGCGGCCGGCCGGCTGATCATCACTCACTTCAGCCCCCGCTACCGCGACGTGACGCCGCTGGTCGAGGAGGCGAGGGGAGTCTTCCCCGCCACGGAAGCCGCCGCCGATCTGACCGAGTTCGCCGTTTGAGGAGACGCCCCGCGAGCGGCGAAGCGAGCGCGGCCGGGCATTTTGCCTTTGCGGCCCGGCGTTGTCCGTGCCATGGCGCGCCCAGTCGACTTTCGTCTCCTGTTCGAGTCGGCGCCCGCCCCTTATCTGGTTCTCGATCCCGATCTGCGGATCGTGGCCGCCAGCGACGCCTACCTCGCGGCCATGATGAGGAAGCGGGAAGAGATCGTGGGGCGCGATCTCTTCGACGTCTTTCCCGACAACCCCGACGATCCCGCGGCGACCGGCGTACGCAATCTCCGCACGTCACTCGAGACCGTGCTCCGCACCGGCCGCCCCGACACGATGGGCGTGCAGCAGTACGACATCCGCCGTCCGCAAGAGGAAGGCGGTGGCTTCGAGGAGCGCTACTGGAGTCCGGTGAACTCACCGGTGTTCGAAGGCGGCCGCCTGACGCACATCATCCACCGTGTCGAGGACAAGACCGACTTCATCCGGCTGGAACCGCGGGAGCTGCGCGGGTCCGTCGCCGGCGAGAAGCTCGGTCTGATTCCGCGGGCGAACCTTCACCTCCTTCTGATGCGGGCCCCGGCCGCCGTCTGCATCCTGCGCGGCTCCTCGCACACCATCGAGCTGGCGAATCCCGTGTTCCAGCAGCTCGTGGGCGGTGGCGACATCGTGGGGCGGCCTGCGCGCGAGGCGCTCCCGGACC
>DATLEX010000095.1:0-16233 GCA_035525045.1 Thermoanaerobaculia bacterium | reverse complement strand
CCCCGACCCCGAAAGGGGTGTATCGTGAGAAGGCAATGACGAGAGCGATCGGGAACCGCAGTCTGGCGGTATCTGAGTCGAACCTGCGCAAGACCGCGATCCGCATCCTGGGTCAGGGGCTGGTCTCGACCGAAGTGCACTATATCCAGCGGACGTCGTCGGCGACGGCGACGCAGCAGGAGCTCGACGCGAAGGTGCTGGCGGTCCGAAAGATGCCGTGGGCGAGCCTCGTCGAGCCCGAATAGTGTCGGCCCAGGTCCAGCCGCAGAAGACGGCCGGTAACCTTCTTCTGACGCGGCTGGCCGTCCACGAGAGGAATGCCGTTCATCGGAGCGCGGAGGCTGTCTCCCTCGGCGCCGGTGAGGTGTTGCTGCGCGCGAACTCGCGCTCCGAGCACGTCTTTTTCCCCATCGACTCCGTCGTGTCGATGGTGAGGACCCTGCAGGGAGGCGCGGCCATGGAGCTGGCGCTCATCGGCAGCGAGGGGATGGTCGGCCTGGACGTTCTGATGGACGCGAAGCGGCAGCTCGACGACTTCGTGGTGCAGGACCCCGGGTGGGCGTACCGCATCTCCGCCACCGACCTGACCAATCAGTTCCGCAGGGCCGGCGGCCTGCAGAAATACCTGCTTCGATTCGCCGACGCGCTCCTGGCGCAGGTGGCGCAGACGGCGGTCTGCGCCCGTTTCCACTCCGCCGAGGCGCGGCTGGCGCGGTGGTTGCTGATGATTCACGACCGCACCGGCCGGCCGCAGATTCAGGCACCGCTGACGGCCGTGCGGACCATGCTCGGTCTCTCGGAGGAGCGCGCCCGCGAAGCGGTGGGAAAACTGGTCGCCGGAAATGTCATCTCGTTGCGGCAGCAGATCATCGTCATGACCGACCGCCCCGGCCTCGAGGTCCGCGCATGCGAATGCTACGAGACGGTCCGGCAGGAGTACGCACGCACGCTGTCTTTGTAGCGATGAAGACCGCACCCCTCCTCACCTTTCTCGTCCTTTTCCTCGGCTGTGCCACCCGACCCGACCCGGCCACGGACCCGTACCTGTGGCTCGAAGAGATCGACAGCCCGCGCGCACTGGCGTGGGTCGCCAGGCAGAATGAGCGCACCCGGCAGGCGTTCACCTCCATGCCGGGCTTCGCCGGGATGGAGCGACAGGCGCTCGCCGCTCTGAACTCCGAGTCGCGCGTGCCGCGCGTGACGTACCGCGGCCGCGCTCTCTACAACCTCTGGCGGAGTCCCGAGCACCCGCGTGGGATCTACCGCCGCACGACGCTCGACGAGCTGCGGAAACCGGCGCCGCGATGGACCACCGTGCTCGATATCGACGAGCTGTCGCGGCGCGAGGGGAGGCCCTGGGTGTTCAAGGGGATGCAGTGCCTCCCGCCCGAGCACCGCCGCTGCCTCATCTCGCTCTCGCCCGGCGGCGGCGACGCGGTGGAGGTCCGCGAATTCGACGCCGGGACGCTGCGGTTCGTCGAGAACGGCTTCTTCCTGCCGGAAGCGAAGTCGAACGTCTCATGGATCGACAAGAACACGCTCTTCGTCGGGACCGACTTCGGTCCGGGATCGTTGACCGAGTCGGGGTACCCGCGGGTGGTGAAGCGATGGACGCGCGGAACGCCGCTCTCGGCGGCCGAGACGCTGTACGAAGCAGAGCCGTCCGCGGTCTCGGCCCACGGGTATCGCATCCGGACCGAGACCGGCGACATCGATCTGGTCAGCGAGTCGCGCACGTTCTGGACCTCGCGGGTCCTTCATCTCCGCGGCTCCGAGCTGCGGCCGCTGGCCCTGCCGGAGACGGCCAGCATCGCCGGCGGCTATCGCAGCCGGCTGGTCGTGGCGTTGCAGGAGCCATGGGGTGACTTTGCCGAAGGCTCGGTGGTGATGGTCGATCCGGACACGATCCGGAGCGAGCTGTTGATGGCCTCCACGCCGAGCGCCATCGTGCAGACGCAGGACGTCGAGGTGACCGACCACGGAATCTTCGTTCCGGTCCTGGAGAACGTGCGGGGACGGCTGTACCGGCTGCGCCCCGGCTCGGCTGCGGAGCAGATCGCCTTTCCGGACCACGGCGCGCTGTCGGTCATGACGGCGGACGACCACTCCGGCGATGCGCTGGTGCTCTTCGAGACCTTCACCACGCCGCCGGCGCTCTACTACGTCGCGGCCGGCAGCACGAGCCCCGCGATGATCATGGCGCAGGAGCCGACCTTCGACGGGTCGCGCTTCGAGGTGACGCAGCAGTGGGCGGCCTCGAAGGACGGGACGCGCATCCCGTACTTTATCGTGGCCTCGAGCGAGATGAAGCGCGACGGACGGAACCCGGCGCACATCTTCACCTACGGCGGCTTCCGCAGCTCGCTGACGCCGTCGTACTCCGGCTCCTACGAGCAGCACTACGGCGCGTACGGAAAGCTGTGGCTCGAGCGCGGCGGGGTCTTCGTCCTGGCCAACATCCGCGGCGGCGGGGAGTTCGGCCCGGCGTGGCACTCCTCGGTGCTGAAGGAGAACCGCCACAGGGTGTTCGAGGACTTCGAGGCCGTGGCCGAAGACCTGGTGAGGAGCGGGATCACCTCGCCGGAGCGGCTGGGGATCGAAGGGAGGAGCAACGGCGGCCTCCTGACCCTGGCCACGATGGTCCGCAGGCCCGATCTCTACGGCGCGGTGATCAGCGGCGTTCCGCTGTCCGACATGCGGCGCTATCACGAGTTGCTGGCGGGGGCGAGCTGGATTGCCGAGTACGGCGATCCCCGCGTTCCGGCCGAGTGGGCGTTCATCCGCGAGTATTCGCCTTACCAGAACTTCAGCGCGGCGGCGGAGTACCCGCCGCTGTTCGTCTACACCTCCACGCGCGACGACCGCGTCCACCCCGGCCACGCCCGCAAGAGCGTGGCCCGGCTCCAGGCGCAGGGACACGAGGTGTGGTACTACGAGAACCTCGAGGGAGGGCACGGCGGGTCGAGCACGAACGAGCAGTTGGCCTACCGGATCGCCCTCAGCTACGCCCATCTGTGGCGGGCGCTCGGCGTGACAGAGCGCTAGGCGAAGCCGCGGGGACGGTCGTCGATGGTCGTGGCGATGTCGATCAGGGCTGCGGTGTAGATGGGCTGCTCGACCTGGAGCTCCACCGGCGGGTCGGGCCGGGCCACGATCACGCGCAGCAGGTTGTTGTCGGCGTCGACCTCGACGTCATCGATCCGCGAGAGCGGCACCTCGGTTTTTCGCCGGCCCTCCACGAGGAGCCGCTTGTTGGTCAGGATGATGCGACCGGCGCCTCCCTTTCTGCCGAGCACATGTCCGGCGGTGGCGTGGATGCAATGCTCTCGGAACTGCATCGGCACGCCGCATTCCTCGCGCGGCAGATGATCGCGGATCACTCCGCGGAGGCGCTCGAATTCCGACATCGCCTCCTGCTCGTGCTCCAGGTGCTCGTCGGTGATGCCGAAACCCGACCGCAGCGTCTCCAGCTCCCCGGCCTGCACGGTGCCGAGCCGGTCGTCGGCGAGGAGATGCCACACCACGGCCTGGAAGAGGTCGACCTTCACGTCGCGGGCGTCGGCTTTGTCGAGTCCCACCGCCTCGGCACCGTGGTCGATCAGCCGGCCCACCTCCCGCGCTCCCGCCGCTCCGGCGCCGGCCAGGGCATCGAAGCCGATGTGGAGCACGCTGCGCTTCGCCAGTGGGCGCCAGTGCCTGTAGGAGAGCTCGAGCTTCTCCCGCTCCCGGGCCACCGCCAGCATGCTGGCGTCGCTGGGGTCTTCGCGCATCCGCTCGAGGGCGGAGGCGTACGAGGCCATGGCTTCACGGTTGCGGCGGTCGCGCTCTTCGCGCTCGGCGCGGTCCTCTTCCTCATGGGCCCGGATCAGGCGCCGCTTTTGCGCGGTGATCCCGATCGGCGCTGCGATGAGAAGCAGGCCGAGGAACATGGGGATGGCCCCATGCGGCCCGACCCTGATCACCACGAGCAGCCCCCACAGCACCAGGAAGGCGCCCAGGAGGATCATGCCGATCAGCCCCCATCCTCGCGCGTCCTGCGGCGCCATCGATTGCCAGAACGGCGTCGAGGCGAGGCTGCTGGGGCGGGGAATCTCCGGCGCGCCGATGTCGCGCGTGTCGGCCGAGAAGAACCCGTGCGTGCGGCGGCGAAGGAACTCTCCGGCAGGCCCGGTGCTCAGCGCACCGTCGGAGTCGATCTCCTCGAGCGTCTGGCGCGGGGACACCCCGAATCGAATGGGACCGTGAGCGAGGGCCTTCTTCACATAGAACGTCACAGCGTCCTCGGCCGTTGCATGTCGGTTGCCAGACTCACCTCAGCGTGAAGAGGTAGGCGGTGACGTGTCGGGCCTCCTCTTCCGACAATCCGAGGGGAGGCATCTGGTTGTCAGGGTCGACCGATTGCGGATTGACCAGGAATGCGGTCATCGTCTGTGGGTTGTTGGGGACGCTGCCGGCAAACTGGCGGCGCGAGCCAATCTTGTCGAGGGGCGGCCCCAACGGCCCGTGCCGGCCGCCGATGCCCGGGATGGCGTGGCAGGCCACGCAGCCGAAGTTCTCGATGAGCTGCTTTCCGGTTTGGGCGTTTCCGCCCGCGGAGGCGGCGGCCGGCGGAGCGCCCGGCTGCGCGGGGCCCTCATTCGAGCAGGAGATCAGAAGGAGCAGGGCGAGGGGCGGAAGACATTTCATGCAGCGCGGAGTCTACCGTGGCGAGTCGCCGAGGCGGACGCGACGGATGTCGAGGCGTCCTTTTTGCAGTGCCTGCCATTTGTGGCAGGCAAGGCGCGTGTTCTGGTGATCGACGACGAGCCGGCCATTCGGGGGCTGGTGGCCCGGATCGTCGAGCGGGCCGGGCTGGAGGTCGATACCGCGCGCGACGGGGCCGAGGCCATCGCGATGCTCGACGAGGCCGACTACGCGGTGGTCGTCGTCGACCTGATGATGCCGCGCGTCGACGGGTACGAGGTCATCGAGCAGATCCGCCAGACCACGCGGCCCAAGCCGGCGGTCATCGTGGCCACCGCCGCCGATGCCCCGACCCTCCGGCTGCTCGACGGGACGGTCGTGCACTCGATCGTCCGGAAACCGTTCGAGATCGACGTCCTCGGCGATCTGATCACCGCCGCGGCGGAGATGGTGCGGCGAGAGCGGGAGAAGGAGCGGCAGGTTCTGCCGTTCGACCGCAAGAGGGGGGGATGATCGAGCCTGCCTGGTGCGGATCGATCGCGGCGTGACCGCAGGACGCTTCCCGGAAGTATAATTGTAGGGGCCGCCAGGAGCCGATGTGCCGAGAGTCGATCGTCCGTCCCGGAATCAGAGCATCCTCGTCGTCGACGACGACCCCGCTATCCAGGGCCTGTTCAATACGCTCCTCGGACGCGACGGGTTCGCGGTCGACTGCGTCGCGGACGGCCGCCGGGCGTTCGAGTACCTCGAGCGCGGCTCCTATTCCGTGATCATCCTCGACCTGGTGATGCCCGGCGTGAACGGGTTCGAGCTCCTGGGCCGGCTCGAGCGCGACAGCCCTGACCTCCTCGGCCGCGTCATCGTCATGACCGGCGCGTCGCAGCGCGTGGTGGACACCCTCGACGCCTCGCGGGTGTGGGGCGTGATCCGCAAGCCGTTCGACATCGACCACCTCCTGCGCGCGACGCGCGAATGCGCGTTGGGCCGCGGCCACGCCGATCACTAGCTGTCGCGGCTCCGCTACACTACGCGCGCCGCATGGCCGCGCTGTTCGCCCTCCTCGCCTTCGTGATGACGCTTGCCGGCGGCGCGTTCGCGTTCCGCTACCAGAAGTACCTGCTCTACATCATGGCCTTCTCCGCCGGCCTGCTGATCGGGGTGGTCTTCCTCGATCTGATTCCGGAGGTGGCCGAGGCCAGCGCCGCGGGCGGCATCGACTTCCGCATCCTGATGCTGACCCTGGTGGCCGGATTCCTGGCCATCTTCCTCCTCGAGAAGCTGACCATCATCCACAGCGAGAAGCAGCACGATGCCCCGGGACATCGGCACAACGTCGGCCTGGCCGGCGCGCTCGGCCTGACCTTTCACAGCTTTCTCGATGGCCTGGCCATCGGGGTGGCCTTCGAGGCGGGGATGGAGGTCGGGTTCATCGTGCTGATGGCCGTGCTGGCCCACGATTTTGCCGACGGGCTGAACACGGTGACGTTCATGCTGGCCAGCCGCAACAGCGGCCTGCGCACCGGGGCGCTCCTCTTCATCAACGCCCTCGCCCCGGTGGCCGGGGCGCTGGTGGCCGTCATCGCCGACATCGACCCGCACGTGCTGGCCTTCCAGCTCTCCTTCTTCGCCGGTTTCCTCCTCTACCTCGGCGCCAGCGACCTCCTTCCGCACGTCCACGAGCGCCCCCGCTTCGCGCTGATCGGCTCCACCCTGGCCGGCCTCCTGGCCGCCGGCACGGTCGTGGTTGCGCTGGGGAGGCTGCATTGAGCGTGAACCGTGAAACCGCTCGTTAACAGCGCCGGATGAGGGGGCGTGTCGCGCGACCAGGGGCCCTCACCCGGCGCTTCGCGCCACCCTCTCCCGCAAGCGGGAGAGGGCATCCCGGTGGCCGCCCTCACCCTTGACAGCTTACGACAACTGTAGTAACTGTCACCACCATTGTAGGAGAGATGACATTGCAGAAGCGTCGGACCCGCCTCACCCGCCTCGAGCTCCAGCTCATGGACATCGTCTGGTCCCTCGGCGCCGTCTCCGTGCGCGAGGTCCAGGAGGCGATCCCCGAGAAGGAGCGCCCCGCATACACCACGGTCCAGACCATCCTCAACCGGCTGGAGGAGAAAGGGGCGGTGCGAAAGACGCGCAAGATCGGCAGTGCCTGGATCTTCGAGCCGGCCATCGATCGGAAGAAAATCCACCAGCGCCTCATCGACGACTTCCTCGATCTGTTCGGCGGGAGCGCGGCGCCGGTGGTCTCGCACCTTCTGGAATCGGGAAAACTTACTCTCGAAGACGTGAAAGCGCTGGAGGAAGGCCTCGGCGGGAAGATGGAGTGAACCATGATCGCTCACCGGCTGCTTCACGACACGCTCCTCCTTTCCACCTCCTATCTGGCTGCCGTGATCGCGATCGGCGCCGCCTGCGCTGCGGTGGGGCTGCTCTGCACGCGGCTGCGGCGGTTCTCGGCGGCCAGCCGGCACTTCGTCCTCTCCGTCGCCCTGCTGGCCCCGGCAGCGGCGGCGCTGCTGGTGGCGACGAATGGTGGCGCGGGGCTTCGGGCCTGGCTCAAGCCGGCTGGCGGGGGCCCCGGCGTCGACGTTCTCGGAATCGCCGCCGGTCCCGCCGCGGGGGAGCTGGCTGCGAACCGCTCCTCGGAAGCGCTCTGCATCGTGGCAGTCGTGTGGGCGGCCGGATTCATCGGGTTCATCGCCCTGTCGGGCAGGCAGTGGCTGCGGTGGAGCGGCGTGGCACGCCGCGCGACGAGCGCCTGCGACTCCGCGCTCCTGGCGCAGTTTGCGGATGCGGCGCGGGGATTGATGCGGTTGCCGCGGCTGGCCCTCTCCGATACCGCCGCCGAGCCGATGGTGGTCGGGCTGTTCCGTCCGGTCGTTCTGCTGCCTCGGCACTACGCCGGCTCACTCGACCGCCGCGAGCTGGACACGGTCTTCGCCCACGAGCTGGAGCACATTCGCCGCCGCGACAACCTCACGGCCGCGATTCACGAGGGGGTCTGCGCGCTCTTCTGGTTCGAGCCGCTGCACTGGATGGCGCGGCGGCGGCTGCTCGATCTCCGCGAGCGCGCCTGTGACGAACGCGTCCTCGATCTCGGTTGCGCCGCCGCCGCCTATCTGGCTGCGCTGGCCAAGAGCTCCCACGCCTCGATGGAGTCCCCCGCCATCGCCTGCATGAGCGGATTTCACATTCGGGAAAGGATGGAATCGATCATGTCCCATGCCTCCAATCGTGCTCGTTTCGCGCCGGAGCGGTCGGTTCGGGCCACCGCCCTCCTGGCGGCCCTGGCGGTCGCCGCGGCCTTTGTGCTCGTCAGTCCCGCACCGTCACTGGCAGCGGCGGCGGCAGCGGAGGAGGTCATCCGGAGCTTCGACGTGCAGCTCCGTCCCGGCGTCAATGGACGCGTGCTCGTCGAGGTCACCATCACCGGAGCCGACGGCCAGAATGTCATGTCCGCCAAGAGCACCGTCGAAGCGGGGCAGCCGGTCCGCCTTTCGACGACACACGGCTCGCGGACCTACGAGGTGGACGTGTCCGCCACCGCCGCCGGCGGCGGCCTGGCCGTTCTCGAGGTGATCGAGGGGAGGAAGGTCGTCTACCGGACGTCCAGAACGCTTCCCGCGCAGCCCGAGCCGCGGAGTGTCGCTTCGAAAGCGCCCCCCATCACCCTGCAGCTCAAAGATGCGGACGTGCACGACGTGATCCGTACGTTCTCCCAGCTCACCGGTCAGCGCATCACCGCCGACCCCTCGGTGCAGGGGAAGGTCACCATCCACGCCATCGATACGCCGTGGGACATGGCGCTGATGCGCAGTCTCCACCCCATCGGTCTCACCCTCCAGCGCGCCGGTGATGAGCTGCGCGTCGTTCCCCTTCCGGAGCGACAGTCACGCCCGATCGAGGACGGTTATGTCCGAGTCGGAGAGGGAATCAAGCCTCCCGAGCTGCTGGCGCGGGTGGCCCCCATCTACACGCCTGAAGCGAAGGCGGCCCGCGTCTCCGGGATCGTGATCATCCGGGCCATGATCGACGAGACAGGCGTCGTGCGCGGCGTGGAGGTGCTCAAGCCGCTGCCGTTCGGTCTGAGCGAGGCCGCCGCCCTGGCCGTCCGTCAGTGGGTGTTCGCGCCCGCCCTGATCGATGGGAAACCGGTTTCGGTGGTCTACAACGTGACCATCAACTTCCGCCTGGAGGAGTCGGACGCCTCAGCTCCACCAGAGTGATCTCCGGCGTCATCCCCAGCCGGAAGGGGACCAGCCAGTAACCGGTGCCGGTGTTGACGTAGAGCTGCGACACCCCCCACCGGTACAGACCCATGTGGTACTCGAGGAACACGCCGGCGAGGGACCAGCCGAGGGGGCGGAACCCGCACTGGCCGCCGTGCGTGTGCGCGGAGAGGGTGAGCGGGAGCCGGCGCTCTCGGGTCTCGTAGAAGACTCGCGGCTGGTGAGAGAACACGATCGGAAAGGCCCCGCCTGGAGCGCCGGAAAGAGCCCGGCCGAGATCGGGCCTGAGCGCGTCATGGCCCGGCATCTGGCCGGCGGCATAGTCGGAGATGCCCGCCATCCAGAGCGGCCCGAGCGGGACGCCGTCGTTGACCACCAGGCGGATGCGGCTTCCCCGCAGTGCCTCGATGACGCGGAGCGGATCGCCGTACATCTCGTGGTTCCCCAGCACCGCGAGGAGGGGGGTATCTGCGGCGAGGGCCCGCGTGCCGGCCAGGAGCTTGGGAACGAAGTAGGGATCGTCGTCGATCAGGTCGCCGAGGATCAGGACGGCGTCGGGCTCCAGCGCCCGCGCCGTGGCGAAGATCGTGTCGAGGCGCGAGGGGCGCGTGAAGAGGCCCACATGGAGATCGGCAAGAAGCACGATGCGCATCCCCTCCGCTGCCGGCGGGAGGTTCTCCAGCTCGATCGGAACCCGCTCGATCCGCAGCGGGACGAGGGCGTGGTAGATCCCCACCGGAATGGAGGCCAGGGTGAGTGAGAGGAAGATCCGCGAAGGCCATCGGGCGAAGCGGGAGAAATCGATCCGGCGCCGCAGCGGCAGCCAGGCCAGTCCGGCCAGCAATGTCAGCATCGTGTAGAGGATGGTGAAGGAGCTCCACGCGAACCAGAGGGGCCCGATGGTGGCCCGCACGCCGCGCATCACCGCCGTGAGCTGCCCGAGCATCGGGACGAACACCCACATCAGGTTCCCCAGCACGGCGGCGGCGATGATCCACCGCCTGCGGCGCGGGTGGACGCGCAGCAGCGCACGCACCGCGACGAAGTTGAACGCGGCGAAGACGAGAAGGGCGAGGATGAAGAAGAGGGCCAGGCGCATCCGGCGAGCAGCGCGCACTATACTCAGGCCGATGGCGCATTTCGACATTCCGCTCGATCTGCCGCACGCCGGGCGCATCGCCGATCGGATCCTCTCGCTACTCGAGCGCCATACCGAGGAGAAGGGAATCGACGCGCCGGAGCTCCTCGACGCGGCCGAGCGCCTGTCGAATCTCCTCTTCCGCTACGCGGGCGACGACGAGAATCCCGAGAGTGCCGAGGCGCTCCGAGTGCGCGACGAGGCGGCGGGGATGGCGCGGGAGCTCGTCGCCGCCGCCGAGGGGGCCGCCATCGCCGGCGACCGGCTCGGCCAGCTCGTGCGCAACCTCTTCGAATGCCTCGAGCTCGGCGAGGAAGGAGGCGAGATCTCCCTCCGGGCGGGAGAGAACCCCCGGTCACTCCAGCGCCCGGTATGATGAGGATCTGACGGGAGGAGACCAGAGATGCCGATCGAGGGAAGTCTGGCGACGATGTCGGTACCCGAGCTTCTGATGTGGATCAGCCAGTATCAGAAGACGGGGACCCTGGAGATCCGGAGCAGCGGGTCGGTCGAAACGATGGCGTTCGAGGACGGCGCCCTCATCTTCTCCTCCTCCTCCAACCCGAACGCGACCCTCGGCCGGATGCTGATGGACAACGGCGTGGTCACCGAGGAGATGCACAGCCGGGCCCGGCAGCTTCGCAACAGCAGGTCCATCGCCGTGGCCAAGGCCTTTCTCGATCTGCAGATGCTCACCGAGGAGGAGCTGCTTCGCTACCTGCGCAAGAAGGCGGAGAAGGAGCTGTTCGATCTCTGTGACTCCGTCGAAGGGGAGTTCACCTTCACCAACCGCGATCTTCCGAAGCTGGAGCTGCTGCCGCTCCGGGTCGACGTCTCCAAGATGCTGCTGCGCGTGACGCAGGACCGCGACGAAAAGGGAGAATACGATTTCGACGCCAGCGGCATCCGCCTCGACGTTCCGCGAGACGTTTGACCCGTGGCGCTCACCTCGACCATGGACAAGGTCTCCGTAGCGGGGAAAGGCCTCGTCGTTCGAGGGAACGGAACGACAACGCGTTCAGGCCGCCGCCTCCCAACGGTGCGAGGTCTGGCTGGCCGGGTCGGAGGTCAGACCGTGCAGGCGGAAGTAGTAGCCGAGCTCCTCCGGCTGGATGCTCACCGTTCTGACGAAGGCGATCCGTGTCGAGGCAGGCCCCCGGACGTCCACCGCCTGGCCGGCCCCGTGCCGGTCGTCAGCACGAGCGTCACAGGGCGGTCGCAAGGTGGCTCGATGGGTCGGGAGGAAGTTCTCGTTGAACGCAAAGGATGTCCGTTCGGATATCGCACAGTGAGTAAAAGCCGAACGCCTGTATCATGCTTCAGCGCATCGATCCATTGAGGTGGAGGTAAATCGCAGGATGGCGAACGCGGACGGGGAGGGTGGGAGCGGGCACCAGATCATCCTTCTCCTGGATGATGAGGTGATGGTGACCGAAGGTCTGGCGGCGGGGTTGGCGCGCGGCGGCCGCACGATCGTCGCATGCAACGATGTCGAGGGGGGAGAGCTGGTGGTGGAGTGGCTCAAGCCGTCCCACGTGGTGACGGACGTGCGCCTGACCGGACAGTTCGGATACGAAGGCCTCGACTTCATCCGTTTCGTCAAACGCCTTTCCCCCGACACCCGGGTCGTGCTGATGACGGGAGACGCCCCCGACGCGCTGCAGATGGAGGCATCCGAGCGTGGAGCAGTGGGGTTCCTGCAAAAGCCGTTCGAGGTGGCGGAGCTGGACAGACTCATCGATCTGATGGCTCCGCACCGGTTTGGAAGCTCGGAGTGGCCGGCCATCATCAAGATGCCGCTCCTCGAAGACATCCTTGCCGAAGGCCTACTCTTCACCGCCTTCCAGCCGATCGTCAGCCTGATCACCGGGCAGCAGCTCGGGTTCGAAGCGCTGACGCGATGCCGTACCGATTCGCCATTCCGGAATCCTGAAACCCTGTTTCGCTACGCGGAGAGGAAGCACCGCCTGCCGGAGCTGGAGATCGCCTGCATGAGCAACAGCATCCGCACGGGCGCCGTCCTCGCCGCGGGGGGGCCGCTTTTCCTCAACATTCACCCGTCCGTCTTCGCGTCGGGAAAGTTCGTGCTCGAGGCGCTGCTGAGCGAGGCCGAGCGGAACGGGGTGGAGCCCAAGCGCATCGTGCTCGAGATCACCGAGCAGGGATCTCTCGGCGAGGGGTTGAAGGCGCTCGATACGATCTCCAACTTCAAGGCCGCCGGCGTCCGCTTCGCGTTCGACGACGTCGGTGTCGCCTACTCACACCTGCCGTTCATCGGACGGGTGGGCCCGTCGTTTCTGAAGATCAGCCAGCACTTCGGAACGGCCTTCGAGACCGATCCCACCAAGACCAAGATCGTACGGAACCTGCTGGGGCTGGCCGCGGAGTTCGATTGCGAACTGATCCTCGAAGGAATCGAGGATGCCTCGACCGCCGCCGCCGCCGCGGAGATGGGAGTGAAGTTCGGCCAGGGGTTCCACTTCGGCCGCCCGGCGGAAGCGATGTCGTTCCTCAGCCGTCCCGGGTAGCGGAAGCCGGCGGCTCCCCGGGGGGGCCCGTCACGACGTCGCTTCAGCCCGCCATACATCGCCGTAGATCGCAGGAAACCCCGCGTCGTTGACCTCGAGCCGGGCCGAGAACCCGGCGGACGCGTATTGGTAGAGGCGGGAACCGAGGCGCCGGTAGGTCTGCTCGAGAATCTCCAGGTTGAAGGAGGGGAAGCGCAGCCAGGCGGCGCGAACGGCCGCTTCCTCGCCGATGGCGAGGCTCAGGCGGCGGATCGGAAGGAGGTTCGTCGAGGGGCTGAAGTTCAGATCGATGTCCGTGCAGCCGGTCACGGAGGGGACGGCGGCGCCCCCCAGAAACCATTCTCCATCGGGCGTGACGGCGATCTCGACGGCGACCTCGGTCGGTCCGACCCATCCCTGGACCGATGCCCGCTGCGTCCGCCAGAGAGCATCGCAGGTGACGCGATAGTCGAGGCGGACAGGCTGGTGTGCTTCGGTGAACACCGCCGAACCGGCGAGCAGCTGCGAGGCGGAGTCTTCGATCAGGCGAGCCGACTCGTGACCCGGCCGGTCGAGACGGACCCATACGATAGACGACTGGCCCATGGCCGGAAATTGTAGGGGGAATCGTTCCTCAGCGGGTCCGAACGGGCGGAGGCCGGCGGTGAGGGGTGTCACAAGCGGCCGCCGGCGCTACGATGCCGCGGCCGCGGCCTTCTTCGCCGCCACCTCGCGCCGGGAGTGGTCGAGGATGCGCTTGCGGATGCGGATCGACTCCGGCGTCACTTCCACCAGCTCGTCGTCGTTCATCCACTCCAGGCACTGCTCGAGGGTCATCTGCCGCGGCGGAGTGAGCTGCACGGCGATGTCCGAGCCGGAGGCGCGCATGTTGGTCAGGTGCTTCTTCCGGCAGACCTGCACGACCATGTCGACGTCGCGGGAGTTCTCCCCGACGACCTGCCCGCCGTAGACCTTCACTCCCGGGCCGAGGAAGAGCGTCGAGCGCTCCTGGAGCGGCTCGATGGCGTACGCCGTCGTATCGCCCCCTTCCTTCGCCACCAGCGCGCCGCGCGAGCGGCTCGCGATCTCGCCGCGGTAGGGGCCGTACTCGAGAAAGGTGTGGTAGAGCAGGCCGGTG
This sequence comes from Thermoanaerobaculia bacterium, assembly GCA_035525045.1. Lineage (GTDB taxonomy): Bacteria > Acidobacteriota > Thermoanaerobaculia > Gp7-AA8 > Gp7-AA8 > DATLEX01. The sequence goes on along the minus strand of DATLEX010000095.1, from coordinate 2,532 downwards.
CCGCGGGTCTCGGTGAGGAACTCCGTTCGGATGCCGAAGAGCCCGCGGGTGGGGATCTTGAACTCGACGCGCACGCGGCCGCTGCCGGGGTTCACCATGTCGGTCATCTCGGCGCGGCGCTGCTGGAGGTTCTCCATGATCGCGCCGAGGTGCTCCTCGGCGATGTCGACGACCAGCGCCTCGTACGGCTCGGTGGTCTTCCCGCCGCTCTCCTTCAGGATGACCTGCGGGCGGGAGAGGGCGAACTCGTAGCCTTCACGGCGCATGTTCTCGGCCAGGATGGAGAGGTGCAGCTCGCCGCGGCCGCTGACCTCGAAGCGGTCGGGGAGGTCGGTGTCACGGAGGCGCAGGGCCACGTCCTTCCGCAGCTCGCGCTCCAGGCGCTCGCGGATGTTGCGCGAGGTGACGTACTTCCCTTCCGTTCCGGCGAAGGGGGAGTCGTTCACCATCCAGAACATGGAGACGGTGGGCTCGTCGATGGCGATGGGCTCGAGGCGTTCCGGCGCGTCCGCGGCGGTGAAGGTCTCGCCGATCTCCACGTCGGCGAAGCCGGCCACGGCGACGATCTCGCCGGCGGCTGCTTCGTCGATCTCCTCCCGCTTCAGCCCCTCGAACGCGGTCAGCCTCGTCACGCGCCCCTTCTTGTGCGTCCCGTCGCGAAGGATGAGGATGACGTCGGTGCCCTGACGGATCCGCCCGCGCTGCACGCGGCCGATGCCCAGCCGCCCGACGTAGTCGTTGTAATCGATGGCCGAGACCAGCAGTTGCAGCGGAGCGCCCGCGTTGCCGGCAGGGGGAGGAATGCGTTTGAGGACGGCGTCGAACAGGGGACGGCAGTCGTCGTTCCGGTCCTCCATGCTGGTCCGGACGTAGCCGGCCCGGCCGGAGGCGTAGAGGATGGGGAAGTCGAGCTGCTCGTCGGAGGCGCCGAGCTCGATCATCAGGTCGAACACCTCGTTGAGCACCTGGCCGGGACGGGAATCGCTCCGATCGATCTTGTTGATGACCACGATCGGCAGGAGACCGAGGATGAGCGCCTTGCGAAGGACGAACCGGGTCTGGGGCATTGGTCCCTCGGCCGCGTCGACCAGGAGGATCACGCCGTCGACCATCGACAGCACGCGCTCCACCTCGCCGCCGAAGTCGGCGTGCCCGGGGGTGTCGACGATGTTGATCTTCACTTCCTTCGGATGGATGAAGTCGGCCGGGAGGTCGTGCCCGGAGGCGGTGTGCGTGGCCTCGTGGTGCGGCGGATGGCCGAGGGCGTCGGGGGCGTCGACCAGGTAGCGGATCGAGGTGTTCTTGGCAAGGATGGTGATCCCGCGCTCTTTCTCGAGGTCGTCCGAGTCCATGACCCGCTCATCGACCTGCTGGTTGGCGCGGATGGCGCCGGCCTGCTTGAGCAGGGCGTCGACGAGCGTGGTCTTGCCGTGGTCGACGTGCGCGATGATGGCGACGTTGCGTGTGTCGTAGCGAAACTGCTGCATGCGGGTGGCTTAACGTTAATGATGACAATGAATTCCAGCGGCTTCCGGGCCGCCATGCATGAGCCTTGCGTATCCCCGGCCATGCGGATACCTCTGGTGGCGCTGCTGGACAAAATCCGCTCGAGCCTCTGGTTCATTCCGGCGCTGATGGTCGTGAGCGGCGCCGTCCTCTCCTTCATCGTCGTGGCCGCGGACCGCCGGCTCATCGATGCCCCCGGCCGCACGTTCCTCCTCTTTGGAGGGGGCGCCGACGGGGCCAGGGCGGTCCTCGGGACCATCGCCTCCTCCATGATGACCGTGACGGGGGTGGTCTTCTCCATCACCATCGTCGCCCTGACGCTGGCCTCCCAGCAGTTCGGGCCGCGCGTTCTCCGCAACTTCATGGAGGACCGCGGCAATCAGGTCGTCCTGGGGACGTTCATCAGCACGTTCGTCTACTGCCTGCTGGTGACCCGGACCGTGATCGGCGGCGACGACGACGCCGCCTTCGTGCCGCACCTGGGGGTGACCGGCGGCGTCCTGCTCTCCATCCTCAGCCTCGGCGTCCTGATCTATTTCATCCATCACGTGTCGACCTCGATCCGCGCCGAGACGATCATCGCCCGCGTCGCCCATGAGCTCGACCACACCATCGACCGCCTCTACCCGCAGCAGATCGGCGACGAGCAGCCGGAGGAGCGCTGGGAGGTCCCTCCGGCCTGCGACATGAAGACGGAGATCTCCTCCACGGCGGAGGGCTATCTGCAGGCGGTCGACGATGCGCTGGTGATGGAGATCGCCTCGAAGGAGGACCTCCTGCTGCGGTTCCACGTCGAACCGGGAGATTTCATCATGCGCGGACAGCTGCTCCTGGAAGCTCATGGGCGGAAGACGGTCGACGAGAAGAGCCGCGACCGCCTGATGAGCGCGTTCGTGCTCGGCAGCGCGCGTACACCGGTGCAGGACGTGGAGTATCCGCTGCAGCAGCTGGTGCAGATCGCCGCCCTCGCCCTCTCACCCGGCGTCAACGATCCCTTCACCGCGATCAGCGCCATCGATCGCCTGG
>DATLEX010000009.1:0-9524 GCA_035525045.1 Thermoanaerobaculia bacterium | reverse complement strand
GTCGACCGAGCGGACGAAGGGCGCCGGCACCAGCGTGCCGCCGTCGGTGCGGACGTAGGAGACGCGGTAACGCGTCACCCGGACGTCGTTGAATCGCTGATCGACCGTCGGCGTGGGCGCCTTGAGGATCGCCCGCAGGATGATCTCCCCGATGGTGCCCTGACATTCGGTCCGCCCGGGAGGATCCCCGGCCAGATCGATGATCTGCAGTTCCTGCGTGTTGGTCACGAGAAGCTCGACCGGCGCCGCGCTGCGCGTGAACTCGTTGGTGCAGGAGAACGAGACCGCCGCGATCGCGATCATCAGCGCCCCGCGCATCCATGTTTTCGTCTTGAACTTCATGCGACCTCCGTCCCTCGCTTCACTCCCACGGTGTCCCTCGAAGGCTACGTACCCCTCACGATGCGAGGCGTAATGAAGATGAGCAGCTCGTCGTGCTGCGTTCTCCTCGAATTGGAGCGGAACAGCGCTCCCAGAACCGGGATCTGTCCCAGGATCGGGATGCGCGACTGGCTGTCGTCATCGCTGGCCTGATAGATGCCGCCGATCACGGCCGTCCCGCCGTCCCGCACCATCACCCGCGTGCTCGCCTGCCGCGTGGAGAGCGGCGTTCCCGCCGCCCCTTCGATCGGCGCCCCCGGCGTCGTCTTCTGCACCTGGATGTCCATGATGATCGTCCCCGCCTCGGTGATCTGCGGGGTGACCGACAGCTGCAGCGTGGCGTCGATGTAGTTGATCGTGGTGGTGAAGTTGACCCGGGTCTGATACGGGATCTGGATCCCGCTTTGGATCATGGCGGCGTGGTTGTCCTGGGTGGTCACCTTCGGCGCGGAGATGACCCGCACCAGGCCTTCGCTCTCCGAGGCGTGCAGGGCCAGGTCGAGGGTGAACGTGCCGAGCACGTCCACCAGGCTCAGCCCCAGCACCGGGCCGGCGCCGCCGGTGAAGCTGAACGGACCGCCGGTGAAACCGATCCGGTTCGGGAAGATCAGACCGGTCCCCGTCCCGAGGGCCGGGTCCAGCGTGCCGCCCAGGTTCCACTCGAAACCGTAGGCCCTGGTGAAGGTCTTGGTGGTCTCCACCACCCGCGCCTCGATGACCACCTGGCGATTCGGGATGTCGACCGTGTCGATCAGGTTCCGCATCGTCTCCAGGAACTGCGGAATCTCGCTGATGATCAACTGATTGGTGCGGGCGTCGACGATGATCCGCGCCCGCGGCGAGGCGAGGTCGCGGAGCAGCCCGGCCACGTCTGGGGCCCGGGCATAGGAGAGCTTGAAGCCGAGGGTGGTCAACGGCACGTTCAGCCGCTCTTCCTCGGCCAGGCGGCGGGAAGAAGCCGTCTCCGCGGCGAGACGATCGATCGTCCCCACGCGCATCACGTTCCCTTCCAGAACGTAGGTCAGCCCGTTCTGGCGGAGGATCAGATCGAGGGCCTGGTCCCACGGCACGTCCACGAAGTCGACCGTCACCGTCCCTCTCACCTGCGGGTCGACGGCGATGTTCAGACCGGTCAATTGCGCGAAGGTGCGCAGGACGTCCTTGATGTCGGCATCCTTGAGGGCCAGCGAGATCGGGTCGCCGGTGAAGACGCGCTGCGTGCCGCTCAGGGTTCGCGCGCCGGCGATGACGGGCGTCGGCTGCGCCTGGTTCAAGGCCTCGTCGAAGACGTTCTCCCCCATCTGACTCGGCTGGGGCGCCATGGTGCGCGGCGGCGTCACCGGCGCGACCTGGTCGTACGGCGAGTTGATCACCTGCCGGGCACCCCCGGTCGTGGCCGGCGGCATGTTCCATCCGGCGTTCTCCGCGACGGTGGGGATCTCCTCGATCGACGCAGCCGGCTGGGGCGGCCGTGCCGCCGCCGGGGCGGGCCTGGCCTCCGCGACGGGCGGCTCCGCCATCGGCGGCTCCGCAACGGCGGCCGTGAACTGCGGGACGGCCTGCCGCGCTTCCGCGGCGGCCGCGCCGAAGGCGACCTCCAGGCGATTGCCGTTGGGGGTGACGGCGTAGTCCGGCTTGCCGGCCAGATCGATCACCACGCGCGCCACCGGATCGGCCCCGCCCTTGAACTGCCCGACGCGGACGCGCTGCACGGCGCCGCTGTTGACCTCGAGGGAGGACTTCTTGACCGAGTTCCTCACGCCCTGCAGGTCGACCACCAGGCGTGCGGGATTCTCGAGACGGAAAACGTTGTAGGCGAACGAGCCGTCGCCGCGGATCGTCACGCGGAGCGCCTCACCCGCGCCGCTGGTCTCGACCATGCGGACGCTCTTCGCTCGCGGCAGGCTTGGGGCGGGCGGGAGCTCGCTCACCTTCGCCGCCGGCGGCTCGGGCCGCGGCGATTCCTCGATCACGGCCAGCTCCGCGGCCGGCTCGGGGATGCTCTCCACCACGACCGGCGCCTCGACGATCTCCGGCAGCAGGACCAGAACGGCCTTGTCGGCGGCGGAGATCTCGGGCGCGAAGGGAGCGGTGAAACGGAACGTGACGCGAGTCAGACGGCTGCCCATCTCCACGACCTCTTCGGCCGAGATCGATGCCAGGCCGCCGGGAAGCGATGCGGGCATCTCCAGGGCGGCCGGGCGCTCAGTATCGGTCAGGTCGATGACGAAGACATCGGGCGCCGGGCTGTATGAGGTGTATGCCGGAGTCCCACTGGTCCGAAGAGTCACTCGGGACGAGCCGAGCTCCACGGCCGTGAGCGCCATCGAAAGGGCGGCCGCGGGCTTGGTGGCGGCTGCATCCTGCGACTTCCGCGACTTCCAGAAACCTGCGTGCGCGCTATTCGCGGCCAGCAGCATTACCGCCGTCACCAGCAGGGTTCGCTTGCCTGAACTCATACTTCCCACCTTCATCTCACCCTCCACGCAGCCCCTGAACCTCACCCCGGCGTGCTATCCCCTTCGCTCCGATGGCGGGGCCAGATCCTTGACCACCTCACGGTACCGCTCGATTCGAGTCGGATCGTTGACCTCCTGCCGAAAGACGACGGAGGAGGGCGTAATGCGAATCACCTCGCCATCGAGGACCTTGTCTCCCACGCGGATCAGATGCCCCTTGTTGTCCGGACCGGCGACCATGGCCACCATCCCTTGCTTGGTCTTGACCACGCCCTGCAGCTTCATCTCGTCGATGAGGAAACCGGGCACGCCGGGAGGGCGTTGCCCCGGCTGCACGCGGGGGGCGGGCCCGACCAGCGACTGGAAGGGATCGCGGCGCCCCTGCGGATCGTAGCGATAGGTGTCGGCTCCGACCGGCTCCTCCAGGATCTCCTCGAGCGCCTGCTGCACGCTGGTGCCGGCCGTGTCGGCGGGCGGATCGGCAGGAACGGCGGTCTGCGCCAGCACGGTGGCGGTCACGAGGATGCCCATCGCGGTCAGCAGGAGGAGAAATCGGTACATCTGTGTCACGACTCGCTCGCTCATGCCCCACCCGGTTTGCCTGATTTGCCCTTGGCTGCCGTCTCCGTGTCGCTTTCCTCGCTCTCGACGTAGACGAAGGTCTTGGCGACGAAGTCGGAGGAGATCGTGCGCATGGTCTGGTTGCTGCCGGCCAGGATGGTGATCTGCTCGACGTTCATGATCCGGGAGAAGTTGCTGAGCCGGTTGAAGAGGATGGCCAGGTCGTGGTAGCGGCCATCCACCGAGACCGAGATCGGCCACTCCGCGTACGGGTCACCATCCTTGGCCGCGGAGAGCCTGGGGAAGGTGAGCTTGCGCAGAGCGAAGTCGCCCTGATCGACGAGCGACTTGATCTTCTTGATGATCTCCTCGGTGTTGCGCGTGGAGGGGAGGATCCGGCGGAGCTTTTCCAGCTCGAGCTCGAGCCGGCGAACCTCCTCGCGGAACTGCGGGAGCTTGCGCTCGGCGGCCCGCCCCTGCTCGATCTTCTTGTCCAGCTCGGCGATCTGCGTCTCCGCGGCCGCGATCTGCTCCTTGATCGGGCTGACGAGGTAGGCATGGGCGGCATAGACGACCACGATCGCCAGCACGAAGCCGATGCCCGCGGCCATGTACCACGGCTTGCCTTCGAGACTCATTCCGGCCATCGCCGCCTCCTACCTCGCCGCCCCGCCGCCGGCTGGCGGCGCCGCGGCCGTGCCGGTCGCCGCGGCGGCAGGTGTGCCTGCCGCGCCGGCCGTCTTCGGCTGGTACGTGAAACCGAAGTTCATGTCGAACCCGTAGACGAGCGGCGCGGCGCTGACCTGGCTCAGGTTGTTCAGCTCAGGCTCCTCGAAGTACGGGTCGTTCTTGATGTTCTCCACGAAGTTGGCGATGGCGTTGGGGTTCAGGCCCCGCCCCGTCACCGTGATTTGCCCGGCGGTCACGGCCATCCGGTCGAGCCAGACCAGGTCGGGCAGATCCTGGCTGATGCGGTCCAGGATCCGCACCGGCCCCTTCTGGTTCTGCTTGAGCTGGTTGATCAGGTCGATGCGGTTCTGCAGGCTGTCCTTCCGCCTCTGGAACGCTTCCACCTCGGCGATGATGGCCTCCAGCTTCTGCGCCTCGACCTGCCGGACGGCGACCATCTGCTCGCGGTTCGCCAGCATCCGGTTGTTGATGAACCAGTAGGCGGCCGACACCAGCACGGCCAGGCCGATCAGGCCGAACAGCAGGATGTTGTTGAAATTCGGACCGGCCCCTGCGCCGATTCCGGGGACGGCCATCGGTGCCGCTCCGGCACCGCGAACCGCCCTTCCCTCCCGCACTAAGTTGATCTTGATCAAGCGTCCCCCAGCTTCCTGATGGCCAGGCCGACGGCGATGGCCATGCTCGGCGCAATCTCGGCCAGTTCCTCGGGGTTGAACTCGCTCTCATCGACACTCACGCGGCGGAACGGATCGAGGATCGACACCGGCATGCCGAACTTGTCGCGCAGGATCGCATCGAGGTTCAGCACGCCCGAGCCGCCGCCGGCGAGGACGATCTCGTCGACGCGCTCGGCACCCGACGTGGCGGTGAAGAAGTCGAGCGTCTTGCGCAGCTCCCCGGCGAAGTCCTCCGACACGGAGTTGAGGATAGGGATGACCTGCTGGATGGTGTAGTCGCCCTGCGGGCGGCCGCGCTTGAGCTCCTCGGCCTGCTCGAACGAGAGGCTCAGCTCGCGCTGGATGGCGTCGGTGTACTGGTTTCCGCCGAAGGTGATGTCGCGCCAGAAGAGGGAGCTGGAGCCGGAGAGGACGTTCACATTGGTCACCGAGGCGCCGATGTTGACCAGGGCCAGGACCTTGTCCTCGTCGACGTCGTTGTTCATCTCGTAGCAGTTCTGCAGAGCGAACGCATCCACGTCGACCAGCATCGGCAGCTTGCCGGTCTGGCTGATCACCGAGGTGTAGTCGTTGATCTTTTCCTTCTTCACGGCCACCAGGATGACCTCGACGTTGTCCCCCGTGCCCGGCGCGGACAGCGGGACGTAGTCGAGATTCACGTCGTTGATGTCGAACGGAATGTACTGTTCCGCCTCCCACTGGATCGACTCGGCCAGCTCTTCGGGCGACATGGCCGGCAGGGCGATCTTCTTGATGATCACCGAATGGCCGGAGAGCGAGGTGGCGTAATTGGAATTCTTGACCTGTTTCTCGCTGTTCAGCTTCGAGATCGTCTCCACGACCATGGACGAGTCCATGATCGACCCGTCGACGATGGCTTCGGGGGAAAGGCGCTCGATTCCGAGCTTCACGAGTGAATACGTGCCGCCCTTCTTCTCCTTCAGCTCAACCAGTTTGACCGCTGAGGAGCCGATATCAAGGCCGACGACATTTTTGCTCTTTGAGAAGAACACCGCTCACCCCATCCATCTCACTCACTTCTCACTGGGCTTCGCACTGGCTCCGGACGCTAGAAAGGTGATGCGAAATTACAACGTTTAAGTGGCGGTGTCAACTCTACGGAAAATAGATAAGTGAAACGATTACGCCAGTTTGTGCCGGAAAGGCCCCCGGCCCCTTGCGCGGAATCGGCCCCGCCGCTAGAATCCACCCCCTTTTGCATTATTTGAGGACTCGAGATGGCCAAGACCTGTGAAGTGTGCGGCAAAGCCCCGGTGACGGGCCGCCGGATCAGCCATGCCCATAACGTGTCGAGCCGCCGCTGGCTGCCCAATCTCCAGCGCGTCCGGGTCGTGGTCGGCAAGGCCGTCAAGCGGTTGAACGTCTGCACCCGCTGCATCAGGACGGGGAAGATCCGGAAAGCCGCCCGGTAGGGGGATCTGCGGCGTCATCCTGAGCCGCGGAGACGGCGAAGGACCCCCTGCCGAAAACCGCTCCGCCGGCGGGGGGTCCTTCGCCGCGCTTCGCCGGCTCAGGATGACACGGTAGGCTCTACGCCGTGGCGTGCCGGATGTTGTACTTCCGGTCCACCCGCAGCACCCCTTCCAGCCCCACCAGCGACCGCGTCACCTTTTCCAGGTGCTTGAGGTCGGCAATCTCCAGCACCAGCTCCGTGGTGGCCTTCCCCTGGCCGGTCCGGGTCTCCATCTGACGGATGTTCGTCTTCAGGTTCGAGATGGCAGAGACCACCCGGGCCAGGATGCCCTGGCGGTCCTCCATCAGGATCTCCAGCTCCACGTAGTACTGGGCCTGCCGCTGGTCGGCCCACTCCACGGCGATCTCCCGGTCGGGGTTGAACATCAGGTTCTTCACGTTCGGGCAGTTCCCGCTGTGGACGGCCACCCCCTTGCCGCGGGTCACGTACCCGACGATCTTCTCGCCCGGCAGGGGGTTGCAGCACTTGGCCAGGTAGGTCATCAGGTCGTCGTAGCCGCGCACCTTGATGGCGGTGGCCGCGGCGGTGAAGGGAAAGATCTTGCGGACGGCGGCCTGGATGACCCCCTCGTCGGAGGGGCCCTTCTCCTTCTGCTCGTCGGTGACGAAGCGCTCGACGATCGACCGGGCGGAGACCTTCCCGTAGCCGATGTCGGCGTAGAGGTCGTCGAGGCGGCCGAAGCCGTGCTCGGTGAGGATCCCGTCGAGGGCGTTCTCGGCCACCAGCTTCCGCCAATGGACCTTGTACTTCTTGGCCTCCTTCTCGACCAGCTTCCGTCCCAGCTCGATGGAGCGGTTCTTCTGCTCGGCGTTGAGCCAGTGCCGGATCTTGTGCCGGGCCCGCGAGGTCACCACCATGTTGGCCCACTCGCGGCTCGGCGTCTGGGAGGCGCCGGTGACGATCTCCACGATGTCACCGTTCTTCAGCGGCGTGCGCAGCGGGACGAGCTTGCCGTTGACCCGCGCGCCGACGCAACGGTGCCCGACGTCGGTGTGGATGCGATAGGCGAAGTCGAGGGGCGTCGCTCCGCGCGGGAAGGCGAAGACGTCTCCCTTGGGGGTGAAGGTGTAGACCTCGTCGGGGTAGAGGTCGATCTTCAGCGAGTTCATGAAGACCCGCGGGTCCTTGATCTCGTTCTGCCACTCCACAAGCTGGCGCAGCCAGAGGAAGTTCGCATCCTCGCTCGACGCCCCCACGCGCCCTTCCTTGTACTTCCAGTGCGCGGCGATGCCCTGCTCGGCGATCAGGTCCATCTCCCGGGTCCGGATCTGCACCTCGAAGGGCTGTCCCCGCTCGGCCACCACGGTGGTGTGGAGCGACTGGTAGAAGTTCGGCTTGGGCATCGCGATGTAGTCCTTGATCCGGCCCGGAACCGGACGCCACATCTGATGAATGATGCCGAGGCAGGCGTAGCAGTCCCTGACGCTGCTGGAGATGATCCGGAACGCGAGGTAGTCGTAGAGCTGGCCGATGTCGATCTCCTGGCGCTGGAGCTTGGTCCAGATCGAGAACATCGACTTGACCCGCCCGGTGACTTCTCCCTCGATCTCGCTCTCCTTCAGTCTGTTCGAGAGTGTGGCCCTGATCCGGTCCACGACCTCGCCCGACACCGAGAGCTTCTCGTCCACGGCCGCGCGCAGCTCCTCGTACTCGCGGGGATGGAGATGGCGGAAGGAGAGGTCCTCCAGCTCGCTCTTGACCCGGCCCATGCCGAGGCGGTTGGCGATGGGAGCGTAGATCTCGAGGGTCTCGTTGGCCACGGCGACCCTCCTCTCGTCGGGGAGGAACTGCAGGGTGCGCATGTTGTGTAGCCGGTCGGCCAGCTTGACCAGCACCACCCGCAGGTCCGAGACCATGGCCAGGAGCATTTTCCGGAAGGTCTCGGCCTGCTGCTCCTCCTTGGAGACGTAGGCGTAGCGGGAGATCTTCGTCACCCCGTCCACCAGATCGGCCACGTCCTCGCCGAACAGCTCCTCCAGCTTCTCCTTGGTGGTCAAGGTGTCTTCGAGCACGTCGTGGAGCAGGCCGACGGCGATGGAGGTCTCGTCCAGGCGCATGTCGGCCAGGGTGTAGGCGACGTTGAGGGGATGGACGAGATACGGCTCGCCGGAGCTCCGGACCTGCCCCTTGTGCTCCCGGGCGGAGAAGATGTAGGCCTTCTGGAGGAGCTCCTCGTCGAAGTCGGGCTTGTAGCTCTCGACCTTGTCGAGAATGTCTTCGAAACGGATCATCGGTCGAGGCCTCACGGGCCTCAGCTCTTCGACTAAAATGCTAGCAGCTTGCCCGGCAAACGACTGGTGCGCGTCTTGCTCCGGGACTTGCTGAAGCCGTCTGCCAGTGACCGCCTTGCGGCCCTGACCGCCGGGACAATGATAAGGAGGTTGTCGTGTCCAAACGTTCCCAGTCGTTCATCGTACTCGTCCTCATCTTCGCTTTCACGGCCGTCCCCGCGTTCGCCGGTCCCGCCCCCTCGAAGACCACCGCCAACCAGAGCCTCGACTCGCGGGAGGCCGACCTGGCCCTCGTCCGCGACCTCGCGGCCAACGAGCAGGTGGCGAAGATCCTCGCCGCCAACGGTTTCACCCCGGAAGAGGTGGAGAAGCGCCTGGCGCAGCTCTCCAATCAGGATCTCCACCAGCTCGCCCAGAACCTCGACCAGGTTCAGGCCGCCGGCATGACGCGTCAGGAATGGATCTGGATCGGCATCGGCGCCCTCGCCGCCCTCATTCTCGTCGTCGCGCTGACCGGATAACGGCTCCCGGCGTCGCAGGCTTCATCACGGGCGGGCCATGGCGGCCCGCCCGATTTTCGTGATCATGCGTGGTGAATGAAGAATCCGGTCCTCATCCTCATCCCCCTCCTCCTCACCTCCTGCGTCTACTGGACGCCCGCCTCCCGCGAGGCCGGCAACGCCGCCCGGGTCATCCCCGACGTCCCCCTCCAGCTGTGGGACATCAAATCGTGCGGCGCGGGATCGCTTTCCTCGGTCCTGCAGCACCACGGCGACTCCACCACCATGCAGGAGTGGGACGCAATCCTGCCAAAGACGCGCGGCGGCGTGATGTCGATCGACCTCGTCCTGGCCGCCAGGCAACGAGGATTCGACGCCCGCCTGGTGACCGGAGACCGGCTCATGGTCGAGCGTGAGCTCCTCGACGGGAACCCGCTCATTTTGATGCTGCAGGTCATCCAGGCGCCGGGCCGCTCGTACGACTTCTTCCACTACGTGGTGCTCGACGGCATCGACACCGAGCGGAGCCT
>DATLEX010000059.1:0-15863 GCA_035525045.1 Thermoanaerobaculia bacterium | reverse complement strand
GTCTGGTACTCCACGTGCGCCGTCGCAATCGTGATCCCCCGCTCCCGCTCTTCCGGCGCCTTGTCGATCTGGTCGAACGCCACGAACTCCGCCAGCCCCTTCTCCGCCTGCACTTCCGTGATCGCCGCCGTCAGCGTCGTCTTCCCGTGATCGACGTGCCCGATCGTCCCTACGTTCACGTGCGGCTTGTTCCGCTCGAACTTCGCCTTGCCCATTGCTCTTCCCCTTAACCGTTGACCTGGGAGATGATCTCTTCGGCCTTTGACTTCGGCACTTCCTCGTAACGCGAGAACTGCATGGAGTACACGGCCCGCCCCTGCGACATGGACCGCAGCGTGGTCGAGTACCCGAACATCTCCGACAGGGGCACGCTCGCCCCGATCACGTGCGCGTCCGCACGCTGCGTCATCCCGCCGATCTTACCCCGGCGGCTGGACAGGTCGCCCATGACATCCCCCATGTACTCGCCGGGGGTCACGACCTCCACGTCCATGATCGGCTCCAGCAGGATCACGCCCGCCCGCTTCACGCCCTCCTTCAGCGCCATGGAGCCGGCGATCTTGAACGCCATCTCGCTGGAGTCCACGTCGTGGTACGACCCGTCGATCAGCTCGACCTTGATGTCGATCAGGGGGTAGCCCGCGAGAACGCCGTTCTCCATGGCCTCCTTCATCCCCTGCTCCACCGGGCCGATGTACTCCCGCGGGATCGCGCCGCCCACGATCTTGTCCTCGAACACGAACCCGGCGCCCGGCTCGGACGGCGCGATGTTGATCACCACGTGCCCGTACTGGCCGCGGCCGCCCGTCTGGCGCACGAACCTCGCCGACACGTTGGCCGCCGCCTTCCGGATCGTCTCCCGGTACGCGACCTGGGGGCGGCCGATGTTCGCCTCCACCTTGAACTCGCGCCGCAGCCGGTCGACGATGATCTCCAGGTGCAGCTCGCCCATCCCGGCGATGATCGTCTGCCCCGACTCCTCGTCGGTGTGCACCCGGAACGACGGGTCCTCCTCCGCCAGCTTCTGCAAGCCCTGCCCCAGCTTGTCCTGGTCCGCCTTCGTCTTCGGCTCGATCGCCACGTCGATGACCGGCTCCGGGAACTTCATCGCCTCCAGGATGATCGGCTCGTCCGCATCCGACAGCGTGTCCCCGGTCTTCACGTCCTTCAGCCCGATGGCCGCCGCAATGTCGCCGGCGTACACCCGGTCGCGCTCCTCCCGGTGGTTGGCGTGCATCTGCAGCAGACGGCCCACCCGCTCCCGCTTGTCCTTCGTCGAGTTGTAGACGTAGGACCCCGCCGGCAGCGACCCGGAGTAGACCCGGAAGAACGTCAGCTTCCCGACGTACGGGTCCGTCATGATCTTGAACGCCAGCGCGGAGAACGGCGCCTCGTCCGACGCCTCGCGGGTCTCGAACGTCTCGTCGTGGTGCGGCAGGTGCCCCCTGATCGCGGGCACCTCCACCGGCGACGGCAGGTAGTCCACCACCGCGTCCAGCAGCTGCTGGACGCCCTTGTTCTTGAACGCGGACCCCGCCAGCACCGGCACGATGGCGTTCGCGATCGTCGCCTTGCGGATCGCCCGCCGGACCTCGTCGTCGCTCAGCTCCTCGCCCTCGAGGTACTTCTCCATGAGCGCGTCATCGTGCTCGACCGCCGCCTCCACCAGCTCGTGCCGCAGCGTCTCCACCTGCTCCTTCAGACTGTCCGGGACCGGGCCCTCCTCCCACTTCGCGCCCAGCGTCTCGTCGTCGAACACCAGCTCCTTGCGGCCCACGATGTCGATGATCCCCGTGAACATCTCCCCCTCCCCCAGCGGGAAGTGGATCGGGAACGCGTTCGCACCCAGCCGGTCACGGATCATCCCCACCACGTTCATGAAGTCCGCGCCCACCCGGTCCATCTTGTTCACGAACGCGACGCGCGGCACCGCGTAGCGGTCCGCCTGGCGCCAGACCGTCTCCGACTGCGGCTCCACGCCGCCCACCGCGCAGAATACCGCCACCGCGCCATCCAGCACGCGGAGGCTCCGCTCCACCTCGATGGTGAAGTCCACGTGCCCGGGGGTGTCGATGATGTTGATCCGATACTCTTCCCCCGCACGCATCCAGTGCGCGGTCGTCGCCGCGGACGTGATCGTGATCCCCCGCTCCTGCTCCTGCTCCATCCAGTCCATGGTCGCGGCGCCATCGTGCACCTCGCCCATCCGGTGCAGCCGCCCCGTGTAGAACAGGATGCGCTCCGTCGTCGTCGTCTTCCCGGCATCGATGTGCGCCATGATGCCGATGTTCCGAAGCTTCGGTAGCGGTGTGATTCTGGGCATATTCTTACGAACTCGGATCTCAGAACTCGGATTTCAGTAATCCGCGGGCGCAGCCATTACCTCGGCTCGCCCGCGGTCGTCGCATTGCCTGCCCCGTTTCGGGTGCCCGGGTACGACCCTGCTCATTTTTTGTCTACCCTCGCCTCGCGCCTCAGACCCGGAGGTCCGAGGTCCGAGATCCGGCCTTCCTACCAGCGATAGTGAGCGAACGCCTTGTTCGCGTCGGCCATCCGGTGCGTGTCGTCCTTCTTCTTGACCGCGCTGCCCTCGTTGCGGCTCGCCGCCAGCAGCTCGGCCGCCAGCCGCTCGGTCATCGTCTTCTCGCTGCGCGACCGCGAGTACGTGATCAGCCACTTCTGCGCGAGGGAGTTGCGCCGCTCGGGGCGCACTTCCACCGGGACCTGGTACGTCGCGCCGCCCACCCGGCGGCTCTTCACCTCGACCACCGGCTTCACGTTCGTCAGCGCCTGGTTGAACACGTTGAACGCCGGCTGCCCCGTCTTCTCCTCGATCACCCGCATGGCTTCGTAGAAGATCCGCTCCGCGATGGACTTCTTCCCGTCCACCATCAGCGCGTTGATGAACTTCGTCACCGTCTCCGACCCGTACTTCGGGTCGAGTGGGATCTCCCGCTTCACCGCACTCTGACGTCGGCTCATCTTACCTCGGCCTCTTCGCGCCGTACTTCGAACGACTCTGCCGCCGGTCCTGCACCCCGCTGGCGTCGAGCGTGCCGCGGATGATGTGGTAGCGCACGCCCGGCAGGTCCTTCACGCGGCCGCCCCGGATCAGGACGATCGAGTGCTCCTGCAGGTTGTGACCCTCGCCCGGGATGTAGGCCGTCACCTCGTACCCGTTCGTCAGCCGCACGCGCGCCACCTTCCGCAACGCCGAGTTCGGCTTCTTCGGCGTCGTCGTGTACACCCGCGTGCAGACCCCCCGCTTCTGCGGATTGGCCTGCAGCGCCGGCGCCTTGTCCTTCCTGGCGACGTCCTTGCGCCCCTTTCGGATCAGCTGGTTGATCGTCGGCATTTCGCTCGGTTCACAGCCCCAAACTTCCGAAAAAATCGCGGGGACGACATGCCCCCGCACCGGGTCGGCGAAATCGTTCGCCAGACAGACTTGAAAAGGTAAGCGCCGCTTCCAGATGTGTCAAGGAAGCGGCGCCTGCCGATCACGCGTCTCGGAACGAAACCAGGAACCTGACACGAAGTGCACGGAAGAACGAAGGCCACGAAGTCGGCCCGGCCTCGGAGCGAGCCGCGGACGAGGGAACCTCCGACGCCCGGGTCACACCTGTTCTTTTCTTTCGTGTACTTCGTCCCTTCGCGTCCTTCGTGTCAGGTTCTTTCGAACCCTCCGGGACGCGTCCTGCGCCTACTCGCTCGTCGTTCCCGCCTCCTCCGGCCGGGCCGCGGAGCGCAGCGCCGCGAAGGGATCGTCCTCCTCGGCGCGGTCCTCCCCGAGGAGCGGCTCATCGACGAGGAACTCGATGTCGTGGTACCGGTAGATGCCGGTTCCCGCGGGGATCAGGTGCCCGATGATGATGTTCTCCTTCAGCCCGATGAGGTTGTCGCGGGCGCCCCGCACCGCGGCGTCGGTGAGGACGCGGGTGGTCTCCTGGAAGGAGGCGGCGCTGATGAACGACTCGGTGGTGAGGCTGGCCTTGGTGATCCCGAGCAGCAGCGGCTCGCTGCGGGCGGGCTTTCCGCCCTTCGCGATCATCTGCTGGTTGTCCTCGCGGAAGTCGCCGCGATCGACGTGCTCGCCCTCGAGGTAGGGGGTTTCGCCCGGGTCGGTGATCTTGACCTTCTGCAGCATCTGGCGGACGATGGTCCCGATGTGCTTGTCGTTGATCTTCACGCCCTGGAGGCGGTAGACCTCCTGGACCTCGTTGAGCAGGTACTCCTGCACCGCGCGCGGCCCCTTGATCTTCAGGATGTCGTGCGGGTTGACGGGTCCCTCGCTCAGGCGGTCGCCGGCGCGCACGTGGTCGCCCTCGTGGACGCGGAGGTGCTTGCCGACGGGCACGTCGTAGACGCGCTCGTCGCCGGTCTCCGGGCTGACGAACACCTCGCGCTTGCCGCGCTTGATGTCGCCGAACCGGATGGCGCCGTCGATCTCCGTGATCACGGCCGGGTCCTTGGGCCGGCGGGCCTCGAACAGCTCGGCCACGCGCGGCAGGCCGCCCGTGATGTCGCGGGTCTTGTAGACCTCGCGGGAGATCTTGGCCAGCGTCGTCCCGGGCTCGACCTTCTCGCCGTCGCGGACGGTGAGCTGGGCGCCGACGGGCACGATGAACTCGCGGAGCTTCTTCCCCTTGCCATCGACGATGGAGATCGTCGGGTGGAGCTTCTTCTCCCGGTCCTCGATGATGACCAGCTGGCGCCGGCCGGTGGACTCGTCGAGCTCCTCGCGGACGGTGACGTCCTCGACGATGTCGACGAACTTGACCTTCCCGGCGTGGTCGGCGACGATGGGCTCGGAGTAGGGGTCCCAGCTGAAGAGCAGGTCCCCGGACTCCACCTCGTCCGCGTCCTCGACGGCCAGGGTGGCGCCGTAGGGCACCGTCAGCCGGCTGCGGACCACGCCCTCCCTGGTCTTCATGACGATCTCGCCCTCGCGACTCGTCACGACGTGGTGCTTCTCCGGCGTGTTCACGAACGTGATCCGCTCGAACGCGACGACGCCGTCCACCTTGGACTTGCGCTGCGTCTGTGCCGCGATGCGGGAGGCCGTACCGCCGATGTGGAAGGTCCGCAGCGTCAGCTGCGTGCCGGGCTCGCCGATGCTCTGCGCGGCCAGGATCCCCACCGCCTCGCCCAGGTCCACCGTCTTCATGGTGGCCAGGTTGCGGCCGTAGCAGTTCCGGCACACGCCGCGGCGCGCCTCGCAGGTGAGGACGGAGCGGATCCGGACCGACTGGATCCCGGCGTCCTCGATGGCGTCGGAGGCCTCCTCGTCGATGAGCTCGCCCGCGTTGACGATCTGCTCGCCATCGATGGGGTCGATCACGTCCTCGAGGGCGACGTTGCCGGCGATGCGGTCCTTCAGGGGCTCGATGATGTCCTCGCCCTCCTTGAGCGCGGTCATCTCGATCCCCAGCACCGTCCCGCAGTCCTCCTCCGTGATGGTGACGTCCTGGGCCACGTCCACCAGGCGACGCGTCAGGTAGCCCGCGTCGGCCGTCTTGAGGGCCGTGTCCGCCAGACCCTTCCGGGCGCCGTGGGTGGAGATGAAGTACTCCAGCACCGTGAGGCCTTCCCGGAAGTTCGACTTGATCGGGCTCTCGATGATCTCGCCGATGCCGCCCGTCAGCTTCTTCTGGGGCTTGGCCATGAGGCCGCGCATCCCCGCCAGCTGGCGCATCTGGTCGCGGTTACCCCGTGCGCCCGAGTTCATCATCATGAACACCGGGTTGAACCCGCCGTTGGCCCGCTCGAGGCGGCGCACCATCGCGTCCGCCACGTCGTTGTTGGCGTGGGTCCAGGTGTCGATGACCTTGTTGTAGCGCTCGCCGTTGGAGATGACGCCGTTCTGATACGCACGCGTGAAGCGCATCACCTCCTCGTCGGCGTCCCGCAGGATCTCCCCCTTCTCCCCCGGGATCTGGAGGTCCACCAGCCCGACGGAGATCCCGCCCTGGGTGGCGTAGCGGAAGCCGAAGTCCTTGAGGGCGTCCAGGAACTGGACGGTGGGCCCGAGGCCCACCACGCGGTAGGCCTGCGCGATGATCTCGCCCAGCTCGCGCTTCCCCATCGTCGTGTTCCAGAACCCGAGCTCCTCGGGGACGACGGAGTTGAAGACGACCCGGCCCACCGTGGAGCGGACCCACTTCCCGCGCCGCGGCTCGTCGATATCGTCGTCGAGGTTGCGGCGGTCGGCCCAGAACCAGCAGGGCGTATGGAACTTCACCTGGCCGAGGGCCAGCGCGGCCTCGGCCTCGGCGAAGCGGCCGAAGCGGGGCGCGCCCTCGTACAGCGCGTCCAGACCACCCTGGGCCTTTTCCCGCCGCTCCTTGCTCATCTTGGGCTGGGTGAGCTCGGCCTCGGCATCGGCGATCTCGAGGGGCGGCTTGGTCAGGTAGTAGGACCCGATGACCATGTCCTGCGTCGGGCTCGCCACCGGGCGGCCGTTCGAGGGCAGGAGGATGTTGTTGCTCGACAGCATGAGGACCCGCGCCTCGAGCTGCGCCTCGAAGCTCAGCGGCAGGTGCACCGCCATCTGGTCGCCGTCGAAGTCGGCGTTGAACGCCGCGCAGACGAGGGGGTGGATGCGGATGGCCTTCCCCTCCACCAGCACCGGCTCGAACGCCTGGATGCCCAGGCGGTGCAGCGTCGGCGCGCGGTTCAGGAGCACGGGGTGGTCCTTGATGATCTCTTCCAGGACCTCGTAGACCTTCGGGTCGTCGCGCTCGACGATCTTCTTCGCGCGCTTGACCGTCTCGGCCTCGCCGTGCTTCTCCAGCTCCCGGATGATGAACGGCTTGAAGAGCTCCACCGCCATCGCCTTGGGCAGCCCGCACTGGTGCAGCTTCAGCTCCGGGCCCACCACGATGACCGACCGGCCCGAGTAGTCCACCCGCTTCCCCAGCAGGTTCTGCCGGAACCGCCCCTGCTTCCCCTTCAGCATGTCGGAGAGCGACTTGAGCGGGCGCTTGCCCCGGCCCCGGATCGCCTTGGAGCGGCGACCGTTGTCGAACAGCGCGTCCACCGCCTCCTGGAGCATGCGCTTCTCGTTCCGGAGGATGACCTCCGGCGCGCGCATGTCCATCAGCTTCTTGAGCCGGTTGTTGCGGTTGATCACCCGGCGGTACAGGTCGTTCAGGTCGCTCGTGGCGAAGCGGCCGCCATCGAGAGGGACCAGGGGGCGCAGGTCCGGCGGGATCACCGGCACCACGTCCATGATCATCCATTCCGGGCGGTTGCGGAGCTCCGCCGAGGCGCCCGAGTTCCGGATGGCGTCGGTGACCTTGAGCCGCTTGAGCTTCTGCTTCTTGCGGTGCTGGCTGGTCTCCGTGGCGACCTCCGCCCGGAGCCAGTCGGCCAGCCGGTCCAGCCCCTTCCCGTCGGCGTTCATGTCGTCGACGTGGCGGGTGGGGTCATCCAGCTTCCTGAGCAGCGTGCGGACGGCCTCGGCCCCGATCTCGGCCTTGAAGACCGAGTCCTCCTCCTCGCGGGCCTTCACGCGGAGGTCGTAGTACTCGTCCTCGTCGAGGAGCTGCTGGAACTCCACGTCCTGCTTCCCGGGGTGGGTCACCACGTAGCTGGCGTAGTAGACCACCTTCTCCAGGTCGCGGAGCGTCATCCCCAGCAGGTAGCCCAGCTGGCTCGGGAGCGTCTTGAAGAACCAGATGTGGACGACCGGGACGGCCAGCTCGATGTGGCCCATCCGCTCGCGCCGCACCTTCGACAGCGTCACCTCCACGCCGCACTTGTCGCAGACGTGGCCGCGGAAGCGGATCCTCTTGAACTTCCCGCAGTGGCACTCCCAGTCCTTCACGGGACCGAAGATGCGCTCGCAGAAGAGGCCGTCCCGCTCCGGCTTGAAGGAGCGGTAGTTGATGGTCTCCGGCTTGGTCACCTCGCCGTACGACCAGCTCCGGATCTCCTCCGGCGAGGCGATTCTGATCTGGATGAAGTCGAAGTCACTCGACCGTGGATCGCGAGAGCGCGGAAAATCGATCATATGTCAGTGTCTCCCCTTTACTCTTCCCGCCCGAGAGTGATGGACAGGCCGAGGGACTGGAGCTCCTTCACCAGCACGTTGAAGGACTCCGGGATCCCCGGCTCGGGCAGGTTCTCGCCCTTGACGATCGCTTCGTAAACCCGGGAGCGGCCGGACACGTCGTCCGACTTCACCGTCAGGATCTCCTGCAGCGTATGGGCGGCGCCGTAGGCCTCCAGCGCCCACACCTCCATCTCGCCGAAGCGCTGGCCGCCGAACTGCGCCTTGCCGGCGAGCGGCTGCTGCGTGACCAGCGAATAGGGCCCGATGGAGCGCGCGTGGATCTTGTCATCCACCAGGTGGCTCAGCTTCAGCATGTAGATGGCGCCGACCGTCACCGGGTGCTCGAACTGCTGGCCGCTCCGGCCGTCCCGCAGCCACACCTTCCCCGCGGGCAGCAGCCCCGCCGAGATCATGAACTCGCGCACGGCGGCGTCGAGGCCCTCCAGGGAGGTGCGCTTGCGCGACAGCGCGTGCGCCGCCGGATAGAGGTCGGCCAGCTTGGCATCCTGCCGGGCGGCCAGCTCCTGGGCCGCGGCCACGACGTAATCCCTGAACTCGCCGAGCTTCTTCTGCACCTTCTTGGGCGCGCCGGCCAGGTACATGTCCAGCGAGTGCCCGAGGCCGACCTGGTTGGGATCGGCGCCGTTCCCCCCCACGTCGCCCGTGTGGCGATCGGAGCGGGGGGTGGCCTGGATGGTCCTGATCAGCTCCAGCGAGTCCACGTGGCCGAAGGTCGGCGGCTCCGCCGACTCGACGCCGAGGGCCCGGTGGGCCCAGACCACGCCGCTCAGCTTCAGCAGCGCGCCCACCTCGTCCTCGGTGGCGCCCTGGAACACCGGCGTCTTCGCCTCGAAGCCGAGCAGCTCGCACACCCACCCGAGGTGCGTCTCGAGGATCTGCCCGACGTTCATGCGGCTGGGCACGCCCAGCGGGTTCAGCACGATCTCCACGGGCCGGCCGTCCGGCATGAACGGCATGTCCTCCTCGGGGACGATCCGGGCAATGATGCCCTTGTTCCCGTGGCGCCCGGCCATCTTGTCGCCGACGCTGATCTTCCGCTTCTCGGCGAGGTACACCTTCACGAGCTGGACCACGCCCGGCGACAGCTCGTCGGGCTGGAACACCTTGTCGATCTGGTCCTCGATCTTCTCCCGGACCTTCTCGATCCGCCCCTTCGCCGCGTCGATCAGGCGCCGGATCCGCTCGTTCGCGCTCTTGTTCTGCACCTTCAGCGTCGTCATGTCGACGGCGTTGAAGTCGATCTCCTCCAGGACCTTGACGAGGAGCTTGGTGCCCTCGTCCATGTACGGCTCGACCGTGCCCTTCTTCAGCATGAGGGCCACCGTCTGCCCCTTCAGCAGCTCGCGCAGCTCCTCGTCGCGGGCCTCCGCGATCCGCTGGACCTCTTCGCGCTCGAAGTTCCGCAGCTGACCGATCCGCTCCCCCCGCTCCTTCTCCAGCAGCGGGTCGTCGATGCGGCGGCTGAAGATCTTGACGTCGATGACATCCCCCGCCATCCCCGGCGGCACCTTGAGCGAGCTGTCCTTCACGTCCTTCGCCTTCTCGCCGAAGATCGCCGTCAGCAGCTTCTCCTCGGGGGACAGCTCGGTCTCGCCCTTGGGCGTGATCTTCCCCACCAGGATGTCGCCGGACTTGACCCGGGCGCCGATCCGCACGATCCCGCGCTCGTCGAGGCTCACCAGGCTCTCCTCGGCCACGTTCGGGATCTCGCGCGTGATCTCCTCCATGCCGCGCTTGGTGTCCCGTACCTGGAGCTCCAGCTCCTGGATGTGGATGCTGGTGTAGGTGTCATCCTTCACCAGCTTCTCGCTCAGGACGATGGCGTCCTCGAAGTTGTGGCCGTACCAGGGCATGAACGCGACCATGACGTTCTGGCCCAGGGCCAGCTCGCCGTGGTCGGTGCTCGGACCGTCGGCGATGATGTCGCCCGCCTGGACCTCCTGCCCCTTCTTCACCAGCGGCCGCTGGTTGATGGCCGTGTCCTGGTTCGTGCGCCAGAACTTCTTGAGCCGATACCGGTCGAACTGCGCCAGCTTGGCCAGCGGCTCGTCCGTCGCGCCCGGCTTGACCGCGCCGGTGTCGATGATGATGCGGTCGGCCGTCACCTCGACGACCAGCCCCCCGCGGCGCGCCAGGATCACCGCCCCGGAATCCCGGGCCACCTTCTCTTCCAGCCCGGTCCCCACCAGCGGGGTCTTCGGGAACAGGAGCGGCACCGCCTGCCGCTGCATGTTCGAGCCCATGAGGGCGCGGTTGGCGTCGTCGTGCTCCAGGAACGGGATCAGCGCCGCGGCCACCGAGACCAGCTGGTCCGGCGCCACGTCCATGTAGTCGATGTCCGCGGGCTTGAGCAGCGGGTAGTCGTCCCGCCAGCGGCAGAGGACGAACTCGTTGGCGAACCTGCCGTCAACGGTGAGGGGCGCGTTGGCCTGGGCGATCTTCGACTCCTCCTCCGCCAGCGCGTCGAGCCACTCGATCTGGTTCGAGACCTTCCCCTTCTTCACCTTCCGGTACGGCGTCTCGACGAAGCCCAGCTCGTTGATCCGGGCGAACGTCGTCATGCTGGTGATGAGGCCGATGTTCGGACCTTCCGGCGTCTCGATCGGGCACATCCGGCCGTAGTGCGAATAGTGCACGTCGCGGACCTCGAACCCCGCCCGCTCCCGGGTCAGGCCGCCCGGGCCGAGGGCCGACAGACGCCGCTTGTGCGTCATCTCGGCCAGCGGGTTGGTCTGGTCCATGAACTGGCTGAGCTGGCTCGAGCCGAAGAACGCCTGGATCACGGCGCTCACGGTCCGGGCGTTCACCAGGTCGTCGATGTTCATCTTCTCGACGTCCGTGGTGATGCTCATGCGCTCCTTCACCAGCCGCGCCATCCGGCTGAGCCCCACGGAGAACTGGTTCGCGATCAGCTCGCCGACCGTGCGCACCCGGCGGTTGCCCAGGTGGTCGATGTCGTCGATGAAGCCGCGTCCGTCGTTCAGGTCGATGAGGTAGCGGATGATCGCAATGAAGTCCTCCTGCGTGAGGACCGTGTGGTTGCGCGGCAGGTTCAGCCCGAGGCGCTGGTTGATCTTGTAGCGGCCCACGCGCCCGAGGTCGTAACGCTTCGGGTTGAAGAAGATCCGCTCGATCGCCGCCCGCGCCGTCTCCATGTTCGGCGGCTCGCCCGGCCGGAGGAGCGAGTAGATCGCCGTGAGGGCGCTGTCCTCGTCGTCCGTCGGATCCTTGCGCAGCGTGTTCTTGAGCAGCGGACTCTCGCCGCGGCTCACACCGCCACCGCCGCTGGTGAAGATCGTGGCGGTCTCGATGCCGGCGCGCTGGAGCCGCTCGAAGGCGTCCTCGTCCAGCTCCTCGGCGATGTCCAGGAGGACCTCGCCGCTCTCCGGGTCGACGACCGGCTCGGACACCAGCGCGCCGACCACCTCGCGCTGCTTGCCCGCGTCGTCGTACTCGGCGAGGGTGACCTTCTTGGTCCCCAGGAACAGCCGCAGCACGTCCTCGTCCTTCCCGTAGCCGAACGCCCGCAGGAGCGCGGTGGCGGGGAACTTCTTCTTCTTGTCGATGTGGACGTAGATGACGTCGTGGATGTCGATGGTGAACTCGACCCACGAGCCCCGGAACGGGATGATCCGCGCGCTGAACAGCCGCGACCCGTTCGGGTGGATCGTCTCCTCGAACACCACGCCGGGGGAGCGGTGGAGCTGGCTGACGATCACCCGCTCCGCGCCGTTGATGATGAAGGTGCCGAGCTCGGTGAGGAGCGGCAGGTCACCGAGATAGACCTCCTTCTCGATGATGTCCTTCGGCCGCCGGTCCTCGGTCTCCTCCGACTCCTCCCAGACCACCAGCCGCAGGGTGGACTTGAGGGGGGCCGAGTACGTCATGTCGCGCTCGATGCACTCCTCGACGGTGTACTTCGGCTCACCGAGGCTGTAGGCGACGAACTCCAGCGAGAACTTCTCGTTCACATCCGTGATCGGGAAGATCTCGTTGAAGACGCGCTCGAGGCCGACGTCCTTCCGCTCCTCCGCGGACTCGTCGGGCTGCAGCAGCGACTCGAAAGCCTGTACCTGCACGTCCAGCAGGTTGGGCATCGGCATGGGCCGGGCGAGCTTCTCGAAGCTGACGACCGGCAGTTTTCCACTCATCTTGATAGCCAAGACGGACCCTC
Source organism: Thermoanaerobaculia bacterium (assembly GCA_035525045.1). Lineage (GTDB taxonomy): Bacteria > Acidobacteriota > Thermoanaerobaculia > Gp7-AA8 > Gp7-AA8 > DATLEX01. The sequence continues at coordinate 3,615 of DATLEX010000059.1, read as the reverse complement.
CTCAGACACGCGCGGCCCGGCGCACAAGCGCAGAAAACCCCGGCCCCTCTGTTTCAGGGGCGGGGATCGATCGGGCCAGAATTGTCGGTGTGTTCGAACCAAAGAGCATTTAACGCCTCGTTCAAGCCGAAGGAACCGGTGCCGTGTGCCCCCCGGGGAGCGGACCGGGCGGCGCGGGGCCGCCCGGTCTCTACGCGGGCAGGCGCTGGACCGGCTACTTCAGCTCGACCGTGGCGCCCTGCTCCTCCAGCTTCGCCTTGATCTGCTGGGCCTCGTCCTTCGAGACCGCCTCCCGCACGGTGGAAGGAGCGCCGTCCACCAGGTCCTTGGCCTCCTTGAGGCCCAGGCTGGTGACCTCGCGGATCACCTTGATGACCTGGATCTTCTTGGCGCCGACATCCTTCAGCAGGACGTCGAACTCCTCCTTCTCCTCGACCGCCGGAGCCGCCGCCGCGCCCGCGCCACCACCGGCCGCGACCGGAGCCGCGACGGCCGCCGTGACGTTGAACTTCTCCTTGAACGCCTCGACGAAGTCCGCCAGTTCCATGACGGTCATGTTGCCGATGGTCTCGAGCAGCTCTTCCTTGTTCGCCATTTCGCTTCTTCCCTGTACCTGGAGTTGTCCTGCGTTCAAGCGCGTTCCCGCTCGGCGCGCAGCGCCTCGAGCAGACCCATGAGCTCGCTCAGCTTCCCCTGCATGAGGAAGACGAGCTGTGCCAGCGGCGCCTGCATGGCGCCCGCCAGCTCCGCGAGAAGGACTTCCCGCGGCGGCAGCGAGGCGAGGCGACCGATCTGCTCCGGGCCCACCTGCTGCCGTTCGACCACGCCGACCTTCACCGCCGGGCGGTCCTCGTTCTCCTTCGCGAAGTCCTTCAGCACCTTCGCCGCGGCCACCGGGTCCCCGACGCCGATCACCAGCCCCGTGGGACCCGTGAAGAACTCGGCGATATCGGGCACATCGAGCCCCTCGAGGGCCCGCAGCGCCAGCGTGTTCTTCACCACCAGGTACTCCACGCCCTCCGCGCGCATCTTCGCGCGCAGGCTCGTCATCTTCTTGACGCTGAGCCCGGTGAAATCCGTCAGGTAGATGGCCCTGGCCGATGCCAGCTTCCCGGCGAGCGCGTCCACGACCGCCTGCTTCCTCTCGACTGCGCTGCTCATGCCGCCACCCGACGGTAGAGGTTCGGGTCGATCCCGACGCCCGGCCCCATCGTGCTGGAAACCGTGACGCTGCGGACGTACACGCCCTTCGCCGAAGCGGGCTTCTGGCGCAGGATGACGTCCATGACCGCACCCATGTTGGCCGTGAGCCGGTCCACGTCGAAGGAGACCTTCCCGATCGGCACCTGCACGTTCCCGGTCTTGTCCACCCGGAACTCGATCTTCCCCGCCTTCACCTCGCGGACGGCCTTGCCCACGTCCATGGTCACCGTGCCCGCCTTGGGCGTCGGCATCAGCCCACGCGGCCCCAGCACCCGCCCGAGCTGCCCCACCTGGCCCATGACGTTGGGCGTGGCCACCACCACGTCGAAGTCGATCCAGCCGTCCTTGATCTTCTGCACGTGCTCCATGCCCACGAAATCGGCGCCGGCCTCCTCCCCCGCCCGGGCCTGATCCCCGTCGGCGAGGACGAGGACGCGCACCGTCTTGCCGGTGCCGTGCGGGAGCACGACCGTGCCGCGCACGACCTGGTCCGCGTGCCGCGGGTCCACCCCCAGCCGGACCGCCACTTCCACGGTCTCGTCGAACTTCGCGAACGCGCTCTCCTTCACGAGCTCCAGCGCCTTCGACGGGTCGTCGAGCTTGATCCCCGGGGGCAGCAGGGAGACCGCGTGCCGGTACTTCTTCCCGTGCTTCGGCATCAGTCCACCACCACCAGCCCCATGGAGCGCGCGGTGCCCTCGATCATGCGCATCGCCGACTCGACATCGGCCGCGTTCAGGTCGGGCATCTTCAGCTCGGCGATCTCCCGCACCTGGGCCTTCCGCACCTGCCCCACCTTGTCCCGGTGCGGCACGGCGGAACCCTTCTCCACCTTCGCGGCCTGGCGCAGCAGGTACGCCGCCGGGGCGGTCTTCGTGATGAAGGTGAACGACCGGTCGGCGAAGACCGTGATCTCCACCGGCGTGACCGTCCCCATCTGCTGCTGGGTCCGGGCGTTGAACTGCTTGCAGAACTCCATGATGTTGACGCCGTGCTGGCCCAGGGCGGGCCCGACCGGCGGCGCGGGGTTCGCCTGCCCCGCGGGGATCTGCAGCTTGATGAATCCTGTGACCTTCTTCGCCATGTCCTCAGATCTCAGCAGTCAGCATTCAGATTTCCGTGGTCCGTCACCGGTCGACCCGCCCGCGTTCAGCGGCCTCACGGGCCGGGCCGGCTCCGGACCCCATCGTCCGGCCGACGCCGATCCTTCGTCGCTCCCCGTGTGCTCCGGCCGTGGTCGCGCTCGGGAGCCTTCCGGTCAGTACCCCTTCAGCTGCGTGTAGTCCAGCTCCACGCTGGTCGGGCGCCCGAACAGGCTCACCTCGACCCTCACCTTCCCCTTGTCGTGGTAGACTTCCTGCACCGTTCCGCTGAAATCCTTGAACGGCCCCTCCGTCACCTCGACCACCTGTTCCAGCCGGAACGGGATGTCCTCCTCCCGCTCCGCTTCCTCGACCTCCGGCTCCAGCCCGAGGATCTTGGCGATCTCCTCCTCCCGGAGCGGCTGCGGCTCCGCGCCGCCGCCCACGAACTTGATCACACCCTGGATGTTGTTGATCACGTGCATGGTCCGCTGGTTGTAGAGCATCTTCACCAGCACGTATCCGGGGTAGAGCCGTCGCGTGACCTGGACCCGCTTGCCGTTGCGGATCTCCGTCACCTCCTGCGTCGGGACGAGCGCCTCCTGGATCTGCTTCTCCTCCGCCGTCTCGCCCTTCTCCTCCCCGATCCGGATGTCCATCAGCTTCTTGACCTTGTTCTCATGCCCCGAGTACGTCTGAACCGCGTACCACTGCGCCCCGTCGCTCATCTCACCCCGCGAAGATGTCGAGGACGACGCCGAGCACGCCCCGTACGGCCACGTCCATGAGCCAGATGATCGCCGACACGATCACGACGAACACCAGGATCACGAACGTCGAGTTCCTGAGCTGGGGCGCGTCCGGCCAGGTCACCTTCTTGAGCTCGTCCACCGTCTCGTCGAAGAAACGGCGGGCTCCCGCCATGGAAGCCATGCGCTACTTCGTTTCCTTGTGGACCGTATGCGCGTCACACCGGGGGCAGTACTTCTTCCACTCCTGCCGCTCCGGATGGAGGCGCTTGTTCTTGGTCGTGTGGTAGTTCCGCTCCTCACACTGCGTGCAGGCGAGGATGATCTTGTCCCGCGGCATATCCGTCTACCTTCGTCGCAATCGCGTCGCAATCGTTCCGGCCGAGCCTTTTTCCTACTCCCCGGACCCCCGCGGGGTTCCGGGCGTCGAAGGTCGATGGGCTACTCGACGATCTCCGTGACGACGCCGGCGCCCACCGTCCGGCCGCCCTCCCGGATGGCGAAGCGCAGCTCCTTCTCCATGGCGATGGGGCTGATCAGCTCCACCACCATCTGCACGTTGTCCCCCGGCATCACCATCT
>DATLEX010000001.1:0-8729 GCA_035525045.1 Thermoanaerobaculia bacterium | reverse complement strand
CGACGTCTGTCGAAAGCTCAATCTGATCGCAGCCACTTCCACGGATGAGAACAAAGTGCTTCTCGAACGCATCGCACAGATGCTGACCAAATTGATCAAATCCCGCCGCCCGACCGAGTGAGCCACCCGTGCCCGCGCCCGAGCCCGCGCCCGTGCCCGGCTTTTGGCGTTTAACTCTGAGAGGCGAATCCTCAGACTTCGGCTTCAAGAATCTAATGAAACGTGACCTCTCCCGCTTCGGCCACCTTCTCCCCCGCCGGAGGCGGGGGAGAAGGCTCTGCGGTTCATCTCCGCTTCACCGGCGCCCGGCGCCGTTCACCAGCTCGGGATGACACCTACGACAGTCCCTCCTGGCGCAGCCACTCCTCGATGGCTCGGGTGGCCTGGTCATTCTTGAAAGTGAAGAAGGTCCGCTCGACGTGGCGGTCCTCGGCCAGCACGGCCCGGAATGCGCTCGCGTCGGCGACCACGCGCTCCAGGCGCTCCCGGTGTGCCGGCATCTCCAGCTTCTCGGTGAAGAGCCTGCGGTCCTCCGCCTCGCTTTCGGGCGTGCGGGTCGGAATGCGCCGGAAGCGTGACGGGTCGCCGGGCGCCGGGGCCTCCAGCGGGAGGTCGACGATGTCGCCCGTGGCGAGGTCGAGGTAATGCGCCAGCGCGACGCCGAGGTAAGCGATCTGGAGTCCATCGCGATCGACGGCCATTCCCGAATGATATCTTCGTGCCGACCATGGGCCAGGACCGGCTCGAGGCCAGCCTCGAGATCGACCGCCTTCCGGCGATCGAGATCGTCCGCATCATTCAGGAGCAGGACGCTACCGTGGCCGCTGCCGTCGCCGCGGAGCGCGAGCGCATCGCCAATGCCGTCGAGCAGATCGCCGACCGTCTCTCGCACGGCGGCCGTCTCTTCTACGCCGGCGCCGGCACCAGCGGCCGCATGGCCATGCTCGACGCCGCGGAGCTGCCGCCGACCTTCGGCATCGATCCCTCCCTCGTGCGCGTGATCATGGCCGGAGGCGCCGGCGCATTCTTCTCCGCCGCCGAGGGAGCCGAGGACGACGAGGACGCCGCCATCGCCGCCGTGAACGCGGAGGTCAGGCCGGAGGACGCCCTGGCCGGCGTCGCCGCGTCGGGAACCACGCCCTTCACGGTGGCGGCCGTCCGGCGCGCGAACATGCTCGGCGCGCTCACCGTCGGCGTCACGTCGGTGCCCGGCTCGCCGCTGGCCCGCGACGCCGACATCCCCATCGTCACCCTGACCGGTCCGGAAGCGATCATGGGCTCCTCGCGCATGAAGAGCGGCACGGCCCAGAAGCTGGTCCTGAACACGATCTCCACCGGCGTGATGGTGCTCCTCGGCCACGTCTACTCGAACCTGATGATCGACATGCCGGCCACCAACGAGAAGCTCCGCAACCGGGCCGTGAGCATGGTCGAGCTGGCCGCCGGCGTCACCCGCCCCATGGCCGTGCAGGCCATGCGCGAGGCGGCCGGCGACGTGAAGGTGGCGGCGGTGATGGCGAAAAAGGGCGTCGACGCCGCCACCGCCCGCCGGCTCCTCGAAGAGCACCAGGGCCGGCTGCGCGAGGTGATCGGTCCGTGAGGGAGCACCGCCTCTTCGGCCGCGCATTCATCGACGGGACGATCCGCGAAGACGTTCTGGTGATGATGAACCGGGGACGGATCACCGACGTGGCGCGCACGGCCTCGCCGCCCTCCGGGGTGGAGCGGGTCGGCGGACTGATGGTCCCCGGCTTCATCGACATGCACATCCACGGCGGCGACGGGGCGGACTTCATGGACGCCGACCCCGAGGCGAACCGGCGCATCCTGCGGTTTCACGCCCGGCATGGAACGACGGCCATGGCGGCCACGACCCTCTCCTCCTCGGCCGCCGATCTCGAACGCGCCGTGAAGGCGATCGCCGCCACCGCCGCCGACGAGGTCGGGGGAGCGGAGATCTGCGCCATTCACCTGGAGGGGCCGTACATCAACCGGCGGAATGCCGGCGCCCAGGACAGCGGCTCGATCCGGCCGGCCGACGTCCACGAGATCGCCGCCCTGCTCGCGGCCGCTCCTCGTCTGAAGTTTGTGATCACGCTCGCGCCGGAAATCGACGGCGCACGCGCGCTCATCGAGCACTTCCGCGGCCGGATCCTCTTCTCCATCGGCCACACCTCCGGCGACTTCGCCGACGCAGTGGCGGCACTGGGATGGGGGGCCTCGCACTTCACGCATCTTTTCAATGCCATGACCGGAATGCACCATCGCGAGCCGGGGGTCGTGGGTGCGGCGCTCGTCTCCGCCGACGCCACCGCCGAGCTGATCGCGGACGGGGTGCACGTGCATCCAGCCGTGCTCAGGATCGCCACCATGCTCCTTCCGCACCGCGTGGCGCTCGTCACCGACGCCATCCGCGCCTGCGGCCTGGCCGCCGGTCGCTACAAGCTCTACGGGTACGAGGTGACCGTCGACGAAGGAACGGCGCGGCTGGCGAACGGAACGCTGGCTGGAAGCGTTCTGACCATGGCCACCGCGGTGCAGAACATGGTCGAGTTGGCCGGTCTGCCCATCGAGGCGGTCATCCCCTTGGCCACCGAGGTCCCCGCCCGGATCCTCGGCATCGCCGACCGGAAGGGAAAGCTCGAGCGCGGGCATGACGCCGATCTGGCGGTGCTCACCCCGCGGTTCCAGGTGGAGAGAGTCTTCGCCCGTGGCGAAGAGGTCATGGCGTGATCTGGGAGCGATTCGAAGACTACGAGGCCCTCTCCGACCGCGCCGCCGCCATTCTCGTCGAGGCTGCGGATGGCAATCCCAGGATCGTTCTCGGCCTGCCGACCGGGCGAACGCCGGTCGGAATGTACGACCGGGTCGTGCAGGAGTGCGCCCGCAAGTACCACTGCTTTCAAGAGGTGACGACGTTCAACCTCGACGAGTACGTCGGGATCCCCCGCACGCATCCCGGCAGCTACTGCTCGTTCATGCGCAAACACCTGTTCGACCACATCGACATCGATCCCTCACGGGTGAACATCCCCGACGGAATGGCCCCCGACCTCGACGCCGAATGCGAACGATACGAACGGGCGATCGCCGATGCCGGCGGATTGGGCCTGACCTTCCTCGGCCTCGGGCGCAACGGCCACATCGGCTTCAACGAGCCGGGGACGCCCTTCCAGTCGCGGACGCGGGTGGTCGAGCTGACCGAGTCGACGCGCATCGCCAACGCGGCCCTCTTCGAGGACGGGCACGTCCCCGCGCAGGCGATCACCATCGGCATCGGCACGATCCTGGGCTCCTCCGCCATCGTCCTCCTCGTCGCCGGTCACGGCAAGGAGCAGGCGCAGGAGCGGCTCGAGTCGGGAGACGTCGACGTCTCCTTCCCCGCCTCGGCCCTCCGGACCCACGGGAACGTGCGGGTGCTGACCGCCGTGTAACTGTCAAACCTTCACCGGCGCCCGGCGCCGTGAACCAGCTCGGGCTGACACCGGCATCCTTCTCGCTTATGCGACACGGCGCCCGTTTCGGTATCGGATGTCTGATGGTCATCCTGCTCGTCTTCGCGTACCGCTTCTTCTCGATCTACGAGTTCCGTTCCGGCGACTGCCTGGCCGGCCCGGCGCCGGCCGCGCTGGCGCCGGCCTATCCGCCGCGCCTGGTGGTCATGTCGTACAACATCCAGGGACACGCCGCTCTGCTGAGGGGCGGCCACATCGCCGCGGTCGCCGCGACGATCAATCGGCTGCGGCCGGACATCGTCGGGGTCAACGAGGCGCACCGGAGCACCTGGCAGGCGCGTTTCCGCGATCAGGTCGAGGAGCTCCGGCGCAGAACCGGGATGAACGTCGTCTTCGGTGAGAGCTACGAGCAGCTCGGCGGGCAATACGGGAACGCCATCCTCACCCGGGGACGCATCGTGTCGCATGATCTGCACAAGCTGCCCGGCACCGGCGAGCCGCGAACGCTGCTCGAGGCGAAAATCGCCATCGACGGGGGGACGGTGCTCTTCTACGTCACGCACCTGGCGGCGTGGGAGAAGCTGAACCGCGACATCCGGATGCGGCAGATCGAGTGCGTGGCGCGCCACATCCGCTCCAGCACGCATCCCTCCATCCTGGCCGGCGACCTGAACGCGGGGCCCGATTCGCCCGAGCTCGCCCGATTCCAGCGCGACGAAGGCTTCCGGATGGTCAGCGCTCCTGCCGCGACGCATCGGCTGACGGAACTGACCATCGACTACGTGTTCGCCGACAGAGGCTGGCAGGTGGCCGCGGCCCGGACCGTGGACGAGGGGCCGTCCGACCACCGCCCCGTCCTCGTGGAGCTTCGCCATGGCCCATAAGAACGACAAAACCTTCGAGATCACCAGGCGCAAGGGCACGACCTACATCCGCGTCCCCCTCGCCCTGGCCGTGTCGGTGGTGGTGGTTCTGTCCCTCCTGTCGTTGCTCCTCTGGTCGGCGAAGTGGAAGCGGGACCCGGCGACGCTCACCGTGCGCGACCCTGGCGATCTCCAGGTCATGCTTCCGTCAATGGCCGGAGTGACGCAGGGTGAGCTCGATCCCGGCAACCGTGTGGAGGTGCTGCAGAACGGCGACGGCTTCTTTCCCCGGCTCTTCGCCGACATCGGCGCGGCGCGGGAGAATGTGCACATCGAGACGTTCATCTGGCGGGACGGCGAGCTGGCCCGGCGTCTTGCCGCCCTCCTCGGGCAGAAGGCGCGTGAGGGAGTCGAGGTGCGCCTCCTCGTCGACGCCTTCGGCGGCCGGCAGGTCAGGAAGGTCGAAGAGCGATTGCGGGAGTCGGGCGTCGTTGTGGCGAAGTTTCACCCCATCCGCCTCAGCAATCTCGGACGGCTGAACAACCGCGACCACCGCAAGCTGATGATCATCGACGGCCGCATCGGCTACGTGGCGGGGCACGGGATCGGCGACGAGTGGATGGGAAACGCCGGGAACAAGGCCCAATACCGCGACACCGCTCTGAGGATCGAAGGGCCGGCCGTCAGGCGACTCCAGGGGGCGTTCTCCGAAAACTGGATCGAGGAGAGGGGGGAGATCCTGGCCGGCGAGACATACTTCCCCGCCGACATTCCCGCGGCCGGTGCGTCGACGGTCCATGTCGCCTACGCCTCGCCAACCGGAAGCTCCTCCACGGTCCAGATTCTCTACTACCTTGCCATCGTGTCGGCGCGGCGGGAAGTGATCATTCAGAACCCGTATCTTCTGCCGGACCGCGACGCGCTTCGAGCCATCGAGGATGCGCGGTCGCGCGGCGTGGAGATCCTGATCATGGTTCCCTCCGTATCCGCCACCGACAACGCCCTGGTCCAGCATGCCAGCCACCATCGTTTCGGGCATCTCCTGGCGCGGGGCGTCCGGATCTGGGAGTACGACAAGACCCTGCTGCACCAGAAGGTGATGGTCGTGGACGGCGCCTGGGCCAGCGTGGGGTCGACGAACTTCGACGACCGCTCCTTCGAGATCAACGACGAGATCAGCGTGGGCGTGCTCGACTCGGAGGTGGCGGGGCAGTTGCGCGCCGCGTTCTTCGACGACCTTCGCTTTGCACGCGAGCGGAGACTCGACGAGTGGCGCCGCCGCTCGCTTTGGCACAAGTTGAAGGACGGGCTAGCATACCTCGCGCACGATCAGCTCTGACTGAGAGGATGCGACATCCATGGTGACCTTTCCCGCCGAGGGCCGATGGTCGTTGCGCGCGGTCGCCGACGACGACGCGCGGGCGGTAGCCTCCTTCCTCTCGCGGGAGCCGCTGATCAACGTCTACCTGCTGTCGCGTCTGGAAGAGGAGCGCTCCGCCGCGGCGACGCAGATGATTGCGGTGCGGCACGACGGCGAGATCGTCATGGCGGCCTCCCTGGCCACGAACGTGGTGCTGGCGGGCGCGCCCGCCGAGCGCCACGACCGGATCGACACCGCCGCTTCGCTGATCGCCGACCGCATCATCACCCGCATGCTTCCGGTTCGTGCCATCATCTCGCCGGCGCATCTGGTCGAGTCGCTCTGGTCCCATCTCCGCTCCCACCTCGATCCCCCCACGGTCGTACGAATGACTCAGCCGACCTATGCCCTCCGCCCTCGTCTCGACTTCCCCGACCTCCGGGCCGCCCGCTACGGGAAGCCTGCCGACCTGGACAGGCTCGTGCCGGCCTGCGCGGCGATGCACAAGGAAGAGGTCGGCATCGATCCCCTCCTGCGCGATCCGGCCGGATACCGCGAGCGGGTCCGCGAACTGGTCGACCAGGGCCGGAGTATCGTCCGGATCGAAGAGGGAGAAATCGTCGCGAAATGCGAGTTTTCCGCGGTTACGGCGACCGCCGTCCAGTTGATGGGAGTCTGGACGCATCCCCGCTTCCGCCGGCACGGCCTGGCCCGGGAGACTCTCCGGGAAGTCTGTGGGCACCTGTTCCGGAAACGGCAGTCGGTCACGCTATTCGTGAACGACTTCAACCGCCCCGCGATCGCCCTCTACGAATCCCTCGGATTCACCCAGATCGGCATCAACCGCGCCCTGATCTGGTAATCACGCGGCGCGAACATTGCACGAGGCCCGATGCCGGAGAAGTTGCGCCGCCGCACTTCGGAGGGTAGGAATGCCGGAAGTTGGCACCGTGAAATGGTTTAACAACGACAAGGGCTACGGGTTCATCAAACGGGAGACGGGCGAAGACGTCTTCGTCCACCACACCGCGATCGGGAATCAGAGCGGGTACAGGACGCTGAACGAGGGAGAACGCGTCGAGTTCGACGTCAAGCAGGGCCCCAAGGGCCTGCAGGCCGAGAACGTGCGCCGCCTCGATCAGCAGGCTTCCTGACCGGACCTCAATCTTCCGTCGCGCCGAGACGGGCCATGACAAAGGCGCCGAGCGTGCCGCCCACAGCGAGAGCGGGGATGGCCTCGGCCTGACCCTTCATGGCCAGCAGCACCGCTGCCAGCGCTCCGGCCACGACGATGAGCGTGCGGAGAGCGACGTCCCGTCGATCGAATGGTGTCTTCATGTTGGGCGACGTCTGGACGAACGTCTTGCGCCATGTTACCAGACGAGCTCGATCCGCCCCGGTTACATCCTGGCCGGTACAGGGATGCCCAGCAGCGCCAGCGTCGCCGTGACGGTGCGGCGGAACACCTCCGCGCAGACGGCGCGGCGCTGCCGCTCGGCGTGGTCCTTCTCGTTGAGGATCGGATACTTGTGGTAGAAGCTGTTGAACTTCTGCGCCAGCTCGAGAAGGTGATGCGTCATCACCGACAGCTCCAGTGAGTCGACCGCCCGCCGGATCGCCGCCGGCATCTCGGCGCTGAGCCGGACCAGCTCCCACATCTCGTCGGTCAGCCCGTCGGTGAGCGTGAGGCGGTCGAGGGAGCGGTCGTCGATGAGCGGGTCCACCCCCCTCTCCTCCATCTTCCGGAAGATGTTCTGCACGCGCACGGTGGAGTACTGGAGGTAGGGGCCGGAGTCGCCCTCGAAAGTCAGGGCCTCGTCGAAATCGAAGGCGATGACTTTGGTCCTGCCGAATTTGAGCATGAAATAGCGGAGCGCGGCCACGGCGACGTCGCGTCCGAGCGCGCGCAGATCCTCGTCGCTCCGCCCCTCGGCCTTCCCCCCTTCCCGCACCGCCTCGGTGGCCTTTCGCTCCAGCGCGTCGATCAGGTCGTCCGCCTTCACTCCCAGACCCTTTCGTCCCGACATCTCCAGATAGGCGCGCCCGGCGTCCTCCGCCGAAATCTCCATGCCCAGCGCCTTCGCCGTCTGCGGCGTGAGCGCGACCATCTCGTAGGAGAAGTGAATGGAATTCTCCGCTTCCTCGGTATGGCCGAGGAGCCGCAACCCCTCCTTGACGACCTTCTGAAGGTATGACTGCCGGACGTCGATGACGTTCACCACTCGGTCCGCGCCGCCGAACTTCGGCGCGGAGGGATCGGTCTCTCCCTCGTGCGAGGACTCCCACAGGATGTGCCCGTCGGGATAGGTCCAGAACTTCCGGTAGTTGAACGTGCGGTCGAGCAGTCCGAACTTCCAGAGCTGGTAGGCGATGTCCTTGCCGGTGTAGGTCACCGTCCCGTTGGACCGCACCAGAATCTTGTCCGGCTCGTCCATTCCCTCGAACTCTTCGGCCTCCGAGAGCTTCATGACCCAGCAGCCCTTGTGCTTCCCCTCCTGCTCGAGCATGACCGCGCCGGCCTCCTTCAGCACCTCGAAGGCGCGGGCCCAGAAGTGCTGGTGGATGATGTCGCTCTCCTTCGGCAGGAGGTCGTAGACGATGCCGAGCCGCAGCATCGTCCGCACGTGACGGTGGACCACGGCCCGGGCGATGAGGGCCGCCAGCCGTGCCGTCTCTCCCTCCTGCTGCTCGATCCGGTGCAGCGTTTCCCGCCGCCACTCCAGCGCCTCGGGGTGCTCCTGGTAGTACCCGGCCATCGCCGAGTAGAGGTCCCAACAGAAGTAATCGAAGGGCACGCCCTCGTCTTCGATCCGCTTCCGAACTTCCTCCACCCCTTCCTTCTGCAGGCGCTCGAAGGCGACCACCACGTCGGCGACCTGCACGCCGGTGTCGTCGATGTAGTTCTGCACCTCCACTCGATGACCGAGCCAGCGCAGCAGCCGGACCAGCGTGTCGCCGAGGACCGCGTTCCGCAGATGCCCGATGTGCGCGGCCTTGTTGGGATTGATGTTCGTATGCTCGACGATCACCCGCTCGCCGTCCCGACGTCCC
>DATLEX010000006.1:0-3026 GCA_035525045.1 Thermoanaerobaculia bacterium | reverse complement strand
ACCGGCATCAACCGGCGCGAGGGCCGTTTCGCCGCCCCCGCCAACCGCATCCACTTCCTTCCCCGCATCGGCGCCCCGAAGCTGATGCTGCACGGGCGCTACGACGAGGACACCTCGCTCAACGCCGAGGCCGAGCCGATGTTCCGTCTCCTCCCCGAGCCGAAGCGCCTGGAGGTCTTCGAGGGAGCGCACGTGGCGCCTCCCGAGATCGCCATCCCCACGATCACCGGCTGGTTCGACGAGACCATGGGGCGGGTGGAGGGGTGAGCACATCGGGATGCGCTCACAGCACCTTACCGCGCGTTCAGGATCACGTGCAGGTCGCCGTCGCCTTCTCCGGGGTGGCTCTCGCCCACGACGAACGACTCTCCGGATGGTGAGACGTCGAACGCGTCGAGGGTGCCGCCGATCCGGAAGAGCTCCGTCAGCGCGGCGTCGTTCCATCGACCGCTTCGGCCGGGCCGCGCGCTCATGAGAGTCTTCCCGGACCAGTAGAAGATCTCGTCGCCCCGCCGGTTCCAGCGCGGCAAGTTCCCGCCTCCGTTCGAGATCCGGATCCGCTCTCCGCCGGCGAGCGGCACCACGTACACCTCGTGCGCGCCGGTGCTGTTGGAGCTGAAGGCCAGCCACTGGCCGGAGGGCGAAACGTAGCCCTGCACGTTCTCGAAGGCGGAGCTGACCACCGGCTCGACGCGGCTGGGGTCGTCGAGCATGACCCGGAGGATGTGCGCCGGCCGGCCGGCCACGATCTGGGTGAGATAGAGAGCCTTGCCATCGGGGCTGAAGTTGCCGGCCAGCTCGAACAGGCCGGAACGCGTCAGCGCCACTTTCGCTCCGCCGTCGAGCGGACGGCGCACCAGAAGAGGGGGTGATCCTTTGCCCTCGCCGTAGATCAGCGAGCGTCCATCAGGAGTCCACACCGGAAAGACCTCCGTGGCCCGCTCGGCGGTGAGCCGGTCGCGCCCGCCGCGTTCGGCGTCGTAGAGCCAGATCCCCGGCGTGGCGGCCCGCGGCAGGAGGACCCCCGCGGCGATGCGCCTTCCATCGGGCGAGAAGGAGGCCCCGAAGAAGAGGGGGGTCTCGTCGAACACCCTGATTTCGCGGCCGGCGCGGTCGGTGAGAAAGAGGCGCCCCCGGCTGGTCCGGGTGCGGTAGACGACGGTTCCATCGCCGGCGACGTCGAACTGCGCGGTCCCGGTGGGATAGAAGTGCCGGATGTGATCCGCCAGCAGGTGCGGCTCGCTGAGGAGGCGCCCAGCGCGAAGATCGGCGCGTTGCTGGAAAAGCTTTCCCTCCCGCACGTAGAAGATGTGCTCGCCGGCGGCGCGGGCCAGCGCCGTATCCCCGAGGAGCGGTTGCGCCTCGGCTCCGTCGAGTGATCCCACCAGCAGCGTCCGGTCGAGCGAGTCGCGCGTCATCGCGAGATAAAGGAATCGATTCGTGCCGGGGATGAACTGGGGAAGTGTATGGCGCCACTCGTGCGGCGCCAGCCGGGTGACGGGCGCTGGGGTTCCGCCCGCATCGCTGACGCGCTGGATCTCCGGCCGGCCGAAGGGGCGTTCCGCGAAGAGAATCACCCCGTTTCCCCAGGTGGCGTTGGTGCCGAACACGCTGACGTCGCAGAGGGCGATCGGCGCGTCGGGACGGTCGGCCCGCGTCTTCCAGAGCTTCCCCCGTGCGGCGAACCCGATCCACTTCCCGTCGGGCGACCAGAACGGCGAATCGGCTCCCTCGGTTCCGTCGATCCGCGCGACCTCCTCCGAGTCGAACCTCCGGAGGTAGAGCCCCTGCGCTCCTCCCTGAGGATGCGCGGTGAAGACGATGCTCCTCCCATCGGGCGAGAGGGCGAAAGGGAGCACCTCGACGTGGTCGCGGAGCTGGAGCGGCGGGGGGACGACCAGCCGCAGGCGAACGGGTTCGCGCCGCTCCGCCGCCGGCCCGCCGCGTTCCGCGGCGAGCCATCCGGCAACCGCGCCGCCGGCGAGGGCCAGCGGCACGAGCAGCCAGGACCAGCGGAGGCGGCGCCGCGTCCTGGCCGGCTCGGCGCGCTCGCCGGAAAGCGTGCCCCCGATCCAGCCGAGCTGCAGGGCGATGTCGTGCGCCGTCTGCCACCGGCGCTCGGGGTCCTTCTCCAGCGCGGTGTCGATGAGGTGCTGCAGGGCGGGAGGGAGGCCGGCGGGCAGCGCGCGGGGGTCGCTGGTGAGGATCGAGGCGGAGACCGCGGCGGCGCTCGCTCCCTCGAAGGGCCGGCGTCCGCTCACCATCTCATAGAGCACGATGCCGAGCGAGAAGATGTCGGTGCGGTGATCGAGCGGCTTCCCTTCGATCTGTTCGGGCGACATGTAGTGGGACGTGCCGACGATCGTCCCCTGCTCGGTGATCGGCTTCTTCTCGGTCTCGCCCTGCGGGCTCAGGGGTCCGGGCTCCGGGCTTCGGGGCCGGGCCAGGCCGAAGTCGAGCAGCTTCGCCCCGGTCGCCGTGAGCATGATGTTGCCCGGCTTGAGGTCGCGGTGGATGATGCCGCGGCGGTGCGCGTGCTCGAGCGCCGCGGCGATCTCGCTGCCGTAGCGGATCACGTCGCGCAGCGGGAGCGGGCCGCGGCCGAGCCGGCTGGCCAGAGTCTGCCCTTCCAGATACTCCATGACCAGGAAGGCGGTGCCGTCGTGGCGCCCCAGGTCGAAGAGCGAACAGATGTGGGGATGGCTGAGCTGGGAGATCGCCCGCCCCTCGCGCTCGAAGCGCGCCTCGGCTGCCTCCATCGTCCCGGCGGGAAGCACCTTGATGGCCACGACCCGGCCGACCCGCGTGTCCCGCGCGCGGTAGACCTCCCCCATGCCTCCGCTCCCCGCCATCTCCTCGATGACGTAGGGGCCAAGACGGTGCCCGGCCGCGAGATGCATGGGAGAAGGATAGCGCGAGGGCACTGGGGGAGGGCCGGCGGCGCACCGGGATCGCGTAGCGGCTCCGCCGCGCTGCTGTAGACTCGGCCCGATGGAACCGTTCGATACCGAACAGGAGATCCGGCG
>DATLEX010000344.1:0-6019 GCA_035525045.1 Thermoanaerobaculia bacterium | reverse complement strand
CGCGGAACGGAAACAGAAGTGCGAGCCCGACCGGCAGCACGATGGAAACGAGGAGTGGCAACGAGCGGCCGAACTGGCGCCACTCGAACCAGAGCTGCGCGCGAGCCGCCGATTCGAACTCACGATGCGCCGCTGCAGGCCGGAACGCCGGCGCGAACCGTTCCAACACACGCCAATGGGGCACGTCGCCTCTTCGCGCGCGGCGGACCGCCGATACCGACGTGATGTACGCGAGCGGCACGAGCGGCGCGAGCAGGAGCAACATCGTGCCCTCGCTCGCCTTGTTTTCGAGCGCAGTCATCACCACGACGTCGATCGACACGAGCAACGCGATCGTGACCACGATACGCATGCCGCGAAGAGCGTAAGGAGCCCATGTCAAGGCCTGCGTCCATGCGAGGATCGATGCCGCGAACAACGCGGGCCAATACGTCGGCACGTCGAAACCGGCAGGAAACGTGCCCGCGATTCTCATGGCGAACCAAAACAGCGCCATCGACACGCAGCCGTACAGCATCGGCCATCCCGCGAGTGCTGCCGACGAGACCGGAAGTGTGAACATGCGCGGCGGGTACATCGACTCGCGCGCGGCGAGATCGCCGGCGATGCCGAACGTGAACACCGCAAGCAGATACAAGAAGGATCCGGCGAGCGGCACGGGGATGAGCAGAGCGAACGTCACGTCACGGACTTCGAGATGCGCCTGAGTCGTAAGCACCGCGATCTTGATGCCGCCGAGGGTGAGGATCGTCGCGAGCAGGGCCATCAGCCCCCAGCGATGACGCTGCCCGAGTTCCCAGGCGATTGCAGCAGCCGGCGTGCGCACTCTTCAGACGCCTCCGATTCGCTCGACGAAGATCTCGTCGAGCGAAGCTCCGCCGTGCGCATCCTTCACCTCTTGCAGCGGTGCGCTCACGACGATCGTTCCCTGCCGGATCATCGTCACGTGATCGGCGACCTGCTCGACCTCCTCCAGGAGATGCGATGAGAACAGCACCGTCCGCCCTTCGTCTGCGATCGTACGCAGGATGGCGCCGAGGATGTCGCGGCGCACGATGGGATCGAGGCCGGAGGAGGGCTCGTCGAGCACGAGCAGCTCCGGCCGGTAGGCGAGTGCGACGACGAGACCGGCGCGCGCTTTCTGCCCCTTCGAAAGCGTCTTGATCTTCGCCGCGGGATCGAGCCCGAATGCCGTGCGCAACTCGCCGGCATACGCATCGTCCCAGCCGGGATAGAACGCGCGCGAGTAACGCATCAACTCGCCGACGCGCATCCAGCCGGGAAGATCATTTTCCTCCGACAGATAGCCAATGCGGGAGAGCACCCCGACCGGATCCGCCGCCGGATCGAGGCCGAACACCCGCACGCTCCCCTCCTCGGCACGTAAGAGCCCGAGGAGGTGGCGAATCAGCGTCGTCTTTCCTGCGCCGTTCGCGCCGACCAGGCCGTACACGCCGCCGCGGGGAATCCGCAGGGTCACGGAGGACAGCGCCGCCCGCGCACCGAAACGGCGCGTCAGATCCGAAACTGCGATCACCGGTTCAGCGGCGGTCATTGGAGTGTGTTGTGACCCAATGGTACAGCGCCAGGAGGCATCGCCGGCTCCAAGATCGATATCGATGATGGTTGATCGCCGCGGTCCGGAGAGCATCTCCGCACGTGTGGATGGAAGTTGATGGCGGAGCCGAAGGGCACGATGCGCTCGCCGCGGAAGCGGGGGATCGAGCTGGCGGTGGCGGCGGTGGCCATCGCCCGCGACGCCGCCCTCTGGACGCTGCACGAAGCCGGCTTCCGCGACCCTCGCCCAGCCCGGATAATGGACTGCTGATCGCCCTATGACTGCCACTGCTTCCCCCGCCCCCGCGCCGGCCTCGCGCTGGTGGACGAGCGCCGCCGCGCTCGCCGGCACGATGGCCGCCGTCAAGTTGTTGCTCCCGCTGTTCAACGCCGCGCCCTTCGGATATTTCCGCGACGAGCTCTATTACCTGGTCTGCGGGCTGCGCCCCGACTGGGGCTACGTCGACCACCCGTCCATGGCGCCGCTGCTCGCGGTCGCGGGGTGGAAGCTGTTCGGCGAGACGCTCTACGGCCTCCGCTTCTTCCCCGCCGCATTCGGCGCGGCGGCGATGCTGCTCGCCGCGCTGATGGCGCGGCGGCTGCGCGGAGGCGTGTTTGCGCAGGCGCTGGCGGCGCTGCTCGTCCTTGCCGCGCCGTTCTACCTGGTGATCGGGTCGAAGCTCTCCACCGACAGTTTCGAGGTCTTCTTCTGGACCGCGCTGGCCTGGATCACCCTCCGCATACTGCAGGAGAACCAACCGCGGCTCTGGCTCTGGTTCGGCCTGATCGCGGGAGTGGGCCTGCACGCCAAGCACTCGGTGGCCTTCTTCGCCTTCGCGCTGGTGGCCGGCATCGCCTTCTCGTCGCGCCGCCGGCTTCTGTGGAGCCGGTGGCTGGTGGCGGGCGGCGCCGTCGCGCTCCTGCTCTTCCTCCCCAATCTCCTCTGGCAGTGGCAGCACGGCTGGCCGACCTTCGAGCTGCTCGACAACATCCGGCGGAGCCACAAGAACGTGGTGCTCAACCCGCTGGAGTACTTCGGCCAGCAGATCTTCCTCCTCGGGCCGCTGGCCTTTCCCCTCTGGCTCGCCGGCCTGGTGTGGCTGCTGCGCGGGCGTGACGACAAGGGGCATCGCGCGCTCGGATTCGCCTACCTGATCACCTTCGCGGTGCTCGTGCTGCTGAAGGGCAAGAGCTACTACCTTGGGCCGGCATATCCGATGCTCTTCGCCGCCGGAGCGGTGGCGTTCGAGCGCTGGACGGCCCGGCGCTGGAGCTGGCTGCGGGCCGGCTATGTTGCCCTCGTCATCGCAGGGACGCTGGTCCTGCTGCCCATCGGCCTCCCGCTGATGTCGCCGGAGCGCACCGCCGGCTGGCAGCGCACGCTCGGCATCTCGCCGCCGCGGACCGAGCACAGCCACACCGCGGAGCTGCCGCAGCATCTGGCCGACCGGCTGGGGTGGGAGGAGATGGTGGCCAGCGCCGCCCGCGCCTATCACGCGCTGCCCGAAGGCGAGCGCGCGCAGGCCGGCATCTTCGCGCAGAACTTCGGCGAGGCCGGCGCCATCGACATCCTGGGTCGCAAGCACGGCCTCCCGCCGGCGCTGAGCGGCCACCAGAACTACTATCTGTGGGGACCGCGCGGCTACAGCGGCGAGGTGCTGGTGGTCGTGGACACGCCCACGCACACACTGAACGAGCTGTGCCGCGCGGTGGAGTACGCCGGACCGGTGGGATCGCACCCTCACGCCATGCCCTTCGAGCAGCGGATGGGAATCTACGTCTGCCGCGGGCTGAGCCCGCCGCTGCCCGAGCTGTGGCCGCGGGTGAAGAACTGGTTTTAGGCCCTCATCTCTACAATGGCCATCATCATGCGAACGATCACCGTCATTCTCACCGCTCTCTTCGCCTGGAGTCCCGCGGCCGCCGGTGAACAGGAGGACCTCGCGGCGGCGCGTGCCGTCTTCGAGCAGAACATCGCCGCGATCCGGGAGCGCGACCGCGCGAAGTACCTCTCGCTCTACCTCGACGACCCGCGCCTGATCCGCACCGGCCCGGCCGGCTTCAGCACCGGCTTCGACGACTTCGCGCGGCAGGCGGGGGATCGCTGGCCCGACACGATCGAGGCGAGCGACATGCGCCTGACGCCGGTTCAGCCGGGCTTCGTGTACGGAACCTATCGCTACCGCGTCCGCTACGGCGCGGAGGAGCACTCCGGGATTTCCGAGCGGCTCTTCCTCAAGACGCCGGCGGGGTGGAGGATCGCCCTCACCGGCGCGATCGACACCCCTCCCGGTACGCCGCCCCCTCCGCGGGCCATCGCCGGCGGAACGCTGATCGACGGCCGCGGCGGCCCGCCGGTCGGGAACGCGACCGTCATCATCCGCAACGGCCGGATCGACTGCGCGGGGCGGTGCGAGGTCCCGCCCGGCGTCGACGTCCTCGACGCGACGGGGATGTGGATCACCCCCGGCCTGATCGACGCCCACGTCCACTTCTCCCAGACCGGCTGGGCGGACGGCCGTCCCGACGCGCTCGACGTCCGCCCCTCTCACCCGTACGAGGAGGTCGAGGCGGGGCTCGAGGCGGGCCCGGAGCGCTTCGGCCGCTCCTACCTCTGCTCCGGCGTGACGACGGTCTTCGACGTCGGCGGCTATCCCTGGACGCTGCGACTCGACGAGCGCCTCGGGCACGACAGCAGCGTGCCGCGCGTGGTCACCGCCGGACCGCTGCTGTCGACGCGCGATCACTGGGTCAACCTTCCGGCGGAGCGGCAGTTCATCCATCTGAAGGATGAAGAGGCGGGGCGCGGCGGCGTCCGCTACCTGGCGGCCCGCGGGGCGAAGGCGGTCAAGGTCTGGTACATCGAGGAGAATGGCGCCGCGCTCGCGGCCGCGGGCGACGAAGCGCGGAAGCGGAAGCTGCCCCTCATCGTGCACGCCACCGAGCTGGCGAAGGCGAAGGAGGCGGTCCGCGCCGGGGCGCGGCTCCTGGTCCATGGCATCTGGGACGAGCCGGTCGATCAGGAGTTCATCGACCTCGCCCGGCGCGCCGGGACCATCGTCACGCCGACGCTGACCGTGGTGGGGGGCTATCTCCGGATGTACCGGTCGGTGCTCGATCGGACGGCGCCGGCGGTCGACGATCCGAACCGCTGCGTCGACGGCGCGACGCTGGCGAAGGTCGCCTCGACGGCATCGCTGCCGGCGACCCTGGTGACGGGCGAGCGGGTCGCGCGTCGCGAGAAGACGAACGCCGGGCAGCAGCGGATCGCCGAGGCGAATCTCCGCGCTCTCGTCGCGGGCGGAATCGCGATCGCCACCGGGACGGACGCCGGCAATCCCCTGACCCTGCACGGGCCGGCGATCCACGCCGAGATGGAAGCGATGCAGCGCGCCGGCATGACGCCCATGCAGGTGATCGTCGCTTCGACCTCCGTCGCCGCGCGAGCAGCCGGGGTCGACGGGGAGACAGGGACGGTCGAGCCGGGGAAGGCCGCCGATCTGCTGATCCTCGGCGGCGATCCGGCCGCCGGCGTGGCCAGCTTCCGCGACGTCCGGTATGTCGTGCGCGCCGGGGTGGCCCGCGGCATCGACGAGCTCAGCGCCATGGCCCGCTGACGCGGCTATATGGTAGTATGGTATCGGTATGGCAAAGAAGGTCACCTTCACCCTCGACGAGCAGACTGTCCGCAGGATCGAGGTGACCTCCGTCCGCCTGGGGAAGCCGAAGAGCCAGGTCATCCGGGAAGCGGTGGCCGATTATCACGAGCGGGCCGGCCGGCTCAGCGAGGTCGAGCGCCGGCGCCTGCTCGGCGTCCTCGACCGGATGATGGCCCTCCCCCCCACCCGTCCCTCCCGCGACGTCGACCGTGAGATCGCGGATGTTCGCGCGGCCAGGCGCCGGGGAGGACGCCGCACACCGCAGTGATCTTCGTCGACACATCGGCCCTGGTCGACGCTCTCTGCGGCGAGCGCCGTTCCGCGCCCGGCTTGCGGCGTTTCATCGAACGGGGGGAGCGTCTGGGACTGAGCGCCATCGTCCTCTACGAGTGGCTCCGCGGACCGCGCACCGCTGTCGAGCTGGAGGTCCAGGAGGACCTCTTTCCCGTCGCGCAGGCCGTTCCGTTCGGTGCCGCGGAGGCGATCGTCGCGGCGAACCTCTACCGGCGCATGCGCTCGCCGCGGACGCGGGGGATGGACCTGGCGGTGGCGGCGGTGGCCATCGCCCGCGACGCCGCCCTCTGGACGCTGAACGAAGCCGACTTCCGCGACATCCCCGGGCTGACGCTGGCTCGCCCGGAGTGATTCCGCCCGGCAGAGCGTGGAAGCTCACCGCTTCGGCGGCGCGATGAAGTCGATCACCTGTCGATCGTTGCCGCGGTAGATACTGAAGTCGCTCCGGTCCACGGTCAGCACCCGGGAGGCGGCGTTGAGTTCGCTCATCACCACCACGGCCGCATCGG
>DATLEX010000336.1:0-12148 GCA_035525045.1 Thermoanaerobaculia bacterium | reverse complement strand
CTGAATGGCATTCAGGAGGTCGACGGTTCGATCCCGTTCGGCTCCACCAAATGTCCCGGCTTGGCGAGGTCCGCCGCGCGTTACCTGGTTTCGTTTTCCTTTTCCAACACGTCTAATCTCCGGCCCGGGCTGGCACCACTTCAGCACAGCTCGATTCCGCCGCGAAGGACGACACCACCATGTTCGACGATGTCCTGATCGAGTCCGCAGGTAAGGACAGGAAGAAAGGGGGGTGGGTCACTGCGCTGCTGTCGGCCGTCATCCACATCGCCCTGATCGGCGGCATCATCGCCGCCGGCTACTACGTCAAGGAAAACCCCGAAGTCATCCAGCAGCCGATCCGGGCCTTCGTGGCCTCAGCGCCGCCCCCTCCCCCACCCCCGCCCCCCCCTCCGGGGGCATCGTCCACCCCCACCCCGCAGCGCGCCACGCCGCAGATCGAGCGCGAGGTCACGCCGCAGGAAACTTTTCGCCAGCCGACCGAGGTCCCGAAGGACGTGCCGGACGTATCGAGCGACGTGGCGGTCGACACGGCCGGCGCGGAAGGGGGCGTGGCAGGGGGGGTGGTGGGAGGGCAGGTGGGCGGCGTCGTCGGCGGAGTGGTCGGGGGTGTTGTCGGGGGGGTGATCGGCGGCACGCTCGGCGGGCAACTGGGGGGGCAGATCGGCGGCACGGGGGACATGCCGATGCGGGTCGGCGGCAACGTGCGACCGCCCGTTTCCATCACCCGGATCGATCCGCAGTACACCGAGATCGCCAGAAAAGCGAGGATCGAGGGGATCGTCATCATCGAGGCCATCATCGACCGCAACGGGAACGTGACCGATGCACGCGTTCTCAAGCCGCTCCCGATGGGTCTCGATCAGGCCGCGCTCGAGGCGGTGAGGAAATGGAAATTCCGCCCCGGCACACTCAACGGGCAGCCGGTCCCTGTCATCTACAACCTGACCGTGAATTTCAGACTTCAATAGCCGGCGAACTGAACGAGATTTAGGGAGGAGCAGTTCATGGAAGACATTCAACACCACTTCACGATGGCCGGCATGTGGGCCGCGATGACGCCGCTCGGCAAGGGAGTCATCGTCCTTCTGGCACTCATGTCCGTCTGGTCGCTGACCATCGCCATCGAGCGGCTCTGGCGCTTCCAGCGCGCCAAGAAGGAGTCGCTGCAGGTGGCCGTGGGGATCACTCCCCTCCTCAAGCAGCACAAGCTCGAGGAGGCCATCACCTTCGCCAAGGACAAGAAGTTCAGGCACAGCCACCTGGCCCGGGTGCTCGTGGCCGGCCTGACCGAGTTCCAGTACGAGACCTCGCAGGAGCTTCCGCCCGATTTCGACATCGTCGACTCCGGGAAGCGGGCCATCGAGCGCGAGACGCTCATGACCGCCGCGGAGATGAAGAAAGGCCTCGGCAACCTGGCCACGATCTCCACCACCGCCCCCTTCATCGGGCTGTTCGGTACGGTCATCGGCATCATCACCGCCTTCCAGGGGATGGCCATGAGCGGATCGGGCGGACTGGGGGCCGTCTCCGCCGGGATCGCCGAGGCTCTCGGCGCCACCGCCCTCGGCCTCTTCGTGGCCGTCCCGGCGGTCTGGCTCTACAACTACTTCACCAACAAGGTCGACCGCTTCCAGGTGGAGATGTCCAACTCCTCCTCCCAGCTCATCGACTTCTTCATCAAGAACACGGCGCGCGCCCGCCTGCGCGCCTGAGCGAAGGAAGGCCGCGATGGCATTCGGAGCCGGTGGTGGCAGTCCCGACGAAGTGAAGGGCGACATCAACGTCACCCCTCTCGTCGACGTCTGCCTGGTGTTGCTCATCATCTTCATGGTCGTCACGCCGATGCTCCAGCAGGGCGTCGACGTCCAGCTCCCGCAGGCCCCGCACGCCGAGCGGAAGCCGGGGCAGGAAGGCGACCTGATCGTCTCCATCAAGCAGGACGGGACGGTCTTCGTCGGCGACCGGTGGATCCCCGACCGGAACCTGGTCACCTTCCTCCAGGCCGAGCGCCAGAGAGACCCGAACCGCTCGGTCATGCTCAAGGCCGACGCCCGCATCACCTTCGGGAAGGTGCGCGAGGTCATGAAGGCTGCCAACGACGCGGAATGGTCGTCGGTGGCCATTCTCACCGAGAACCAGCAGGCCGGCGCCCAGATGGCGCAGGGACGGATGTAGGAGCGCAGCGATGGCTATGACAGCCGGTTCCGTCGGCAGCGTCAAGTCCGAGATCAACATCACCCCCCTGGTGGACGTCGTCCTGGTGCTGCTGATCATCTTCATGGTGGCCACGCCCATCCTGCAGATGGGCCTCGACGTGGAGGTGCCGCCGAAGGTCGAAGTCACCGGACCGCCCCCCGAGTCGGATCAGACCCAGCTCGTGGTCACGCTCAGGAGCGACGGGATCTACCTGAACCAGCAGCGATTCGACTCGCCGGCGGCACTGCGCGATGCGATCGCGCCGCAAATGATCTCCCGCCCCCCCGCCGAGCGCGTGGTATTCATCAACGCCGAGGACCACCTGGTCTTCGAGGGTGCCGTGGCGCTGATGGACGCCGTCCACGCCGCCGGCGCGCAGAAGGTGGGATTTCTGACGGAGCCGCCAGGATCACCGTGATTTTGGATTTTGGATTTTGGATTTCTGGCAATCCAAAATCTAAAATCCAAAATTGCTGGCGGAGGCGTGTCGGAATCGAACCAACCCTTCGACGCTTCCGCGCCGAAACAACGGTTTTGAAGACCGCGGAGGCCACCAGACCCCGTTCGCCTCCCTCTCGGATCGCGCAGTCCCTAACGCCCCACCGTTCGTTCATAATCCTCCCGAGTGGAGTCCCTCTTCGCCCTCGCCGCCTTCGCCCTCGGCGCGATCATCGGAAGCTTCCTCAACGTGGTCATCCACCGCTACCCGCGCGAGGAATCGATCGTCTTCCCCCCCAGCCGATGCCCCTCCTGCGGCTCGGCCATCCGCCCCTACGACAACGTCCCGCTGCTGAGCTACCTGTGGCTGGGAGGGCGGTGCCGGTCGTGCCGGCAGCCGATCTCGGTCCGCTATCCCCTGGTCGAGCTCGCCAACGCGCTCTTCTACCTCGCGGTGTTCCAGAGGACCGGCCTCTCGCTGGTCTTCGTTCCGGTGGCCGCGCTGGTGTCGCTGCTGCTCGTCCTGATCTACATCGACGCGGAGATCCAGATCCTCCCCGATGTGATCACCCTGTCGGGGACGGCCGTGGCGCTGGCGCTGGCCCTCGCCGGCGGGGGGCCGCTCGCGCCCGAGCTCTTCCTGGCCGCAAGCTGGCAGCAGTCGATTCTCGGCGCGGTGGCCGGTGCGGGCGTCCTGGCCCTTCTCATCCTCGTGTACTGGCTGATCCGCCGCGTGGAGGGGATGGGATGGGGTGACGTGAAGATGATGGCCATGATCGGCGCCACGGTCGGGCTGACCGGCATCCCGGCGGTCCTGCTGGCGGCGTCGGTGGCGGGATCGATCATCGGCATCCCGCTGGCGTTGCGCCACGAGCGGGGGATGCAGGTGGCCCTGCCGTTCGGGGTCTTTCTCGGTCTGGCCACCTTGGGCGTGCTCTTCTTTGGCCATACACTCTGGTCATGGTACTTGGCGCTCCTCATGCGCTGACCAAGGTCAGCTTCCGCCGGGACGTCAGGTTCTTCCTGGCCACGCTGGTCGGCTTCCTGGTCGTGCTGATCCTGGTCCTTCTCCTTCTCCTGCAGAACGCGGTTCTGGACACGGAGGTGACCATCCGCGAGCAGCGGGAGATCGTGGCCGACGCGTCGGCGGCCACGATCAACGGCCTGCAGTCGCCGCGGCCTGAGGTCCTCCGCGGCACGCTCACCGTGCTGCAGACGCGGTTCAGGCTGGCCACGCTCAGCCTGACGCTGCCGGACGGCCCGACGGTCCGCGCCGGGCACGACGGGCCGGGCGTCGACACGCTGACCCGTCGAACCACCGCGGGGATGCTGACCATCGGATTCGATGCCGCGCCCATCACCTCGATGCGGCGCCAGTTCTTCCTCACGGCGCTGATCGTGGTGGCGGCGGTGATCTCGGGAACGATCCTCCTCCTCCTCTATACGCCGAAGATCACGCGGCCGATCGAGCAGTTGCTCGACGAAGCTTCGTCCATCGCGCTCCACGATCCGGAGGTCGATGAGCAGCAGTACCTGGTGGAGACATTCCGGAAGACGATCGCCACGCTGCGGATGCAGGAGGACGAGCTGCGACATCTCCACGATCAGGAGAAGGCGCGGGCCGACGACTTCGAGCGCGTCGTGGCGGCGCTCACGCGCAGCCTCTCCTCCGGCTTCATCGCCGTCGATCCGGCCGGGCGCGTCGTGGACGTGAACCAGTCCGGCCGCGAGATCCTCCGCCTCGATCCGGGCCAGGAGGTGATCGGCCGGCCCCTGGCGGAGATCGCCGCGCCGGAGAACTTCGGGGAGATCCTGCAGGAAGCCACCGCGGCGCGGCAGTCGCTCACCCGGCGCGAGGTCGAGTCGCGAACCGAGGACGGCCAGCGCCTGGTCATCGGCCTCAGCACCGTTCCGCTGATGAACGAAGAGGGCTCGTTCCTCGGCATGCTGGCACTCTTCACCGACCTCACGCCCATCCGCGACCTGGAGGGGCGTATGCGCGAGATGCAGACGCTGGCCGACCTCGGTGAGATGTCGGCCGGGATCGCACACGAGTTCCGCAACTCCCTCTCCACGATCCTCGGCTATCTGAAGCTCGCCGAGCGGCAGGCCGCCCCGGAGGCGATGCGCGAGAAGATCCGCAAGGCCGAGGAGGAGGCATCGCTCCTATCGTCGGCCATCACTTCGCTCCTCAACTTCACCCGTCCCTTCACGGTGGAGCTGCAGCAGGTCGACCTTCGCGAGCTGGTCGAGGGCATCATCAGCCGCCTCGAGCCGCAGGCTCCGGGGGTGGCGTTCAGCGTCGAGGGATCGGCCGAGGTCGAAGGGGACCGGGGACTGCTGGCGAGGGCCGTCGAGAACATCGTCCGCAACGCCATCGACGCCGTCCGGGCGGCGGGAGAGGAAGGCCGCGTGGAGATCGCGTTGCAGAGCGATCCACCGACGGTCGTGGTCCGCGACAACGGCGTGGGGCTGGGCGAAGGGGAAGTGTCGAGGACGGCGTTCGTGCCGTTCCAGTCGCAGAAGCCGGGCGGCATCGGGCTCGGGCTTCCCCTGGCGAGGAAGATCGCCCTGCTGCACGGAGGGACGGTCGCGCTCGCGCCGCGGCCGGGGGGCGGGGCGGTGGCGACGATCGAGTTCGGACCAGCGGCGAGGGCTCCGGAACGTACGGCCGCGGCGCGCGAGATGTTACGATAAGTAACAACTTGGCGAGTCGCCCAAAGCGCTCTCCGCGCCGCTCGGAAAGCTAACGAGAACATGATCAGTCAGTTATCCACGGCTGAGGTCAGTGGCACCTCGGCTGCTAAAGGTGAGGTCCAGCATGATGAAACGGCAGCGTTCCCGCGGCTTCTCTCTGGTCGAGCTCCTGACGGTGGTGGCCATCATCGGAGTGCTGTCGCTGGTCGGCGTCCCGGCGTTCATCAACTATCAGCGTTCGCAGCTCGTGAAGAACTCGCTGCGGATGTACACCAGCGATCTGCGGGCAGCGCGGTCACGGGCGGTGGCGAACACCAGCTTCGTCCGGGTGCGGATCACGACCGCCTCGCCGGCGCCGGGACAATACGTCATCGAGCAGTCGACCGACCGCGGCGCCACGTACCCGACGGTCCTGCAGAACCGCTCGCTCGAACAGACGGTGTACTTCGACACCGCCAAGAGCTTCGTGTTTCAGCCCAACGGGACGGTGGAGTTTCCGGTCGGGGTGGCGAGCGACGCGGTGGAAGTGAAGAGCGACGCCCGGCTCCCGAAACCGGCCTACACCGTGACGGTGTCGATCTCCGGAAAAGTGGCAGCGGACTGAGGTGAGAGCGATGCGTAACGCAAGGCTACGAGGGAACAGCGGCTACAGCCTGGTGGAAGTGCTGATCGCCATGGCCATCCTGGGGACGGTCATCATGTCGATCATGACGCTGTTCGTCTTCGGGCGGCGCAACGTCTACAGCGGCCGGCAGATGACCCGCGCGGTCTCGGTCACCACGCACGTGGTGGAGGACATCGTTCCGCTGGCGCCGGCGGCCTTCTATACGACTTTCAAGATCACCACGACCACCACGCTGGGCAACAACACGGTGGCGGACGTCACGTACCCGAACAGCGTCGTGCGCCGGCTGCCGGACTTCGCGGTCGCAGACCCCGGACACCGCTATTTCGACAACTGGATGCAGCTCCTGCCGCAGAGCAGGATCACCGGCGGGAACGTGGCGCTGGTGATCATGCCCCGCGACCTGGCCATCACCAACGATCCCACCTCCGCGCGCCGCCTGCTCATCAAGGCCGTGACGGAATGGAACGAGGGCGCTCGCAGCCGGCAGGTGTCGCTCGACGTGACCAAGCTGAACCGCAAGTTCTGATTTCGGAGACCAACATGAGGCGACCAGCAAAGAACACTACCCGGCGCCGCGAGCGAGGTTTCTCGCTGGCGGAGGTCATGACGGCGACGGCGATCTTCGCCATCATCTTCATCGCCGCGCTGATGATGTACGACCGGAGCCAGCGGGTTTACAAGCAGGGTGTCGAGGCCAGCGACATGCAGCAGAGCACCCGCGTGGCCTTCGACAAGCTGGTGGCCGACATCCGCATGACCGGGTTCGACTTCGACCGCGACGGCACGCCCACCTCCTCGCTGGCCAACCCGTGGCAGCCGAGCTTCCCGTACACCATGGGCAACCTGGTGCAGCCTGAGCCGCCCAACGGTCACACCTACATCTGCACGCAGGGCGGCAACAGCGGCGCCATGCCGCCGCCCTGGGACACCACTCCCAATTCGCAAACCAATGAGACCGGCGGCTCGACCGTGGTCTGGCGCGAGGCCGGCATCCTGCAGTACCAGCAGCCCGACGAGCAGATCGAATACGCCGGCGCCTCCGTTCTGGGCCTCCGGGCCAATTTCAACTTCGACACCGGCCTCGGCGACTGCAACACGGGAGTCGACCCGTGTGAGAACGGCCGGGAGGTCCAGTACCAGTCGGTGCAATTCCCGGTGGTCACCACTGCGAACGACGAGATCGTCACCTTTGCGCTCAAACCGGTGACCCCCCCGGCGACGGCTTACCCGCAGTTGAGCTTCTTTGCCGACATGGCCATCCCGCGCAACGTCCACGCTGGAACGCCAAACCGGCAGGAGGACCCGGTCAACCTCCCTCTCGGCTACGATCCCTGCACGGGCGGCTGCAACAGCCCCCCCTACACCCTCTATCGGGTCAGCTTCGACGAGTCGGGCCGCCCCTTGGAGATCCCGGTCGCCGAGAACATCCGCAGCATGCAGCTCCGTTACTTCCGCGATACCGCGGCCACGGACGAGATCACCACGCTTCCGAACGGCGCCGGGCAGTTCGACCCCGCCGACCCCGCCCAGACCATCGCGGAGCGCGACACCCGCTCCGAGATCCGCGCCATCCGGCTCGCGCTGGTGGGGATGAACCCGCAGCCGGACGGCGGCTACACCGATCCGAACGACCCCATCGCCCCGCGGCACCGGAAGTACACGCTGGAGACGCTGATCGTCCCGCGCAACATCGGCCGGCACGGCATGCGGGAGTTCAACGTCACCGTGCCGGGTGACCCCACCCTGCACGTGGTCTGCCCGGGAAGCTGCAACGCGGTCTACCTGACCTGGGCCGCGCCGACCACGGGCGGCGACGTCGACACCTACAACATCCTCTACGACGTCGGCAACTGCGCGTCCCAGCAGTACACGTTCGCGGAAGACGCGGGCCGCAACCTCGACGGCTATGCCGCGGTGTGGATCACCCCCGGCCAGCATTACCGCTTCGCCGTCCAGGCCATCAACAAGTTCGGGGCCACGACGTCGAACTGCATCGACGTCGACGTGGCCAACACGACCCGGCCGGAGGCGCCGGCGGACCTGATCGCCACCGGCGGGACCAATGTCGCGTATCCCTCGGAAGAGAACAAGATCACCATCCGCTGGCCCGTGGTCACGCAGAACGACGACAACAAGAAGACCGTCACCTGCTCGAACGGGCAGATCCGCGACACGAAGGACATTCCTCCTCCGGAGCGCCACTTCTACCGCGTCTACAAGAGCAAGAACATCACGTTCCAGCCGGGTGACCCCGGTGTGACCGAGGTGATCAACGAGTTCTCGACCGAGCAGCCGGCCTTCGACGGGGTGCACATGGTCTGGACCGACAGGGAGACGGCCAACTGCACGCCCTACTACTATCGCGTGCGAGCCGTCGATTTCTGCGCCCGGAACGCTGCCTACAACAACCCGGCCAACGTCGACGTCGGGATCAGCAGCGAGCTGATGCCCCCCGTCGGCAGCGATGCCACCATGGGCGAGGCGCGGGAGACGCTGACCACGGCCGCCGCCCCCGCCGGTTTGGCCATCGCCAGCGAGAACTGCGTGCTGGGCATCTGTGACCTGACCCTGACCTGGAACGCCGTGACGAAGGACGACCCGGCCGGGACCGACGACATCTACATCGACCACTACCGGATCCGGGTGGAGGAGAAGGACGCCCTTGGAAACTGGGCCGCTCCTCTCACCGTCAACCCGCAGTACGACTTCTACGACGGCGTGCTCCAGGGGACGATCTCCGGCGTGCTGCAGGTCAACCAGTACCGCTTCTTCGTGATGGCGGTCGACTGCCTGCCGGGCATCGAGTCCGCGCCGCTCGACTACCCCTGCGACTTCACCGGCACGGTGTCGGTCGACCCCACCGACTTTTTCGGCGGGACCGGCGTGGAGGCCGACCCGTGGATCGTGGAGAGCCCGACCGCCCTGACGTTCACCTCGTCGATCGACGTCCTGAAGATCGACTGGACCGTCTATCAGGACAACATTCCGGTACCGGGCGGCACGGGCACAGTGAACGGGCCGCTGACCAACGCCACGATCCTCGTGCCGCAGCTCGCCGACGGCATACCGGCACGGGTGAGCGTGTCCATCACCGAGGCCGGCGGCACGTGCAGCATCTTCACGGAGCGGTGGATTCTCGACCAACCGGCGCCGGCCTGTGCGCTCGAGGACGACGCCACCAACCCGATCGTCATGACGTGGTCGAGTGCCTCGGACCGCGTCGTGAACCTGTCGCTTCGCAACGCGTCCACCGACAGCCTGCTGGTCCAGAAAGTGGTCATCACCTGGAATCGCAGCATTTCGAACGGCCGCGCCGACCAGCTCGAGACGGTCGTCTTCCCGACCGGGACGATCACGGCCAACTGCGCCGGTCCCATCGGCATTACCAAGGTCGACGCGCCGACCAACACCTTCATCGGCGGCGGCGGCAACATCCCCGTGACCCTCAATTTCCGCCGGGCGGCCGGCCCCATCCAGCAGAACCCGGTGACCCAGGTCTGCATCATCTACCGGACCCCGCTCGGCGACGTGCTGAGCTGCACCATCGTGCCGGATGCCGGCACCTGTACCGAGCCGGGACCGGCCTGCCAGTGAGGTGAACCATGAAGAGACTGCGTAAGCTCGCAAACAAGTACCGCCGCCAGCGCGGCTCGGCCCTCCTCGTCAGCCTGATGGTCATGGTGGGGCTCTCCCTCCTCGGCCTCGGCTTCGTGGCCATCACCGAGACCGAGAGCGGCATCTCCGTGAACGAGCGCAACACCGCCCAGGCCCTCGCCGGCGCCGAGACCGGCGCGCGCGCGGTGGTGGAGTGGTTCCAGGATACCGACTGGAGCCGCGACCGCGACCTGCTGCCGGGGAACCTCAACGCCTTCAAGACCGAGAGGCGCTTCCCCGCCAATCCCGGCCTGGACGGCTACTACAAGCCGAACGCCACCAGCCTCCTCTTCGACAAGCCCTACAAGGGAGACGTCTCGCACCGCTTCTACGGCGACGGCGACCTGAACCCGCCGACCGCGGACGTCTGGATCTATCGCGGGAAGAACGCCGACTCGGACACGTTCCTCCAGGATCTCAACACCGCCCTGTTCATGCCCGATTCGGCGCACAGGGAGTGGGTGAGGATCAGCGACATCCGCGTCTACGCCCCGCCGGTGCCGGGGGCGACCCGCAATGCCAACGGCTTCTGGGAAGGGGGGGCGGCGAGGTACGGCGTGGCCACCATCCGTGTCACCGCGCAGAAGGTGACGGGGACGGACTGCTACGCGGCGGCGGCCAACTGCCGCGTGGTGGCCGAGCGGAACGTCAAGTCGGTGCTGGCCGAGACGCCGTTTCCCACCGTCGACGGCGCGATCGAGACCTCCGGCACCCTGGTCGGCCAGGGGAACTTCCACGTCTACTGGGGAAAGGTCCTCTCGGAGAAGGACATCCGCCTGGCCCGTCCGGCCTACGGCATGCCGTGGGTCGACGCCAAGAACTACCTCCCGTTCGAATATGGATACGACAGCGCGCGCCCGCGCGAGGCCAACAAGCTTTACGTGGCCGGCGCGCTCTACTCGCCGGACGGGGACGTGGTGATGGCGAACGCCACGGCCCTCGCCGCCGATTCAGAGCTGCTGAAGTTCTCCTACAAGGCGACGGCGGTCACCGGCAATACCGATCCAGGTGATCCGGGCGCGGCCGCCTGGCCGAAGGTGATCGACCAAAGCTGGACCGACGGCGGGGTGACCTGGACGGCCATTGCCAGCAAGCCCTTCCCGTTCGACGCCGACTTCTACCACTCCGCCGACTGGCGGGCGCAGCTCATCGACCGGCAGCTGGAAGACCCCTGGCTGCACGTCCGCGCGCGGCAGGACGTCACCTATCACAACAGCGGGATCGTGCCCTGCTCGCAGCCCCTCGCGCCGCATCCCTGCGATTACAACAACGCCAATCTGAACCCGGCCAGCCGCTACTCGAACTTCTTCCAGTGGCAGATCACCACCGATCCCGGCGATCGCCCCGACCGGGTGGAGGTCGTCTTCCCGACCATGGACTACGAGTTCTGGAAGGCCGTGGCCCAGAGCGGCAACAACGAGAACGGCGTCTACTACTTCAAGTACGCCGACCCGGTGGCCAACAACCATAACGAGTTCATCGGACCTGCCGGCCAGCGGAAGCACATCTCGGAGTGGATCAACGCCATGAAGAACGGCCTCGGCGCCGGCTTCTACTTCTTCGACACCCGCAACTCCAAGAACCCGCAGTTCAACCGCGGCGGCACCCTCACGCCCTCCTTCGCCATCAATGCCGCGGTCGGCGGGCCGTTCCAGCTCCAGGGCTACGTCTATCTGAATGCCGAGAACTTCGGAACGACCGGCGCCGGCAACGCCGCCCCGATCGAGCTGTACGCCATGCCCGGCGAGCCCTTCCGCGACGTCGGATACCGCGAAGTAGACGACTCCATCCCCGCCGATCTGAAGTTCCGCCTCGAGCCCAGCACCGGCACTCTCCCCTCCGCCGACTACGTGATCCGCGGACGCGGCAACGGGATCTGGGACTTCCAGGATGTGAAACCGAACCTGAAGTTCGACATCTTCCTCAAAAAAGTGACGACGCTCGATCGCCCCGACGGCAGCTCCGTCACCGACGCCTGGGTTCCGGTGCCGTTCTTCGAAGGCTGCACGCCCGGCGACAACGACACCGTCGGCGCGAACTGCTCGGAGCCGCACGAGCCCTACGTCAATTTCATCTATCCCGACATCACCGACGCCATGGGGGCGGCGACGGTCGGCTGGAGCGATCCCACCGTGACGGGGGCCACCGTCGCGAACTTCCGGAAGCCGAAGGTGCGCTCTCTCCTCGACCCGAACGTGCCCGGCGTCACCTGTACGGACATCTCCTCGCAAGCCGAGTGCACCTCCAACGCCTACGACGAGGATGGGGCCATGGTCCGCCTGCAACCCTACCTCTGGGGAGCGCTCTACAACGAGGGGGGATACGACGGCTCGGGGAACGTCTACTACTACGGCGCCCTGCTGATGCGCTCGCACTTCCGGGCCACCGGGACGCCGCACGTCTTCTTCAACGAGTGCCTGGCCCGCGGCTGCCTCGAGGACCAGCTCAAGCTCCAGCGCGTGACCACGACCTCCTGGCAGACGGACTGATGAATTGATCCCCGGGCGTGCCGGGTGCCGGTCAGGCACCCGG
>DATLEX010000004.1:0-11108 GCA_035525045.1 Thermoanaerobaculia bacterium | reverse complement strand
TGCTGACCGGCAGCGGCTCGCGCAGCGCGTCGGGGACCTGCAGCACCGCGGCGCCGAGGATGGCGGGGATGGACATCAGAAACGAGAACTCCGCCGCCGCCACCGGGTCGATCCTCCGCCACAGGCCGGTCACCACGGTCGTCCCCGAGCGGCTGATTCCGGGAAAGATGGCCACGGCCTGGCCGACGCCCATCATCAGCGCGCCGAGCCAGGTCGGTTCGGAGTGACGCCCTTTCGGTGCGCTCATCCGCGACGCGCCCATCAGCAGAACCTGCAGAACCCCGACCGCGAGGAAGGGGAGAATCGTCCCTCCGATGAAGGACAACGCGGCGGCGACGGCCAGCGGAAGTAGTTCCATGATTCCGATTCGCGCGCGTCCGATCGCCCAGCGGGAGCTCCAGACCAGGCACCCCGTCACCAGGATCATCGTCGCCGCGAACCGCGGATCATCGAACCGCGCCTCGAAGAAGTCCTTCAACGTGAACCCTGCGATCACCGCCGGGACCGTGGCCAGGCCGATCTTGAGGATGTAGGGCCAGGCGGGCTCGCCGGAGATGCCGAGCGCCCCGCGCGTCAGGGTCCAGAGGCGATCGCGGTAGACCACGACCACGGAAGCGAGCGTGCCGACGTGGACGAGCACGTCGAACAGGATCCCCGGGATCTCGATGCCGAGCAGCGCCTGGCCCAGCACCAGGTGCCCGGAGCTGGAGACGGGAAAGAACTCAGTCAGTCCCTGGACGATCCCAAGAATGATCGCTTCGAGTACGGTCATGTGAGCGGAGAGTTGAGAATTGAGAATTGAGAATTGAGAATTGCGGTGGCGCGCTTTGCGCGCGCTCTCTCAATTCTCCATTCTCCATTCTCCATTCTCCATTCTCCATTCTCAATTCTCAATTCTCAATTCTCTTATCTTCGCGCGGATCTCGTCGCGCACGCGGCGGAAGACGGCCAGGCGCTCCTGCTCCGACCCGGTGGCGGCGCTCGGGTCGTCGAAGCTCCAGTGGAGGCGGCGCGCCGCCGGCACGACCGGACAGGCATCCCTGGCCGTGTCGCAGACGGTGATGGCGAGGTCGAAGCGGCGGTCGCCGAGGGACTCGACCGTCTTCGAGGTGTGCCCGCTGATGTCGATGCCGATCTCCCGCATCGCCTCGATGGCCAGCGGGCGGACGTGCGTCGCCTCCGTCCCGGCGCTCTCGACCTCGAAGCGGTCGCCCGCCAGATGCCGCAGCAGCCCCTCGGCCATCTGGCTGCGGGCCGAGTTGTGCGTGCAGACGAAGAGAACTCGCTGTTTCAAGCGGCTCCTCGCTTCGTCGCGGCGCGTAGGCGCCCGGCCCGCTCGAGGGCGGCGGCGATGGAGGGGCGGTCGAGGCGGGCCAGATCGAGATCGGCACGGCAGAGCTCCTCGAGCGGCACGCGCCGCAGCGCGCGCGTGAGGACCCGATCGGCGCGCACGGCCGGATCGCGCTCCAACTCCGCCAGGATCGAGGCGAGCGCGCCGTCGGGCGTCTCGATCCGGTATTCGACCCAGCGCCCTTCCTTCCGCTCCGCCACCAGCCCCGCGCCGCGAAGCTCCGAGAGATGCTCGGATACGGTCGACTGCGCCAGCCTGACCACGGCGCTGATCTGGCAGCCGCAGAGCGGCCCCTCGCGCAGCATGCAGAGGATGCGCAGCCGCACCGGATGGGCGATCGCCTTCTGCGCCTGGACGGCTCGCGCCAGCGGCGTCATCGGACCGCCTCCAGGGAAGGGACGGCGGGCGGTTCCGCGGCCGCGAAGAGGCGCTGCAGTCGCAGCGACACGTGCACGAGGCCGATCAGCACCGGCACCTCGACCAGCGGCCCGATCACCGTGGCGAAGGCGACGTCGGAGGTGATCCCGAAGACGGCGATGGCGACGGCGATGGCCAGCTCGAAGTTGTTCCCGGAGGCGGTGAAGGCGAGCGTGGTGCTGCGGCTGTAGTCCGCTCCCAGCTTCCAGGCCATGAAGAAGCTGACCAGGAACATGACCACGAAGTAGATCGCCAGCGGAACGGCCACGAGCAGGACCTTGAACGGGAACTGCACGATCGTCTCCCCCTTGAAGCTGAACATCACCACGATGGTGAAGAGCAGCGCCACGAGCGCGAGCGGGGAGATGCGGGGGATGAACTTCTTCTCGTACCACTCCCGCCCTTTGAGCGGCAGGAGGATGGCGCGGCTGAGGATGCCGGCGGCGAAGGGGATGCCGAGGTAGATCATCACGCTGCGGAAGATCTCGCCGATGGTGATCTGATCGAGCGTCTTCCCGCCGGCGCCCTGCACGACGGAGAGGTCGATGCCGAACCAGCCGGGCATCACGGTGACGAAGGCGTAGGCGAGCGCTCCGTAGAAGAGCACCTGGAAGACGCTGTTCACCGCCACCAGCCCGGCGGCGTACTCGCTGTTGCCGCGGGCGAGCTGGTTCCAGATCAGGACCATGGCGATGCAGCGGGCGATGCCGACCAGGATCAGGCCGACCATCAGCTCGGGGTGGTTGCGCAGGAAGAGCGCGGCCAGGGCGAACATCAGCAGCGGGCCGATGATCCAGTTCTGGGTGAGGGAGAGGCCGAGGATCTTCCAGTCGCGGAAGACCTCCCCCATCTGCTCGTATCGCACCTTCGCCAGCGGCGGATACATCATCAGGATCAGCCCGACGGCGATGGGGATGTTGGTGGTCCCGACGTCGAAGCGGCTGATGAAGAGGTGCGCGCCGGGGACGAACCACCCCACGGCCACCCCGCCGGCCATGGCGGCGAAGATCCAGACCGTGAGGTATCGGTCGAGGAGAGACAGCCTTCGGAGAGGAGAGGTGGGGTCCATTTCGTCGATTCCCGAATTGTACACCATGGCGCCGGGCGCCGGTGAAGCGGAGATGAACCGCGCCACCCTCTCCCGCAAGCGGGAGAGGGCACGTTTCATTAGAAGCGTGAGCGAGGGATCCGGGCGGGAGGGGATACGCTGCGCGCCCCTACGCTCGGAATGACTTGAATCCGTAGTAGACGATCGAGCCCAGCACCATTCCCACCAGGAACCCCTGCGGAACTGCGAGCGCGACCACTCCCACCAGGAGGGCGATCAGCAGGTCGCGCGGGGCGCCGGCCTGGTCCCGCACCAGGGCTAGCAGCGTCAGGGCCTCGAAGAGCAGCACCACCCCCAGGATCGGCAGCGGGAAGAGCTTCAGCACTTCCTCGAGCTGCCGGGAGAGGAAGAGGCCCACCGTCAGGTAGAACCCGCCGTAGATGACCACCGAGCCGCCGGTGCGCGCTCCGAAGGCGTAGTGGCCGGCCAGGCCGCCGCAGCCGTGGCACGCCGGGATGCCGCCGAGAAGGGGGGCGATCAGATTCACGATCGCGTACGTCAGGCCGATCCTGCCGATGCCGGTCCGCCGTTCGGGGAAGAGGTCGCGGATCGTCTGCTCGGTGGCGATCACCGAGTTCGAGATCGACAGCGGAAGCTGCGGGAGCGCCAGGATGAGGAAGCCGGTCACAATGTCCTGCACGGTCGGGAGGTGGAAGCGGGGGATCGAGAGGGCGATCCCGTCGGCGATCGCGCCGAATCGCAGGCCGCTCGCCACCGCGAAGATCACGCCGATGGCGATGACCAGCAGCCCGGGCGGCACGCGGCGGTTCCCCCACAGCGCCACGATGATGACCAGCCCCGCCGCGGCCAGGCCGTAGCCCGGCAAGCCCATCGACGGCACGTAACGGCCGAGCGCCAGCGACGCCAGCGAGAGGCCGAGGCCGAACTGGATGCCGCGCACCACGGGGCGCGGGATCCACCTCGCCAGCCAGGTCAGCGCGCCGGTGAGCGTGAGGAGCAGCATCATGACGCCGATGGCCAGCCCCGCGCCGAGGAGGACGCTCCCGGCGATCTTCTGCGTGATGACCAGGACCGCCATCGCCTTGAGCGGCTGCATCGGCATCGGCAGTCCATAGATCAAACCGGTGGCGACCTGCAGGAGTCCGAAGACGATGAACACGCCCCCCGCGTCCAGCCCCGTGACGAGGATGATGCCGGCGATGAGAGGGAGATCGGTGCCGATGTCACCGAAGCTCCCGGCCAGCTCGTTGCGGTCGAAGCGGACTCGATCTCTCAATCAGCGTTTCGGCGGGGGAGGCGGCGGCATCGCGTAGCAGCATGCGCCGCTTTCCGACTTCTCGGAGAAGGCGCGGTACGCGCCGCCGACCTTCACGGCGCGCGGGCAATCGGGCGCTCCCCTCGCCGGAAAGGACGTGCCCCCAGTCAGCGGGTCCATGCAGAACCCCAGGCGCGATCCGTCGCTCCCTCCCTTCGCCGCGACGTCGATCTCCGTGCACTTTACGTAACAGCACTCGACGAGGGGGATCGGACCGTGCGATCGAAACCCGCCCTGCGCCTGCTCGCGCGGATACTCCCTCGTCCGCTCCAGCTCGAAGACGAAGCCGGGATAGCCGAGCCGGATCAGCTCCTCGTCGCCGGGCCGCGGGTCGGAGAAGACCACCGGCTGGTAGAGCCTCAGGTCGAGCGTCGCCGGCGAGGAGGGACAGGCGGCGGCAGGCGTGCCGGAGAGCGACCCCGGACGCGGGCCGCAGACCCGGTCCTTCCCCTGGTCGATCCCGCACCGCAGCACACTCTTTCCTGTCTCGGCGGCGGAGAGCGCGCCGCCGGCGAGAAGGACGGCCATCGAGAGGGCGGCGAGTGCGGGGCGGCGCATCGATCGCCGAGTGTACCGTCTCACGCCGGCGGCGGCGGGGGAAACATCAGGTCGAGCCGGATCAGCACGTTGTCGCGGATCAGGTCGTCCGCCGCGCCGCGGTAGGAGATCCCCCAGTCGTGGCGGTTGATCGTGAATTCGCTCCTGGTGCGCACGCCCTCTCCCGTCACCTCCGCCGTGACGGGGAAGGTGACTTCCTTCTTCGCGCCGTGAAGGTCGAGGACCCCGGTGACGCGATGCGTCGTTCCCGCCGGCGCGCCGGCGGGCGCCTCGGCGATCGACGTCGAGGTGAACGTCGCCTTCGGATATCGGGCCACGTCGAAGAAGTCGGCGCTCTTGAGGTGCGCGGTCAGCTTCTCCTCGTCGCTCTCGACCGAGGTGAGATCGATGTCGAAGGCGATGCGGGAGGGACGGCCCGCGGCGTACTCGATCCATCCGTCGAACTCGTGGAACGTTCCGTCGTGGTCGCGCGTGACTTTCGCCCCCACCCAGTCGATCGAGCTCTTCTCGCGGATCACCCGGCTGGCGTCGGCTCCCGGCGGCCTCGTTGCGGTCGTGGCCGCGGAGGTCTCCGTCACCTCGGCGGCGGGCTTCTGATCGACTTCGCTGCGGCAACCGCCGGCGACCACGATCGACAATGCCAGGACCATGATGGAACGATTCATCGAGACTCTCCTTCTGTAAATTGCGAAAAAGCTTACCTGTTCCATTCCGGCGCGGTTTGTGAAAACGTATCAGCCGCAATGACTCGCCTGAAGAACCTTCCGGGAGAGATCCTCTCCCCCCCTCAGCCTCCCTGCCTCTCGCTCTACCAGCCGACGCACCGGCATCGCCCGGGCAGCCAGCAAGATCCGATCCGTTTCCGGAACCTGGTGAAGGAGCTGGAAACGTCGCTCCGGCAGAAGTACCCGGCGCAGGAGGCGCGGCTGCTGATCGAGCCGTTCGAAAAGCTCGCCCGTGACGGCGACTTCTGGAACCACACCCTCGACGGGCTGGCGGTGCTGGGCAGCCCCGGCGTGTTCCAGGTCTTCAAGCTCCAGCGCCCCGTCGGCGAGCTGGCCGTGGTGGCCGACACGTTTCATACGAAGCCGCTGCGCCGCTTTCTGCAGTCGGTGGACCGCTACCAGATCGTGGGGCTGACGCGCCGGGACATCGAGCTCTTCGAGGGCAACCGCGACGTGCTCGATCGCGTCGAGCTGGCGCCGGGCGTTCCGCGGACGATCACCGACGCGCTCGGCGAGGAGCTGACCGAGCCGCATCAGACGGTGGCCTCGTATGGCGGGGTGGGGGGGGCGGGCATGCACCACGGTCACGGCGGGAGGAAGGACGAGATCGACAAGGACGCGGAGCGGTTCTTCCGCGCCGTCGATCGCGCCGTGCTCGATCACCATTCGCGCCCCTCCGGTTTGCCGCTGATCCTTGCCGCGCTGCCCGAGCACCACGGGCTCTTCCGCTCGTTGAGCCACAATCCGTTTCTCCTCCGGGAGGGGATCACCGTGCACCCGAGCGCGCTGTCGATCGAGGAGCTGCGCGCGCGCGCCTGGCAGGTGGTCGAGCCCGACTACCATGCCCGGCTGGCGGCGCTGGCGGAGGAGTTCCGTCAGGCCCGTTCGAACGGTCTGGGCAGCGACGATCTCGCCGACGCCGCGCGTGCGGCCGCTGACGGGCGCGTGGCCACGCTGCTGATCGAGGACGGCCGGCAGATCGCCGGGTGGCTCGACGGCGCGACCGGCCGCGTGGAATTCGGCGACTTGCGCAGCCCCAGGGTCGACGACCTCCTCGACGACCTCGGCGAGCTCGTCGAATCGAGGAGCGGCCGCGTCGTGGTCGTCCCCTCCGAGCGGATGCCCACCACCACCGGCGTGGCCGCGGTGTTCCGATACTGAAGCGGAGAAGGACGGCGATGCAGATCCAGACCAACACCGGCAGGAACGTCGAGGGACGCGAGGAACTGGCGGCCGCCGTCGAGGCCATCGTGGAAGCAGCCCTGGAGCGCTTCAGCGATCAGATCACCCGCGTCGAAGTTCACATCAGCGACGAGAACAGCGCGAAGGGCGGAGAGAACGACAAGCGCTGCATGATGGAGGTCCGCATCGAGGGCCGCCCGCCCGCCGCCGTGACCCATCAGGCGCCGACCGTCGAGGAGGCCGTCACCGGCGCGGCGGGCAAGCTGAAACGATCGATCGAGAGCACTCTCGGCAAACTGGGGAAGCGCTGACGATGCGAATGCCGGCACGTCTTGGGTTCGTCGCACTGTTCCTCGCCGCCGGCGTGCTCTCCGCCGCCGATCCGGTGGCCACCTATTCGATTCTCGGCTACGACCCCGCGACCGGGGAGGTCGGCGCCGCCGTGCAGTCCCGCGTCTTCTCCGTCGGCAACGGCGTGCTGTGGGCGGAGGCGGACACCGGCGTGGTGACCACGCAGGCCATCGTGGACGTCGGCTACGGGCCCCGCGGGCTGGAGCTGCTCCGCGCGGGCCTCACGCCGCAGGCGGCGGTGAAGGCGATCTGGGAGAGTGATCCCGATCCGCGCCCCGGCGACTGGACCAAACACGGCCGGCAGTTCGCGATCATGGACGCGCGCGGAAACTACGCCGCCTTCACCGGGCCGAAGGCCAGCCCGTGGGCCGGCCACCGGGGAGGGGAGCACTGCACGGCGCAGGGAAACATCCTCGCCGGCGAAGCGGTGGTCAACGACATGGTGACGGCGTTCGAGAAGACGGAAGGTCATCTCTCGTACCGGCTCCTGGCCGCGCTCGAAGCGGGGCAGAAAGCCGGCGGCGACAGGCGCGGGATGCAGTCGGCGGCCATCCTCATCGTCAAGAAGGGCGGCGGCGTGTGGCTCAACAACGATGTGGTGATGCGGCTCCAGGTGGACGACGACCCGGAGCCGCTGAAAGAACTGCGCCGCCTCATCGACCTGGCCGCGAAGCAGCGCGAGCGCATGGCTGCCGCGGCGCGGGAGAAACGGCCCTGAGCGCTCTTCCTCAGCCCAGCACCGCTTCCAGCAGCGCGCTGCGCGCGGGGACGGCGCGCATGTAGTTCTGCGTCTCCCGCAGCGCCCCGATCAGGCCGGCCTGCATTCTCTTCACGTTCACCGCCCCGCCGTTGTAGAGCGCCGCCGTCCAGGCGTCGAGCATCTCCTCGGCCACCCCGAGCTCCCGCGCCTGCCGCTGCTTGGTTTCGAGATGCCTGGCCAGGAACTCCGCCATCCGCGTCGGCGAGAAGCGGGCGTCGAGCGTCCGCCCCAGGAGCTCACCGGCCTCGTACGGCCGCGTGAGGATCACCGCCGTGGCGTTCTGCCCGTAGTGCTGCCGGAGGAGCGCGTCGCGCCGTGCCGAGAGATCACGGGCGTACTTCGCCCATC
The DNA here is from genome assembly GCA_035525045.1 of Thermoanaerobaculia bacterium. Taxonomy (GTDB): domain Bacteria; phylum Acidobacteriota; class Thermoanaerobaculia; order Gp7-AA8; family Gp7-AA8; genus DATLEX01. The sequence continues at coordinate 3,032 of DATLEX010000004.1, read as the reverse complement.
CGTTGCGCTGGAGATTGCGGAGATAGGTGTAGTCGCGCTGGACACGGTTGTGAAAGCGCTGCAGCTCCGCGCGTGGCGCGCCGCGCGCGATCAGCCGCTCGAGCTCCCGAAGCGTGGCCAGGTTGTGGGCATCACCCTCTTCGATCCTCCGGAGGAACGTCGGCGTGGCGACCGGCCGCAGCGCTTCCAGCTCCTCCATCCCTTCGCGGCGCAGCTCCATGGCGCTGGCGGTGAGCTTCCGCGCCCGCGCCCGCCTCGCAGGGGTGTTGCTCTTCAGAAGCGGGCCGGTGATGGCGAGCGCGTCGCCCAGCGGCTTCTTCATGATGAAGGCGCGCGTGGCGGCGAGGTAATCGGTCGTCACGAACAGCTTTCCCTCGTATCCCTCCGACAGATAGGCGGCCGGCGTCGCCTGCGCCAGGCCTGCCGCGCCGGCGGGAGAGACCGCCAGAACCTTGCCCCGCGTCTCCTTCCAGGCGATGGACATGAGGAACGTCGCCGGGTGCGGCAGCGGCCGCTCCTCGGCGAGGTCGGCGATGACATCGACGAGCTGTTGCGCGTCCCGGGTCACCCAGCGCGACATCTCCGCGGCCAGACGAGCCCGCTCTTCAGGCCCGAGGCGGATGGGCTCGAACTCGGCCGTCGAGGCCGCTTCGACGGCGGGCGGGACCGCGGCCGGTGGCGGCGGGGCGGCGATCATCGCCTGCTGCGCGGCGGGGCTGCCGCCTCCCACGAAGGCTGAGCCCGCCAGCGCCGTGGCGGCGGCGAGAGTCACGACGGCCCAAGGCCGCACAACGGTTTGTCTTGTCATCGGATCCCTCCTCTTGACGTAATACAAATAAAAGTATCGGAGAGGAGATCATTCCGATCGGTTCTGCGGCAGAAATTCCCGGCTGGGTCAGGGTCAGGGGGTCAGGTCTGAAAATTTAACTTCGGCGCTCCCGGCGGTAGAGTGCCTACCGGTGGTAGAGGCGAAGTTAACTTTTCAGACCTGACCCCCTACTTCAGGACATGTTCAGGAAGCTTTCCATCAGCATCGCCCTTCTCCTCGTCGGGGCAATCGCGCTGGCGCAGGCGCCGAAGTCGCCCACGCCAAAGTCGATCGAGATTCCGTGGCGCGTGAGGACGGTGGCCACCGGCCTCGAGCATCCGTGGGGACTGGCCTTTCTCCCCGACGGGCGGATGCTCGTCACCGAGCGGCCGGGACGGCTGCGGATCGTCGAGCGGAACGGAGCGCTCTCGCCGCCGCTGGCCGGCGTCCCGCACGTGCATGCTCGCGGTCAGGGAGGTCTTCTCGACGTCGTCCTCGATCCACGCTTCGAAACGAACGGGCTGATCTATCTCTCCTACGCTGAGCCGGGCGAGGGTGGCGCCGGCACGGCGGTGGCCCAGGCGCGGCTTGGCGAGCGCGGTCTCGAGAACGTCCGGGTCATCTACCGGCAGCAGCCGAAGGTCGCGGGCAACGGTCACTTCGGCTCGCGAATCGTTTTCGCCAACGACGGGACGATGTTCATCACGCAGGGGGAACGGCAGTCTGCCGCGCACCGCGGGCAGTCGCAGGACCTCTCCTCTCTCCTCGGCAAGATCGTGCGCATCGCGCCCAACGGATCGATCCCCCGCGACAACCCCTTCGCCGGCCGGAAGGACGCGCGCCCGGAGATCTGGTCCTACGGGCACCGGAACATCCAGGCCGCGGCGCTGCACCCCGTCACCGGCGAGCTCTGGACCGTTGATCACGGCCCGCGCGGCGGCGACGAGCTGCAGCGTCCGGAGGCCGGAAAGAACTACGGCTGGCCGGTGATCACCTACGGCGTGGAGTACTCCGGCAAGACCATCGGCGAGGGAATGACGGCGGCCCCGGGGATGGAACAGCCGCTGTACTACTGGAACCCGGTGATCGCTCCCTCGGGAATGGTCTTCTACACCGGTGACGCCTATCCCGGATGGAAGGGAAGCGCCTTCGTCGGCTCGCTCTCGCCCGGCCTTCTGGTGCGGCTGGAAATCGAGAACGGCCGTGTCCGCCGCGAGGAGCGCTATCTCCAGAACCTCCGCAAGCGCATCCGCGACGTACGCCAGGGCCCCGACGGCCTCCTCTACCTCCTCACCGACCACGCCCGCGGCCGCATCCTCCGCCTCGAGAAGTAGCGATCAGTTCTACCACCGGTAGACGCGAAGTTAAATTTTCAGACCTGACCCCCTACTTGATCCAGGCGTAGCCGAGTTTGGCGAAGAAGGTGCGGCCGGTCTGGCGGAGGTCGATGGCGTCGATGCCGACGTGGTTGTCGGAGTAGCCGATGAAGAGGACGGTCTGGGGGTTGACCTTGTAGGAGAAGAGGAGCTGCGAGAAGAGCAACTCGGTGTGGCGCTGGACCGGGGAGCGGAAGAGGGCGGGGTCGCGCTCGGTCTCGTGGTGCTGGACGATGGCCCGGACGAAGGAGCGCACGTTGAAGTTGTAGACCAGCCGCAGCTCGTTGATCACCGTCTCGGAGAGCCGGCCGCCGGCCACGTCGAGCCGCTGCTGGATGCGCTGCGCCTGGGCGTTGAAGTGCCGGCCGAGCTCGAGGTTGCGCCCCGCCTGCAGGCGCTGGAAACCCGTGACCTTGTTGACCTGGCTGAGGATGCAGGTCTCGTTGCGGTTGCGCGGGTTCGCCGAGATGCGGTGGCGGACGTTGCGCGGATACGAGCGTCCCAGCTCGAATCCCCAGGCCTGCACCCCCAGTCCATCAGGTGGGCCCGGATCTCGGACGGGCGCGGGTCCCAGGCGCGGAAGGCGGCGTAGAGGTTGCGGGAGTCGTAGGTGACGAGGGCGTCGGTCTTCACCGGCGGCTCGGCGTTGTCGCCGGGGAACCACTCGTAGAGGAGGGGGATGACGGTCGCCGCTGCCCAGGCGGGCTCGTCGAGGAGCGCGTCGATCAGGATGTCGGAGGTGGCGGGCCGGACCTCGAAGGCGGGCGCCTGCTGGGCGAGGGCCGGGGCGGCGAGCAGGAGGAAGGCGAGACAGGCGTTCGGCAGTCGCATGTACGACCTTATTCGTA
>DATLEX010000333.1:0-3099 GCA_035525045.1 Thermoanaerobaculia bacterium | reverse complement strand
GCGTCGATGTACTTCGGCCGGTCGGCCGGCTTGTAGTCGAGCAGGTAGGCGTGTTCCCACACGTCCATCACCAGCAGCGGGACGAAGCCGGAGACGTTGCCGGTCTCGTGCAGCTCGATCCAGTGGTTGGAGACGCTTCCGTTGGCCGGATCGAGGTAGCAGATCGCCCACCCCACGCCGCGCATCTTTCCGACGCCGGCGAAGTCCGTCCTCCAGATCTCGTAGCTGGGGAAGCTCTTCTCGACCGCGGAGCGGAACTGCGAGCCGCGGGAGGCCTCGCCGCCGCCGCCGTTCTTCATGTTGCCGAAGTAGTACTCGTGGAGGACCATGCCGTTGTACTCGAACCCGAGGCGGCGCGTCAGCTCGGAGTAGGCGGGCACTTCCTCCTGGTCGACCTTTCCGTCGGCGAGGATCGCGGCGATCCGCTCGGTGAGCGTGTTGGTGTTGGTAACGTAGCCTTCGTACAGCTTGAAGTGCATCTCCATCGTCTTGTCGGAGATGCCGTTCAGTCCGGCGAGGTTGAAGGATTTCGGTTTGTAGATCCTGGTTTCCATGCGGGATATGCAATGCACGACGCGCACCGCCGCCCCTACCGCGCGCAGCGGAACGTCGCGTAGACGTACGGGTAATTCGGCCGGAACCAGTTTCGGAAGCTGCCGCGGATCAGCTCGCGTGCCGTCGCGGGGGAGGCTCCCTTGATCACGTAGTGCTGCCCGTCGAAGAAGTTGGCCGAGTAGCGGCGATAGGTCGCCATCGGCTGGAAGCCGCGGAAGCCGTCGAAGATGGTCGAGGTCCACTCCCAGCCGTTTCCGACCAGGTCGTGGACGCCCCAGGCGCTCGCCCCCGCCGGCCAGGAGCCGGCAGGCCGCGGGTCCCACGAGGCGAAATCGAAGTTTCCTCGCGTCGGATCGGGCCGTTCGTCGCCCCACGGAAACCGCCGCTCCTCGCCGGAGGGGGTGCCGAAGGCGGCGCGGTGGTACTCGGCCTCCGACGGCAGGCGCCGCCCCCGCCAGCGCGCGTACGCTTCCGCCTCCTCGTGCGTCGCGTAGACCGGCCAGTCGAGCGGCAGCGCGACGGGCTCGAACATCCCCCGCCAGAACCACTTCCCCTCATCGCGGACCCAGAAGTGCGGCGACGCGGCTCCCGTGGCGTCCATGAACTCGAGGTAGTCGCCGTTCGAGACGTTGAAGCAGTCGATCTCGAACGCATCGACGTGCACCACGTGCTGCGGGAATTCGTTGTCCCATCCGAAGTGGCTCGGGTCGCCGCCCAGGGTCGCCCTGCCGCGAGGGATTCGTACCACCTTCGGAGCGCCGCGGTCGCGGCCGGCTGCCGCGGGCGTGGGCGATGAGGCGGCCGGGCGGCGCTTCCTCTCGTAGGGCATGTTGTGGAACATGTAGAGGAGCGTCTCCTGATGCATGAACTCGTGCTCGATGATGTTGGCGGCGGCCTCGATCTGCACCGGCTCGTCGCCGAGCTCGAGCAGGGCCCGCTCGATCATGGCGTCGGCCGCGCGGGCGTAGGCCTGCACCTCCTCCCGCGCCGGCCAGGTCTCGGCGGGGTCGCGCACGGCCGTCTCGTCCTCCGGGTCGATCCCCTGCTCGAAGAGAGACTCCAGACGGGGGTCGATCCCGCGCTCGTTCCGGGCGAGCTTCACCAGCGTGTTGACGGCGAAGGCCGGCAGGTGCCCCTCGTAGAAGACGATCGGGTTCCGCAGGGGGATCGGCCGGTCGTACCAGGCGTCCTCGACCGGGATCTGGAAGAGAGCGCGGCTTCGCGTGCGCGCCCTCCGGTGCCACGCCACCAGCTCCTCGCGGGTGAGCGGGCGCTCGAACGCCGTGTGCCGCGGGAGATGCCCGGTGTCCGCCGGCTGTGAATATGTATGGTCTCGCATACGATCAGCATACCCCGCGGGGCCGGCGCGGGCTACGTCAAGGCGGGCTCTGCAATCGGGACCTCCACCAGCCGGAAGGGCGGCTTCTCGGGGTTGGCGGCCAGGAGCAGCGGCAGGGCCACGTTGTAAACCGGGACCTTCGACTTCGTCTCTCCCTCGAGGCTCCCTCGATGGGCGTGCCCGTGAAAGACCATCGTGCAGCGGTAGCGGTCGATGGGCTCCTCCAGCCGGCTCGAGCCGAGGAAGGGCTGGATCTCGGCCGGCTCCCCCTCGACGGTCTGGCGGATCGGCGCGTAGTGGAGGAGGGCGATCTTCTGCGGCGTTCGCAGGCGCTGGAGGGCTCTCTCCAGCTTCAGCGACTCCTCGATGGCCATGTGCACGAAGTCCTTGATGATCCTCTCGCCCCAGGCGCCGAGCTGCCGCCGCCCGAACCCGCCGGCGAACCCCTTCACCCCGGCGAACCCGACGCCGAGGATCTCGTGCGCGTCGCCGTCGAGGATGGTTACGCCGGCGTCGGTCAGGATCTGGACCAGCTCCCCTTCCTGGCCCGACTCGAGGTCGTGATTGCCGAGCACGGCGATGGCCGGGATCCGCAGTGCCGTGCTGGTGTCCTTCGCCAGGATGCGCGCCTCCTCCACCGTGCCGTAATCGGTCAGGTCGCCGCACAGGAGCAACACGTCGGCCGCCTCGGTCGCCGCCGCGAACAGCGGCTGCAGCGCGCCCTGCGACCCCTTTCTGACGTGGGTGTCCGCTGTGGCCGCAATCCGGAGAGTCTGACGTGGAGGATTCATCGCCCGGTCGTACCGTCGATTTTGATTCCCGCCGTCCATGCTGCGATCTCTTCCGCGGTCATGCTGCCCATCGGGTCGAGACGCGCATCGAGGAAGCCCCACTGCTCGATGTCGGCGAGGTACTGCTGCCGCGAAAGGAGCGTTCCGTAGCAGACCTTGTCCTCGCTGTCGGGCTCGTCCAGCTCCTTGGCGAGACGGGCGGCGAGCTCCTGCATCACCCATGCCGGCACGTTGCTCCGCCGCGAGGGATAGATGAACCCGTAGAGGATCAGGTGGGCGTAGAGCGTGCGCCAGTGCGGGCCGTAGCGGTCGAGCAGCCGGCGCCAGTCGAGCTCGAGCCCGACGTTCTTGATCATGTGCGCGACGTCCGCGCCGTCGAAGCGCTCCCGCTCCATGATCAGTCCCTTCGACCAG
>DATLEX010000341.1:0-4141 GCA_035525045.1 Thermoanaerobaculia bacterium | reverse complement strand
AGCCTTCTCCCCCGCCTCCGGCGGGGGAGAAGGTGGCCCTGAGCGCAGCGAAGGGCCGGATGAGAGGGCTCTTCGTGAATCCGAGAACCCTCACCCGGCGCTGCGCGCCACCCTCTCCCGCAAGCGGGAGAGGGCGGAATGACAGCGCTCACGGCGCGGTCTTCGCCCATTCCGCGAGCGTCGTCTCCGGCTTCCCCAGCTCGTTCCATGTCCTCTGGGCGACGAACGATTCCGGGTACTCGTTGAGGGCCTCGACGATCGCGGCGAAGTAACCGATCCGGGGTGAGAAGAGGCCCATCCCGCGGACCAGGAGCATCGGTATGTGCGCGATGGTGAGCCGCTCGCGCGGATAGTTCTCTGCGAAGACTCGCGCGGCCTCCTCGTAGGTGAACGCCTCCGGTCCCTGCACTGCGTAGTCGCGGTCGTCGTCGCCCTCGATGGCGAAGGCGCGGGCCACCTGCCGCCCGTAATCACGCCCGCCGATGAACCACATCGGGTGCTTCGACTTGCCGATCAGCCTGATCTTTCCCCCCTCCCGGGCGGGCGGTCCGAAGTTTTCGAAGAAGGTGGACGGGTAGAAGACGGTCGACGCGATCCCCGACTCCCGCAGGAGTCGCACCGCCTGGTTCTTCACGTCGAAGACCCACCAGTCGAAACCGTCGTGCCCGTGGTAGCTCTTCACCAGCGAGGAGATCATGGCCAGGCGCCGGACGCGGTTGGCCCTGGCCGCCTCCAGGATGTTCCGCAGGCCGTGCGTCTCGGCGTGGGGATCGGACCATTTCTCGCCTGGGCGGACCGAGAGATTGATGTAGACGGCGTCGGTCCCTGCAAACGCCTTCCGCAGCGAGGCTGGATCAAAGACGTCGCCGGGCACGACATCCGTGGCGCCGAGGCTGGCGGCCTTGATGGGGTCGCGGGCCACCACCGTCACCGCGTAGCCGGCGGCGACCAGCTCGCGCGCGACGGGGCGGCCGAGCGTTCCGGTCGCCCCGAGCACCGCCACCCGCCGAATCGGCATTACTGCAGGTTCGACGGAAGGCGCGGCGTCGAGAGGAGCTGTTTGAATACTTCCCATCGCCTTTTCGAATCGTTGCCGGTCTGCCGCTCGACGTACTGCCGCACCAGGTCCTTGCCGAGGTTGTAGTTGATCACATAGCTGCGGTATTGGTCGATGAAGCGGACGCGCTGCCGGGCGCGCTCGGGCGACATCAGCGCATACCGCGTCAGCCACGCCGCCGCCTGCTCGGCGGTGAACTCGCCGTCGAGGTAGCGGCGGGCCGCTTCGTTCCCGGCGTAGCTCGTCTTCTGCACGAGCTCCTGCACCCGGTAATAGCGTTCGGCCCCCGCCGGATCGAGCCCTGCCAGCGGGAAGATGTGCACCTTCTCGAACTCCACCCGCTCCCGCCCCGGGAAGGCGATGTCCACTCCGTAATTTGCGCTCCCCTCGGCGATCAGCGACTGCGGGCTGTTCAGCGCGTAGACGGTCGACTCGACCCACCCCCGGTCCCGCACCAGGTTCTTCTCCAGCAGCACGTTGTAGACGTGGTGGCCGGGGTAGCCCTCGTGGCAGGCGAGGTCGATGGCCCGGTCCACATAGATCGGCAGGTCGGTGTTCACCTGGATCAGGCTGCGGTAGTTCCCCTGGTACCAGTTGTAGCCGCTCCACGACTTGTCGGTCACGTACTCCACGGTGAAACGCTCGCCGGCCGGCAGCTCGATGTGTTCGAGCGTCTTCTCCTTGCAGGCCTGGATCGCGCGCTGGAACACCGCGTCGAGCCGCTCAGCCGGAATCACGAACCCCTTCCGGAACGACTCCAGCCGCTGGATCAGCGGCCCCGATCCCGGCAGCTCCCGCTCCAGCGCGGAGGTGAGGCCCTTGAAGTACGACTCCGGGTTGTGCGGCGCCACGGCGTCGTAGAGCGCCTTCGACTCCTCGTCGAAGGTGAAGCGCCGGCCGCGGAGCATCTCCGTCCGGGCGATGAGGGCGTCGGTCTGCCGGCGAAGGTAGTCGAGGCGGAGAGACTGGAGCTCGTGGGGGGCACGGGGAATCTTCTCCAGCTCTTCCCGCAGATCGGTTGCGGAGGCGTGAATCTCGTCGAGGGAGGGCTTGCCGGCCTTGACCTCCTCCCGCCAGGCGGGGGGGCCGTAGTAGGCGTCGACGTAGTCGGGGTCGTGCTCGCCGACGGATAGGACGAGGCGAACGTAACGCTCGGCGGCCGTGTTCATAGGGTCAGTGGCATCCGTCATGATGGTCTCGCTGCATCCGAGGTGCAGAAGGAGCAGCGCCGCGGCGGCAAGGCGGATGGGCATGAGGCGGAAGTATAGCGAGGGATGAATGGCGAATCCTTTGGACCTGGTCCTCTCGGCGATCGACGAAGCATACGACCGGAAGAGCTGGCATGGAACGAACCTTCGGGGCTCGCTGCGCCGGGTGAGCGCCGGGGAGGCGCTGTGGCGGCCGGGGGAGGGGCGGCACAACGTCTGGGAGCTGGCCGTGCACGCGGCGTACTGGAAGTACGCGGTGCGGCGCCGGCTGCGGGGCGGCAAGCGAGGGTCGTTTGCACTGAAGGGGAGCAACTGGTTCGCCGCGCCGGCGCGGGCCGGCGAGGCGGAGTGGCGCGAGGTGCTCGATCTGCTCGACGGGGAGCACCGCGCCCTCCGCGAGGCCATCGCCGCGCTTCCGGCCAGGGCCCTCGACGACCGGAAGACGCGGCAGCTCCTGACCGGCATCGCCGCGCACGATCTGTATCACGCCGGGCAGATCCAGCTCGTCAAGCGCCTCAGCCCGTGGTAGGCAGGGGATGACACCTGCGTGTCATTCCGAGCCGGCGAAGCCCCGAAGGGGCGAAGCGCGGCGAGGAATCCCCCGCCGACGGAGCGCGTCTCGTATTTGCGCAGGGGATTCCTCGCGCTAATGACACGGCCTCAGCGATCCCGCGTCAGGTAATCCATCATCGGCTTCAGGTCGATGTTGCCGATGACCGGCACGCCGGCGGGGACTCTGCTGGAGTCGATGGGGAGCGTGGCCACGACGACGGTCTTCTCGAGGATGGCGGGGAGATCGCGCTGCAGCGTCTCGAGCACGAAGTCGTGGTCCACTGAGTCGGAGGAGACGTGGTAGAGCACCACGTCGAACGGCTCGAGGCGCAGCATGCGCAGCGCGGGGAAGGGATCGCCGGCGATGGTGACGTCGAGCCCATGGCAACTGACGATCCCCGCCAGCAGGTAGGCGAACTGCGGATCGGGATCGATGACCAGACAGCGCGGAGGCGGCATGGAGGCGCGCGCATTCTGCCACGAGCGCGGCAATTTGACCGCGCCGCGGTCTGTTGACACCCTGGCGCGGCATCCATATATGTTGTCCGCACGGGCCCGTAGCTCAGTGGTAGAGCAGTTGGCTTTTAACCAATTGGTCGTAGGTTCGATCCCTACCGGGCTCACCAGTGGTGGGAATTGAACAATGGATTGCCGCCGCGCCGCTGTTCTGCTTCCGTCGATCCTGGTTCTATCGACAGCCCTCCTTCTACCGGCTTGCCGGTCGGCCACGCCGCCCGCCACCGACCTTTCCATCCTCGCTCCCGATGAGGGAGGCCCGAGCCCCGGCGATCAGCGCCGCACCGCGCGCCAGGAGTGGTTCCTCCGGCAGAGGCTCCATCCCTTCCAGGCCATCGACGAAGATCTGCGAGGGAAGGCCTTCCGGGAGATGCGCCGGATGGAGCAGGCGCCCGGCCTCGCGTCACAGACTGACTCCCTCGAGAAAGGTCCCGTCTGGGTCCCCATCGGCCCCGCGCCGACCGAGTCGTACTACCCCGACAACTGACAGCGGACCACCGGTCGGATCCGCGCCGTCGTCATCTCGCCGGCCGACCCGTCGGTCGTCCTCCTCGGGACGTCGAGCGGCGGAATCTGGCGGTCAGCCGACGGCGGCGAGACGTTCGTCCCGGTGAGCGACGACCAGGCCGATCTCTCCGTCGCCTCGATCGTCTTCGCCCCCTCCGATCCGGCCATCGTCTACGCCGGGATGGGCGGCGAGTTCCTCGGCAGCGGCGTCCTGAAATCGACCGACGGGGGACTCACGTGGCGCCGCATCGACGAGTCGGGCCTCCCGCCGATGGCGCAGACGGTGAAGATCGCGGTCGAT
>DATLEX010000313.1:0-6438 GCA_035525045.1 Thermoanaerobaculia bacterium | reverse complement strand
AAGCAGAGAAGTTCCGAGCAGCTAAGTGGTACGACTTTGCTATGCTCGCCCGCAACTCGGATCGGGGTTGCCCCGGTCGCCGTTGAATGACGACGGTGGTGGCCTCGCATTCTAGGCGATCTTCTGAACATCTTGCGTCTGAGCTCCGGTCGCACGATCGATAGCACTCAGAAAGCGAGGCATGTCTCTCACACCTTTGATCCGACGGAAGCGGAGCTCGGCTTCCATGAAGGCGGTGGCAACCCAGCGGACGACCATCGAGCCGTCGCGCCACCGTCGAACATTTCGAGTCACCCGGCGGATCGTTCCCTGAAGATTCTCGATCGGATTGGTGGTGCGCAGCGTGCGATACAGTGCGCCGGTGACGCCGAGCTTGAGCAGCGTGAGCGTCTCATCGAGACCCTCCCGCACCGATGCGGCCGCGCCCGGATGATCGCCAAGTGATCGAGCGAGGTCTTCCAGGATGTGACGTGCCTTCTCGACACTCGCCGACTCCCAGGCCTTATGCATCTTCGCGCGAGCCCATTCCCGCTTCCTCTCCGGGAGATGATCGAGCACATTGCGGAGCTTGTGGAGCTGGCAACGCTGAATGAGCGCCCACTGACCGAACGTCTGCCGGATTGCCTTGCGCAGGCCGGCGCTGCCGTCGATCACGAACAGGCGGGCACGCTCGACGACGAGCCCCCGATCGATCAGGTTGCGAAACAGCCCACGGCAGACCCGCTCGCTTTCGCTCGGCCCTTCACAAAGCCCCAGCACGTGCTTCCTGCCGCTGGCGTCGATGCCCATCACCCCGAGGACAACATGCTCGCCGACATGCAGTCCATCGATCATGATGATCGGCAGATCAAGATCGTCAAGCGGCCGGTTCACAAAGTCGCTCACCTTCTGCGATGTCGCCATGATGAACTGCCGCGACACACTCGACTTCTTCACCCCGATCGCTCTTCGCTCCTGGTCCAGCGGTTCAAGGCTTCGTTCGTACTTGCGGGTGCTCACCCCGCAGAGCATCTGTTCCACGACACGCTCGTTCAGCGGATCGATACCTCGAAATGCTTCCCATGCCGGCAGCGTCACTTCCCCCCCGGCCACTCGCCGAACTCGTGGCTTCGCCACCGATACCTTCCGACCGCCCATTACCAGCTGCCCCTGGTCATACCCGTATCGATATGCCTCTCGCTCGACCTGCGGCTTCTTCCTGGGGCCGCACAGCTTCTCGCGATCGTCTTCGAGCAGTGCCTCCAACACCTGCATGCCCGACGAAACGACCAGTTCTCGAAGCCCGTCTTTCAGAGCTACGATCACGTCCATCAGCGGCAATACCCGTTGCTGGATAAACCCGGGGTTCGGCCCTTCCGATGGCTTCGACTTTCTGGCAGGATGCTTCTTCACGGTGGTCCTCCTTTCTTGTCCAACCCGATCGTCGATCGGGTCGAGGACCACCGTCAATCATTCAACGGACCGCGGCACAACCCCCACCTCAACCACGGTTAACGGTTAACGGTTAACGGTCAACGGTTCTGCCTTACACTACCTCTCCGCCCATATGCCGAAGGCCCTGGTCCGGTACCTCGCCCAGCGGAGTGACGCGTTCCTCCTCCCCACCGACGTGGAGAGAACGCTGGAGGAGCTTTTCTCGCAGGGCCTGTCGCTTCTGCCGCAGCCGTACAACATCCATCCGGCCGACGAGACCCAGCCGCCGCTGCCGGGCTTCCCGCTCGCCGAGTCGGGAGGGATGAAGGAGCTGGAGGCGAAGCTGGACCGCTGGCTGGTGGAGGAAGTGGCGTGGCTGGTGACGCGAAAGGCGGAGGGGAAGGAGAAGGCCCAGACCGCGCTGAGCACCTACACCAGCCAACTGATGCGACTCGCGGAAAACGCGATGATGTCGAACCTGCTGAGCGACTACCACGCCATCTTCTGGCTGGCGCACTCGTTCGACCTGGCCCGGCACTTCACCTCCATCCCGCGGCGGGTGAGCGCGCTCGACAGCGCCGCCGGACGGACGCAGGGCGACGCGCTGAAGTACCGGATCTACTCCCGCTGGGCGACCGAGACGCGCGAGCTGTTGACCGAGGTGGCGTCGCGGTCGGCGGCGATCCTGGATGGTGAAGAGCAGCGCGCGCTGCAGTTCTTTCGCCTGCTGCAGGACGACGTGCTGATCCTGACCGAGGAGTTCATCGGACCCGACCTGCGCGAGCTCCGCTCGTTCGTGGTCGGATACCTCCGCAGCGATTTTCAGGCCTTCCGCGACACCTTCGAGCGGCTGCGAACGACGGCCGGGGACCTGATCCGGCGGGAGCCGGCGGTCAAGTCGGTCATCCCCTTCTTCAGCCCCAACCACGACAACGGAATGACCATCGCCCTGCTGCTCGACAGCCGCTTCCAGAGCCTGCTCTTCGATCATCCCGCGGTGCAGGACGTGATCTCGCGCGAGGATCGGGAGCAGTTTCAGCTCCTGAGCCGGCGGGTGCGGGAGTTCGCCGTGCTCAATCAGTTGCGGCGGGCCATCGTCTGGATCACCACCGCTCCCGACGGGCAGGTCATGTCGGCCGACCGGCGGAACGCGACGCTCTTCTCGCGCTCGACGCGCCCTCTCGACTTCGGCAAGCCGGGCGTGGTCGACCCGATGATCCATCGCTTCGGCCTGATCTACGACATCGCCAACTTCACCGAGACGATGGGGAACATCCGGCGCGGCGGCGGGAAGGAAGAGGTCAAGTCCTACCGGCAGATGCTCCTCTTTCAGCGCAAGCTCGAGACCATGGCCCGGCGGCATCACCTGCAACTGGAGAAGTTCCTCGGCGACGGCGGCTTCTACACCACGCGCCGCGCCCTGCGCCTGGTGCGGGCGGCGGTGGAGATCCAGCGGTTCTACTCCGAGACGCGGCGCAAGGGGTTCGTGTTCGACAGGGGGCTGCGGATCGCCATCAACTACGGCTACTACCGGCTGCTGCCGATGAAGATCTCCAACGAGTCGGCCGAGCCGGTCACCGAGTTCTACGGGCCGGGCATCGTCGAGCTGTCGCGGCTCACCACCGGCAAGGCCAACAAGGAGATCGACGAGATCGCCTCCTTCCTGATCGCCCACGGGTATGACCCCGCCAAGGTGCAGCACTTCTTCGCGCCGCTGGCGCGGGGCGTCGACTTCATCGACCACACCCAGCACGCCCGCGAGTTCTACGCCTACGTCAACGCCAACGGGCACCTGGTCAACGAAGGAATCGTGGCCTCGCGCGATTTTCTGAGCGAGCTCTCCTCGGAGCTGTTGACCGAGGCGCAGCAGCTCCACCGCCTCCGCGCTCCGTGGGCGACCTACATCGGCTTCACCCCCGCCGTCCCGGGGCTGGAGTTCGTCGGCATCCGGCTGCTGGGGATGGTGTCGCTCAAGGGCCTGGACAAGATCGAGGTGGGGGAGATCGTCCCCTTCGCCCCCGGCGAGGTGGAGGCGACACCGCTCGACGGCCACGAGCCGCTGCTGAACGCGCTGCGCCAGGAGCTGCACGCGGCCGGCGACGCCGGCGCACCGTTCGCCGGGGCCTTCGACGATGCCCAGCGCGCCGACACCACCACCGAGCGCCTCGTCGGCAGCGAGATCATCATCTGCATCAAGCCCGACTCGGAGGCCGACGATGAAGTGCTCATCGGCGAGTGGGACCCCCTCTCCGACGACGTCCATCGTCCCCTGCGCATCCCCCACGGCGACTTCGAGCGCCTCTTCTCCCTCCAGGGCCAGCTCAGCCTCGAGCTCCTGGGGCGGAAGAAGAAGAGCGTCCGCGAGCTCTACCTCCGCCTCTCCGACAACCGGAACTTCGAGCCCGCCGTGCAGCTCGGCGAGTACCGGACCGCCGAGCCGTACGATGCCTACGTGCTGGGGGACGTGGTCGAGAAACTGTAGGGGCTCAGACCCCTGACCCCCTGCTACCATCAATGACGCTTGCGCATCGACTTCGAGAGCCGCGCCATCACCTGCTCGGTCGGTGACCTGGTGCACGAGGCCACCTACCGGCGGATCGGCGTGGAGCGCGGCGACGGCTTCCGGCGGATGTGGATCGGGCAGGACATCCATAGCCGGCGCGCCGATCTGCGGGCCGGCGAGGACCCCCACTACCGCCCGGAGGTGCCCGTCTCCTATCGCACCACCGTCGGGGCCTGGTCGGTGACCGTGACCGGGCGCGTCGACGGGCTCTCCGTCGACGCCGAGCGAATGCGGATCTCGGTCGAGGAAGTGAAGTCGCTGCACTTCGACCTGGAGCTCGAAGGACTCTACAGGTCGGAGAAACTGCAGCGCCATCTCTACCAATTGCTCCTCTACGCCTTCTTCCTCTCCGAGCAGGAGGAGTACTCCCGGTTCGACTTCGCGCCGCAGCTCGTGCTGATCGATCTCGTCTCCGGCGAGACCAGGACCATCGACGCCGAGCTCGACCGGGAGACGGTGGCCTCCACGCTCGCCGCGAGCCTGGAGCGCCTGGTCGAGGAGATCGAGACGGCCGCGGCTCTGCGCGCGGCGAAGCGTTCCTTCGCCGCCTCTCTCCGGTTCCCCTTCGAGAGGATGCGCCCCTACCAGCAGGAGATGATCGACGCCGTGGGGCGCGCCGTCCGCGAGCGGGAGGCGCTGCTGGTCTCCGCCCCCACCGGCGTGGGCAAGACCATCGCCGCGCTCTATCCGGCCCTGCGCGAGGCGCTCCGGCTGGGGAAGAAGCTCTTCTTCCTCACCTCCAAGACCCTGCAGCAGGAGGCGGCCGTCAAGGCCCTCTCGATGCTCAACGACGGGTCGTTCCGCGTGCTGCGCATCCGGGCCAAGCAGAAGATGTGCGCGCACACGCAGATGATCTGTCACGAGGACTTCTGCCCGTTCGCCGCGCAGTACTCCTCGAAGATGGAGAAGAGCGGCCTCCTCTCGCAGATCGTGACGAGCATGAGTTACTTCGATCCCGCCATCACCTTCGAGATGGCGCGCTCGCACGAGGTCTGCCCCTTCGAGGTGTCGCTCGAGCTGATCGATCAGGCCGACGTCATCGTCTGCGACTACAACTACATCTTCGACCCCTACGTCGGGCTGAAGGCCTACCAGCAGGAGAGCGACTACGGCGACTGCGTGCTGCTCGTGGACGAGGCCCACAACCTCGTCGACCGCGGCCGCGGCTACTTCTCGCCGGAGCTGCACGAGAAGAGCTTCGAGGCCATCCGCAACTTCATGACCGGGCGGAGCTGCTGGGTGGAGGGATGGGAAGAGCTGATCGAGATCCTCCGGGCGCACTTCCAGGAGCTGGGCGAAACGCTCACACCGGAAACGAGCCAGGCGCTCTGCGCTCCCGACCGGGAGCTCTTCATCGAGCAGCGCGTGGAGTGGGAACGGCTCATCCTGGCCTACATCGGCTGGAAGATCGAGAACCGCGTCGCCGAGGAAGAGGACCCGCTCATCGACTTCTACTTCAAGCTGGTGAAGTTCACGAACCTGCTCAGCGAAAGGGGAGAGGAGTTCGCCCGGCTCATCGAGAGGACCGCCGAGGGGCTGAAGCTGAAGATCTTCTGCAAGGATCCGTCGGGCCATCTCGCCGCGATTTTCGACTCCGCGCACGCCACCGTCGCCCTCTCCGCGACGCTCGAGCCCTTCGACTTCTACCGCAAGACCCTCGGCTTCCCGCGCCATCGGGTGGCCGAGCTTTCGCTCCCCTCCCCCTTCCCGCGCCACAACCGCAAGATCGTCATCGTCCCCGACGTCGACACGACGTACCGCAACCGCGCCGGTCACTACGACCGCATCGGCACGCTGGTCGCGGAGATCGCCGACGCCACGGAGGGGAACTATCTGGCGCTCTTCCCCAGCTACGCCTTTCTGCGGGAGGTCTCCGAGCGGATGCCGCCGACGCGGAAGAACGTGATGCTCCAGCGCACCGACATGACCGACTACGAGCGCAAGGCCATGCTCGACATCCTCCGGGACAAGCCGCGCCGTGGGAACCTGATCCTGGCCGTCTCCGGCGGGATGTATGCCGAGGGCGTCGATTACGAGGGAGACATGCTCAGCGGGGTGATGGTCGTCGGCCCGGCGCTGCCCATGGTGAGCTTCGAGCAGGAGCTGCTCAAGCAGTACTACGACGAGCTGTACGGCGCCGGGTTCGAGTTCGCCTACCTCATTCCGGGGATGACGCGGGTGGTGCAGTCCGCCGGGCGGGTCATCCGGAGCGAGACCGACGTCGGAGTGATCGCCCTCTTCTGCCGCCGCTTCACCCAGGAGAGCTACACCCGCTATTTTCCGGCCGACTGGTACTCGGAATCCCCGCGCGAGCTGGTCACGAAGAAACCGGCCAGCGAGATCCGGGCCTTCTTCGATCGTGTCATCCCGAGCCGGTTAACGGCTCCGGCGCCGGTGAAGCCGAGATGAATCGCAGAGCCTTCTCCCCGCCTCCGGCGGGGGAGAAGGTGGCCCTGAGCGGA
>DATLEX010000309.1:0-3833 GCA_035525045.1 Thermoanaerobaculia bacterium | reverse complement strand
CGATGAAGACCAGCGAGGTGAGGAAAGCGTTGACGATGGCCACCACGGTCTGCGCCTCGAAGGCGCGGCCGAGCATGACCCCGAAGGCGCGGATGCCCGGCGCGATCTCCGCGTAGATCTCCGCGGTCCGTCCGTAGGCGAACTTCTGCATCCGTTCGCCCGTCGCGGGCAGGTTCCAGACCATCAGGAACGACAGGATGATGGAGATGACGAACTGGAAGACGAAGAAGAAGGCGTTGTTGGCGAACATCGTCACGCCTCGTATCACCCGCGGCGTCGCCGTGACCAGCGAGCCGTGAAGGCGGTTGACGATCATGGCGTAGGCGTCGGACTCGCGGAACGAGTAGAACGTGTCCGGCCCGGCCACGCTGATGATGAAGGAGTCGATCAACTGGCGCGCCTCGCGCTCGATCAGCCCGATGCTCTCCTCGACCAGCGCCCCTTCCGTCGCATCCTCCCGCGCCGCCTCGGTGGTGATGTAGAGCCGAGCCAGGTTCCGCGCCTCGTTGATCATGCGCGGCACCACCAGCACGCCCACCCCCGTCATCACCGTCAGCATCACCAGGTAGACGATCACCACGTTGACGCGCCGGTGGGGGAACCTCGTCCCCAGCGCCTTCACCCCCGTGTTCGCGATGTACGAGAGGACGAAGGTCAGGAAGAAGATCGGAAAGAGATGCCGGAGGAGAATGAGGATGCCGATCAGGCCGGCCCAGATCGCCCACTTCTCCGCCTTGATGAGAATGCTGCGGTCCACCATGCAAGTGTAACTGCACCCACTTCGTAACAGCGGCTGCACTGCTGCCTTTGTACGATCGGCGGCCGGAGGTCATCCATGCCAACCCGCAGGAAGTTCATCACCGGCTCGCTGGCCGCCGGAGCCCTCCTCGCCGGCGGCGCCCTCGACGGGCAGCAGAAGAAGCCGGAGAAAGCGGCCCGGCCTCTGCGCATTCTCATCCTCGGCGGGACCGGCTTCATCGGGCCGCACCAGATCCGGTATGCCCTCGAGCGCGGCCACAAGGTGTCGATGTTCAACCGCGGCAAGACCAATCCCGGTCTCTTTCCCGCCGTCGAGCACCTGGAGGGAGACCGCAACGGCAACATCGAGGCGCTGAAAGGGCGGGAGTGGGATGCCGTCATCGACAACCCCGCCACCCTGCCGCGATGGGTGCGCGATACCGCCCAGCTCCTGAACGACAAGGCCGGCCAGTACGTCTTCATCTCCACGATCTCGGTCTACCGCAACCACTCCATCGTGGGGATGGAGGAGAGCGCGCCGGTGGCCGTCCTCGACGATCCCACCGTGGAAACCATCACCGGCGAGACCTACGGCGGCCTGAAGGCGCTCGCCGAGGAGGAGGCCCGGAAGGCATTCGGCACGCGGGCCACGATCGTGCGGCCGGGACTGATCGTCGGATCGGGAGACAACACCGACCGCTTCACCTACTGGCCGGTGCGGATCGCACGCGGCGGCGAGGTCATGGCGCCGGGAGACCCGCTGAACCCCGTCCAGATCATCGACGCCCACGACCTCGGCGCATGGGTCATCCGGCTGGTCGAGCAGAAGACCTTCGGCACGCTCAACGCCGTCGGGCCGGCGGGCGGGCTGACCATGAGCGAGATGCTCGGCGGGATCCGCGCCGTGGTGCCCGGCAGCGTCCCGGTGACGCTGACCTGGGTCCCGGCCGAGTTCCTCGAGGCGCAGAAGGTCGCGCCCTGGAGCGACATGCCGGTCTGGATCCCCGCAAAGGGCGACTACGCCGGCTTCGGACGCGCCTCGAATGCGAGGGCGATCGCCGCCGGATTGACCTTCCGCCCCCTCGCCGACACCGTCCGGGCCACGCTCGAGTACCACCACTCGCGCAGCGACGAGCGGAAGGCGAAGCTGCGGGCCGGCATCGGAGCGGAGCGGGAGAAGGAGGTGCTGGCAGCGTGGAGGAAGGGATGAGAGGAGGGCTCGCTCACGCTCGTCGCCATTGCCATCCGGCAGAGCAGCACGTATGCTCGTGACGATCCAGAACAACTGAATAAGAAGGAGGAAGGACCCACGATGCAGAACCTGTTCGCGTTCATGCTCTTCCAGGAGTTCCCGACCTCGGAGCCGGCCGTCGGAGGGCCGGCGGCAACCGTCATGACGATCATCTGGGTGGCGGTCTTCGTCCTGATGATCGTGGCCATGTGGAAGGTGTTCGAGAAGGCCGGCGAGCCTGGCTGGGCGGCCATCATCCCGATCTACAACATCTACGTGATGCTGAAGATCGCCGGGAAACCGTGGTGGTGGCTGGTGCTGATGCTCATCCCCTTCGTGAACATCGTCGTCTTCATCATGATGTACGTCGCCTTCGCCCAGGCCTTCGGCAAGGGCGTCGGGTTCGGGCTCGGCCTGGCCTTCCTTGGGCCGATCTTCTTCCCGCTGCTGGCGTGGGGCGACGCACGCCACCACGCGCGGCCGGCCATGGCCTGACGACGAGCTCCGGAGCGCCGGTGGTCCTCACCGGCGCCCCTTTCCCCTCCCGTAGTACTCTCCCGCGCCATGACGCAACCCATCGTCGTGGAGATCGGGGTCATCTTTCTCCTGGTGCTGGCAAACGGGGTCTTCGCCATGAGCGAGATCGCCGTGGTCTCGTCGCGGAAGACGCGGCTGAGCCAGATGGCCCGCGCCGGGAGCCGGCGGGCCGCCGCCGCGCTGCGGCTGGCGGAGAACCCGGACCGCTTCCTGTCGACCATCCAGATCGGGATCACGCTCATCGGCGTCTTCGCCGGCGCGTTCGGCGGCGCGACCATCGCCCGCCAGATCGACGACTACCTGGAGACGATCCCGGCGCTCTACTCCTACAGCGAGGCCATCGGCATCGGCGTGGTGGTCCTCGGCATCACGTACCTCTCGCTCATTCTCGGGGAGCTCGTCCCGAAGCGCCTGGCGCTCAACGCGCCGGAGCGCGTGGCCGCGTTCGTTGCCCCGGCCATGCACTTTCTCTCGCGCCTCGGCGCGCCCGCCGTGCACGTTCTCGGCGCCTCGACGCGCCTGGTCCTCCGGATCCTCCGCGTCCAGCCGGCCGCCGAGTCGCCGATCACGCCGGAAGAGTTGCGTGTGATGCTGCATCAGGGCGTGGCGGCCGGAACGATCGGGAAAGAGGAACGGGCCATCCTCGATCGCGCCCTCCGCCTCGCCGCACGACGCGTCCGCGCCGTGATGACGCCGCGCGTGGAGATCGAATGGCTGGATGCGAGCCTGCCGCTCTCGGAGCTGCGGGCACGCGCCGCGCGAAGCGCCCACCACCGTTTCCCGCTCGCGGCGGGGCGGATCGACGAGATCCGCGGCATCGTCACGCTCAAGGACATCTACCGGCCCGACGTCGATTCCACGATGGCGCTCGAGCGCCACATCCAGCAGCCGCTCTTCGTCCCGGAGACGGCCACGGCGCTGTCGCTGCTGCAGGAATTCCGCGAGACCCGGAACCATCTCGCCGTCGTGGTCGACGAGTTCGGGGGCGTGGAGGGCATCGTCACCCCGACCGACATCCTCGAGGCCCTGGTCGGAGAGCTCCCGGAGGCCGGCGAGGCCTACGAGCCGGCCATCGTCCTGCGCGAAGACGGATCGTGGTCGGTGGACGCCGCGGTCGACCTCGAGGAGCTCGAGTCCGTCACCGGCATCCCCGTCCTCCCCGAGCAGAAGGAAGAGTTCCAGACCGTGGGCGGCTACCTGATCGGCCGCGCCGGCGGCCTCCCCCGTCTCGGCGACGTCATCCGGGTGGGCGACTACCAGTTCGAGATCATCGACGTGGACGGCCGGCGGCTGGACCGCATCATCGTGTCGCGGCTGCCGGGAATTC
>DATLEX010000283.1:0-30879 GCA_035525045.1 Thermoanaerobaculia bacterium | reverse complement strand
GATCTTGCCGCCGCGCTTGACGTGGCGGGTCATGGCGATACGGGCCGCCTCGATCTGGCGGGCCGTCACCCAGCCCGCCTCCAGCGCCTGCAGCGCGAAATCACCGAACGAGACCTTGTTGCCACGAGTGGCAAGGCCTCTGCGGCGGCCGCGCTGCTGTTTTCGATACTTGACTTTCTTCGGCATCAACATGATGTCGTTCCTCGTTTGTCGTTGGTCGTTTGTCGTTGGTCGTGCCCAGCCGCCGGCCTCACGACCAACGACCAACGGCCAACGACCAACCCTTTACTGCGGCCGTCTCCGAGACTTCGCCTTGGCCATCTCACCCTTGAAGATCCACACCTTCACGCCGATGATCCCGTAAGTCGTTCTGGCCAGGGCCAGGCCGTAGTCGATGTCGGCCTTGAGCGTGTGCAGCGGGAGGCGCCCGTCCTGGTACCACTCGCTACGGGCGATCTCGGCGCCGTTCAGGCGGCCGCCCACCCGCACCTTGATTCCTTTGGCGCCGAAGCGGAAGGCCGACTCCATCGCCTTCTTCATGGCGCGGCGGAACGCGATGCGGCGCTCGAGCTGCGTGGCGATGTTCTCGGCCACGAGCTGGGCGTCCAGCTCCGGGCGCTGGATCTCCTGGATGTTGATGTAGACCTCGCCGTTGACGAGCTTCTGCAGCTCGTCGCGCAGCTTGTCCACCTCGGCGCCCTTCCGTCCGATGATGATTCCCGGACGCGACGTGTAGATGTTGATGCGCATCTTGTTCGCAGTCCGCTCGATGTCGATCTCCGCGACTCCGGCGTGGGAGAGACGCTTCTTCAGATCCTCGCGAAGCTTGAGATCGCGATGCAGCGTCTCGGCGTAGTTCTTCCCGGCAAACCAGCGGGAATGCCACGTCTTGTTGAATCCAAGCCGAAATCCGTACGGGTTGACTTTCTGACCCAAGGCTGCCTCCGTTACTTCCTGGCCCGTGCGCGCGTGGACCTGCCCGTTCCGCCGCTGCGCTCATTCACTGCATTGACTTCGTCCGATACGTGCACCGTCACGTGCGCCTTCCGTTTCTGGACCCGATAGGCGCGGCCCATCGGCGCGGGCTGCACGCGCTTCTCGCGCGGCCCCTCGTTGACGTAGATCTTCGAGACCACCAGGTCGTCCACGTCGGGGGCGTTCTCCTTCTGCTCGGCATTCGCCACCGCCGAGCGGAGGAGCTTCTCCAGGTCCTTCGCCGCCCCCTTCTTCGTGTAGCGGAGGATCTGCAGCGCTTCCTCGACCTTCTTGCCGCGCACCAGGTCGACGATCAGCCGCACCTTCTGCGGAGAGGCCTTCAGGTACTTCAGGGTTGCTGTCGCTTCCATGACTCTTCCTTATTTCGGCGCCGGCTTGGCCGTCTTCTCGACCTTCTTGCCGCTGTGGCCCTTGAACGTCCGGGTCAGGGAGAACTCCCCCAGCTTGTGGCCGACCATGTTCTCGGAGATGTACACCGGCACGAACTTCCGGCCGTTGTGGATGGCGATGGTGTGCCCGACCATGTCCGGCGTGACCGTCGAACGGCGCGACCAGCTCTTGATGACCTTCTTCTCGCGCTCCCGATTCATCGTCTCCACCTTCCTGGCGAGGTGGCCGTCGACGAAGGCGCCTTTCTTGAGTGAACGTGCCATTATTTCTTGCCTCTCCGCTTCACGATGAACTTCGTGGTGCGCTTGTTACGCCGCGTCTTGTGTCCCTTGGTGGGCTGGCCCCACGGGCTGACCGGATGCCGGCCGCCGGAGCTCTTCCCCTCCCCGCCGCCCAGCGGGTGGTCGACCGGGTTCATCGACACGCCGCGGTTGTGCGGCCGCTTTCCACGGTGCCGGGTGCGGCCGGCCTTGCCGATGGAGATGTTCTCGTGCTCGAGGTTCCCCACCTGCCCGATCGTGGCGTAGCAGCGGACGTGGACCTTCCGCATCTCCCCGGAGGGGAGTCGCAGCGTGGCCCACTCCCCCTCGCGCGCCATGAGCTGGGCGAACGATCCCGCGGAGCGGGCCATCTGCCCCCCCTTCCCTTCCTTCAGCTCGATGTTGTGCACCGTCGTGCCGAGGGGGATGTCCGCGAGGGGCATGGCATTGCCCACCAGGATGTCCGAGCCGTGACCGGCCGTGACCGTGGCGCCGACTTCCAGCCCGTTGGGGGCCAGGATGTAGCGCTTCTCGCCGTCCGCGTAGTGGAGCAGGGCGATGCGCGCGGTGCGGTTCGGGTCGTACTCGATGGCCGCCACCTTCGCCGCGATGCCGTGCTTGTCGCGGCGGAAGTCGATCTCGCGGTACTTCTGCTTGTGCCCGCCGCCGATGAAGCGCGAGGTGATCCGCCCAGCCGAGTTGCGGCCGCCGCTCTTCGGCTTCCCCCTGGTCAGCGATTTCTCCGGCTTCGACTTCGTGATCTCATCGAAGGTGTGATGAGTCTGGAAGCGGATGCCGGGGCTGGTTGGCTTGTATCCTTTTACAGGCATTGCGTTTTCGCCTCGTCTTTACACGCCCTCGATGAAGTCGGGGGCCTTCTCCCCTTCTTTGAGCCTCACGTACGCCTTCCGCCAGTCCCGGCGCTTGCCGGCCCAGCGGCCCATGCGCTTGATCTTGCCGCGCACGTTCATCAGGCGCACCTCGGCGACCTTGACCTTGAACAGCTCCTCGACGGCCTTCTTGACCTGGATCTTGTTGGCGTCCGGGTCGACCTCGAAGGCGATGATGTTCGCCCCGGTCTCGCGCATCAGCGTCGACTTCTCCGTGATCAGCGGCCGGCGGATGATCTCGTTGGCGTTCATGACTCGAGCACCTCTCTGAGCCGCTCCAGCGCCGCCTGGCTGAACACGATGTAGCGGCTGTTGACGATGTCGTAGACGTTCACGTTCGAGGCGTCCACGAACCGCAGCTTCGGGTTGTTGCGCGAGGCCAGCACGGCATTCGTGTTCTCGAACGAATCGACGATCAGGGCCTTCCCCTCCACGCCGATCCCGGCCACCTTCTCGGCCAGCGACCTGGTCTTCGGCTCCTCGACCGACAGCTCGCTGAGCAGGACGAAGGTCCCTTCCTTGACCCGCTGGGAGAGCGCCGACTTGAGGGCGTTCTTCTTCTCCCTGGCGTTCATTTTGTACGAGTAGTCGCGCGGGACGGGGCCGAAGGCGGTCCCGCCGTGACGGTGAATCGGCGGCCGGTTGCCGCCCTGCCGGGCCCGCCCCGTCCCCTTCTGCCGGAACGGCTTCCTGCCCGATCCGGCCACCTCGGAACGCGTCTTGGTCTTGTGCGTCCCCCGCCGCAGGCCGGCCAGGTAATTGCGCACCGCCTCGTGGATCAGGTGCTCCTTGTACGGATAGGCGAAGATCTCGTCGGGCAGCTCCACCGAGCCGACCGTCTTGTTGTTCCAGTCCTTCACGTCGATGGTCGGCATGGCTATTCGCTCCGCTTCCCGTTCCTGGAGAACTGGACGTACACCAGACCGTTCTTGCCGCCCGGAACCGCACCCTTGATGTAGAGCAGGTTGTTCTCCGGATCGACTTTCGCCACGCGCAGATTCTTGACCGTGACCTGGTCCCCCCCCATCCGCCCGCCCATGCGCATTCCCTTCATGACCCGCGAGGGGAAGGCCGAGGCCCCGATCGAGCCGGGAGCGCGATGGAACATCGAGCCGTGCGTGGCCCGGCCGCCGCGGAAGTGGTGACGCTTGACCACGCCCTGGAAGCCCTTGCCCTTCGACTGTCCGACCACGTCGATCGTGTCGCCGGGCTTGAAGATGTCCACCTGGACCTTGTCCCCGACGTTGGCCTCGCCGCTGTACGGCACCTCGGCCAGGGTCCGGACCGGCTGCACGCCGGCCTTCTCGAAGTGGCCCCGCATGGGGCTGGTGATCCGGCGATTGGAGACCTTCTCCACAAGGCCGATCTGCACGGCGTCGTAGCCGTCCTTGTCGGCGGTCTTCTTCTGCACGACCAGGCAGGGTCCGGCCTGAATGACCGTCACCGGGACGAGCGCTCCGTCCTCGGCGAATACCTGGGTCATCCCGACCTTCTTGCCAATGATTCCTTCGATTGCCATTGTTTGTTCCACCTTGGAACCCCACGGGTTCTTGTGTGACCGCCTTTCCTGCGTCCAGCGAATTGCCCTCCACAGGTTCAACGGTTACTTCCCAAACGCTTTAATCTCCACGTCGACACCAGCCGGCAGCTCCAACTTCATGAGCGCATCCACCGTCTGGGTGGTGGGCTCGAGGATGTCGAGCAGCCGCTTGTGCGTCCGCATCTCGAACTGCTCACGCGACTTCTTGTCGACGTGCGGGCTGCGCAGCACGGTGTACCGCGAGATCTGCGTCGGCAGCGGGATCGGTCCCGCCACCCTGGCTCCGGTGCGCTTGGCCGTGTCGACGATCTCGCTCGTCGACTGGTCGAGCACGCGGTAGTCATAAGCCTTGAGTCGGATGCGGATCTTTTCGTTCATCATGGTATTTGCCTTCAAAGAACAGTGGGGCGCGAGCAGCACCCCCTCTCGTTACTCGAGAATCTCCGTCACCGTGCCGGCGCCGACCGTCCGGCCGCCCTCACGGATCGCGAAGCGGAGACCCTTCTCCATCGCAATCGGAGCGATGAGGTTGATCGTGAGCGAGGTGTTGTCCCCCGGCATGACCATCTCGGCGCCCTCGGACAACTGCGCCGTGCCGGTGACGTCGGTGGTACGGAAGTAGAACTGCGGGCGATAGCCATTGAAGAAGGGCGTATGACGGCCGCCTTCTTCCTTCGTCAGGATGTAGACCTCGGCTTTGAACTTGGTGTGCGGGGTGATCGAGCCCGGCTTCGAGCAGACCTGGCCGCGCTCGACGTCCTTGCGCTCGACGCCGCGCAGGAGAAGGCCGACGTTGTCGCCCGCCTGACCCTGGTCGAGGAGCTTGCGGAACATCTCCACGCCCGTGACGACCTTCTTCTGGGTCGGGCGGATGCCGACGATCTCGATTTCCTCACCGACCTTGACGACGCCGCGCTCGATCCGGCCCGTCACGACGGTGCCGCGCCCCGAGATCGAGAAGATGTCCTCGACCGGCATCAGGAAAGGCTTGTCGATGGCGCGTTCCGGAAGCGGGATGTAGTTGTCGACCGCGTCCATGAGCTCCATGATCTGCTTGCCCCATTCGGAGTTCGGATCGCCGCTCTCCAGCGCCTTGAGGGCGGAGACGCGGATGATGGGGATCTCCTCGCCGGGGAACTCGTAGCTGGAGAGGAGCTCGCGGATCTCGAGCTCGACCAGCTCGAGCAGGTCGGGGTCGGCGGCGTCGACCTTGTTGAGGGCGACGACGATCGAGGGAACACCGACCTGGCGGGCCAGCAGAATGTGCTCGCGGGTCTGCGGCATCGGGCCGTCGGTGGCCGCGACCACGAGGATCGCGCCGTCCATCTGCGCGGCGCCGGTGATCATGTTCTTGATGTAGTCGGCGTGGCCCGGGCAGTCGACGTGCGCGTAGTGCCGCTTCTCGGTGGCGTACTCCACGTGGGCGGTGGCGATGGTGATGCCGCGCTCGCGCTCCTCGGGAGCCTTGTCGATCTGATCGAAGGCCACGAAGCTGGCCGTGCCCTTCGCGGCCAGGATCTTTGTGATCGCGGCGGTGAGCGTGGTCTTACCGTGGTCGACGTGACCGATCGTGCCGACGTTCACGTGAGGCTTACTGCGGTCGAATTTCTCTTTGGCCATTTGGATCTACCTCCCTTTTTGGCTCTCGGCCCGTTTTCAAATTCTCTGTGTGGTCCCCGACGACCTGGCAATCACCTCGTCCGCGACGCTCTTCGGTGCCGGCTCGTAGGCCAGGAACTGCATGGTGTAGCTGGCCCGGCCCTGGGACATGGAGCGGACCGTCGTCGCGTATCCGAACATCTCCGAGAGAGGAACGTGGGCGCGAATGACCTTCGCCCCGCCCCGCTCTTCCATCTGCTGAATCTTTCCGCGGCGCCGGGAGAGGTCGCCCATGATGTCGCCCGCGTAGTCCTCCGGCGTGACCACCTCGACGTCCATGATCGGCTCCAGGAGAATCGGCCCCGCCTTCCTGGCGCCCTCCTGGAAGGCCATGGAACCGGCGATCTTGAAGGCCATCTCCGAGGAGTCGACGTCGTGGTACGAGCCGTCGTAGAGGATGGCCCGCACGCCGGTGATCGGGTAGCCGGCCACGATGCCGCGATCGAGAGCCTCCCGCACGCCCTGCTCGGTCGGCTTGATGAACTCCTTCGGCACCGAGCCTCCGACGATGTCGTTCACGAACTCGAAGGCCGTGCCGTCGGTGAGCGGCTCGAAGCGCATCTTGACGTGGCCATACTGTCCCTTGCCGCCAGACTGGCGGACGAACCGCCCCTCCGCCTCCGACTTGCGGGTGATGGCCTCGCGATAGGCGACCTGCGGCTTGCCGACGTTGGCGGCGACGTTGAACTCGCGCACCATCCGGTCGACGATGATCTCCAGGTGCAGCTCGCCCATCCCGCGGATGATCGTCTGGTTCGTCTCGGGGTCGGTGTGGACCTTGAACGTCGGGTCTTCCTGCATCAGCTTCGCCAGCGCCACGCCCATCTTTTCCTGGTCCGCCTTCGTCTTCGGCTCGATGGCCACGGCGATGACCGGCTCCGGGAAGGTCATGGTCTCGAGAGCGATGGGCTTCTTCGGGTCACAGATCGTGTCGCCGGTGGTCACGTTCTTCAGCCCGACGGCGGCGCCGATGTCGCCCGCCCACACTTCCTTGATCTCTTCACGCTTGTTGGCGTGCATCTTCAGGAGGCGGCCGATGCGCTCGGTGTTCCCCCTGGTCGTATTCAGCACCGACGTGCCGGTGGCCACGTGGCCCGAGTAGACGCGGAAGAAGGCCAGTTGGCCGACGAACGGGTCGGTCATGATCTTGAAGACGAGCGCCGAGAACGGCTCGGCGTCGGAGGCCTCCCGCTCGATGAACGATTCGTCATCGGGATTCACCCCCTTGACCGGCGGGATGTCCACCGGCGAGGGGAGGTAGTCGACCACCGCGTCGAGGAGCGGCTGCACGCCCTTGTTCTTGAACGCCGAACCGCAGAGGACCGGGGTGATCTTCTGGGCGATGGTGGCCTCGCGGAGAGCGGCCTTCAGCTCCCCGATCTCCAGGGTCTCGCCGGCCAGGTACTTCTCGAGCAGTTCGTCGTGCTGCTCGGCGATGGACTCGACCATCTTCTCCCGGTAATGCTCGGCGTCCGCGCGAAGATCCTCGGGCACTTCCGCCACTTCGTACTTCGCGCCGAGACCCTCGTCCTGGAAGAGGAGGGCCTTCATCTGCACCAGGTCGACCACGCCGCGGAACTTGTCCTCCGATCCGATGGGGAGCTGAAGAGGGACGGCGTTCTTGCCGAGCTTCTGCCGGATCTGGTTCACCACGGCCACGAAGTTGGCGCCGATGCGGTCCATCTTGTTGATGAAGGCGAGGCGCGGAACTCCGTACTTGTCGGCCTGGCGCCAGACCGTCTCGGACTGCGGCTCGACACCGCCGACGGCGCAGAACACACCGACGGCACCGTCCAGGACGCGCAGGGAGCGCTCCACCTCGACGGTGAAGTCGACGTGACCGGGAGTGTCGATGATATTGATGCGGGTATCTCCCCAGAACGCAGTCGTGGCGGCCGAGGTGATGGTGATCCCCCGCTCCTGCTCCTGGACCATCCAGTCCATCGTCGCCGTGCCTTCGTGCACCTCGCCGATCTTGTGGGTGATCCCCGTGTAGTAGAGGATGCGCTCGGTAGTCGTCGTCTTACCGGCATCGATATGAGCCATGATGCCGATGTTCCGAATCTTCTCCAGCGCGACCTGACGTGCCATGAATTCTTTCTCGTACGACAACAGCACGCAGCCGGGCGACGGACATCGTCCGCCGGCTGCACTTCCATTCAGTTGTTGGTTTTCCCGTTGCTCGGTCCGGAACCGCAGAACAGACGCGCTTCTGTGTTATCCGGTCGAGACGGAGCGTTGGGAAATCGGGTGAAACTGCGCTTACTACAAGCTGCGACTGCTAACTCCGGTTAACCGTTAACCGTTAACCGTTAACCGTTAACCGTTAGAAACTACCACCGATAGTGCGCGAAAGCCTTGTTCGCCTCCGCCATCTTGTGAGTATCTTCCCGCTTCTTGATCGCGTTGCCGCGATTGTTCGCCGCGTCGAGGATCTCGCCGGCGAGCTTGTCCTGCATGGTCTTCTCCCCCCGCGCGGTGGCGTAGGAGATTAGCCAGCGGATGGCCAGCGCCGTGCGCCGTGTCGGCCGGACTTCCACCGGAACCTGGTAGTTCGATCCGCCCACGCGCCGGCTCTTGACCTCCAGCGCCGGCTTCACGTTGTCGACCGCCTTCTTGAACAGCTTGATCGGATCGTCCTTGGCCCGGTCCTCGACCTTCCGCAGCGCGCCGTAGAACACGCTCTCGGCAACCGACTTCTTGCCCTGCGACATCAGCGAGTTGATGAACTTGGTCACCAACTGGCTGTTGTAGACCGGATCCGGCAGGATCTCGCGCTTCGGAACCTCGCGTCGGCGTGGCATCTCTGATCAACCCTTCTTCGGGCGCTTCGCCCCGTACTTGGAGCGACCCTGCATCCGCTTGGCCACGCCCACCGTATCGAGCGTGCCGCGAATGACGTGATAACGAACGCCCGGCAGGTCCTTCACACGCCCTCCCCGGATCAGCACGATCGAGTGCTCCTGGAGGTTGTGACCGACGCCCGGAATGTAGGTCGTCACCTCGATCCCGTTGGTCAGGCGAACGCGCGCCACCTTGCGGAGCGCCGAGTTCGGCTTCTTCGGAGTCGACGTGTAGACGCGCGTGCAGACCCCGCGCCTCTGCGGCGCGTTCTGCAACGCCGGCGACTTGGTCTTGTACGCGGTTTTCGCGCGACCTTGCGCCACAAGCTGGTTGATCGTTGGCATTCCTTCTTCTATCCCTTTGCAGACACCTGCAGCGACTGCGGACTTCCCGTTGGGGAAAACCGGCGCACTTTAAGCCGGTCCTCCTGCCTTGTCAAGCCCGGAACCGACCTAACGGAGGTGGTGAGTACCTTATTCCGCTAAAACTCGACCCATGTGCCGGTTCCGGCCCGCCGGGCCTTCTCGAAAAGGTGGGCTGCGGAGGCCAGATCCTCGATCCCGAGGCCCAGCGACTCGAACAGCGTGATCTCCTCTGCCGAGGTCCGCCCGGCGGCCTGCCCGGTCAGCACCTCCCCCAGTTCGGCCCGGATGTGCCCCGCGCCCGAGATCGCCCCCTCCCGCACCGCGAACAGGTAGTCGCCCGACTCGTTCACCGCCGACTCCCGCCGGTCGACGAAGAGCGAGGCCGCCGCCACCGTCTCCCCATCCAGCTCCCGCGCCGTCGGGACGCTCGACCCCACCGCATTGATGTGGCACCCCGGCGCGAGCCACTCCCGCCGGAGGACCGGCTCCTTCGAGCTGGTCGCCGTCACCACGATGTCCGCCCCCCGCACCGCCTCCTCGGCGGTGGCGCACACCTCGACGCCCGATCCGAGTTTCTCGGCCCCGCCGCGGCTGTAAACCCTCACCTGCTTGATGTTACGGACCAGCGGGATCGCCGCCAGATGGCTCCGGGACTGCACGCCGGCGCCGAGGATCGCCAGCCGTGAGGCGTCCGGCCGGGCCAGCAGCCGCGTCGCCACGGCTGAGACCGCCGCCGTGCGGATCGCCGTCACCGCCGCGGCGTTCACCACGGCCAGAAGCTCCCCCGTCTCCCCGCTGTGCAGCAGGACTGCCCCAAGGTGCGTGTCGAGGCCGCGGGCGGGGTTCCCCGGAAAGACGCAGACTTCCTTCAGCCCGAAGTATGGTTCGCCTCCCCCTCTCCAGGCCGGCATCAGCCCGAACAGACCGGGGGCGCCGTTCGGGACGAACTTCGACCGGAGCGGCTGGACCGCCTCCCCACTCGACAGCGCCGCCAGCGCCTGCTCCATGACGGTGATGCACTCGCCCATGGTCAGGAGCGAGTGAACGTCCGCCTCGGAGAGAATCAAGACCTGTGTCATGCGTCGCGATGCACCCGATCGATT
Organism: Thermoanaerobaculia bacterium; assembly: GCA_035525045.1. Classification (GTDB taxonomy): domain Bacteria; phylum Acidobacteriota; class Thermoanaerobaculia; order Gp7-AA8; family Gp7-AA8; genus DATLEX01. Next base: position 20,832 of record DATLEX010000283.1, on the reverse strand, counting down.
CCGAACGCCGGGAGGCAGACGGCGACGTACTCCGCCCCCTCAGGCCCCGGCGTGGAGTACCGGACCCACTCGCCTTGATGGGCGATGATCGCCTGTCCCGCGTGCACGTCGATGGTGCCGTTCCCCGTCGCCACCCGCAGCGTGCCGCGGAGGACGACGGTGTACTCGTCGAACTCCGGCGTCTGGCCGGGCTCGACCCAGCCGCTCGGGCTCTTCATCCGGGCAATGCTCACCCCATCCGTTCCGGAGTTCACCCGCCCCACGTACTCCTCGATCACCTTCGGCTTGTTCCCCGCCGCCTTGACGATGGATGGCTGCGCAATGTGTGTCGGCATGGGAGCAAAGTATCAGGGACGGGGGGCGGCAGGGGGAATGGCGACCGTGAAGCGTCCCATCTGGAGGCGCTCCGGGTAATTCGCGTCGATCCAGCGGGCGAGGTCGGGGACGCGGACTTCGTGCGGAATGAAGTCGAACTGGCGGAGGACCGGCTCCCCGGCGACGATCACGCAGGCCGGGGGGTTGGCGCTGAGCTCGGCCATCGCCTCGGCGAGGAGCCGCGGGTTGGAGAGGAAATTGATGTCGGGGCAGCGGACGGGCGGCCTTCTCTGAAGGAAGTAATAGAGGGCGCGCTCCCCGGAGAAGTCGAGAAAGCGGGCCTCGGGGCCGAGGGCGTGGATGTAGCCGTTCAGCGCGGCGAGCTCGTCGGCGTTCTGCGGCGTGGTGTAGAGACCCTTCCCGGTGCCGAGGGGGTAGCGCACCAGGCCGTCGTGGCGCTGCCGGGCAGGCCACCGGGCGACCGAGCGGGCACCGTCGAGGACGTTGATCCCGGTCTCGAAGACGAGGAGGAACGGCAGCGCGGCCGCGACCGCCGAGAATCCCCTCCGCCTCCGGATCAGCGGCTCGATGAGGAAGGCCGCGGCGGCGATTCCGATCAGCGGCATCGCGTACCGCGTGTGGCTCCAGCTCACGCGGCCGGCCGCGGTCCGGAACAGCATCAGCGCGAAGATCGTCACGATGACGATCTGCCGCCGGGCCGGCGCGGGCGCCCGGAAAGCCAGCGCCAGGAGGAACCCGTAAAAGGCAAGCGGCCCGTAGTAGCGCGCGCTTTCCAGGGAGAAGTCGCGCCGGGCAGGGAGCGCCCAGATGGCATCGACCGCCGACGGAATGATGATGAACGAGTCGACGAAGAAGGCCTTGATGTCGGCGCGGATCACCACGAGCACGGCCAGCGGCAGCACGACCGCGGCGATCCCCGCGGCAATCTCCCTTCCGTTCGGCAGACGGCGCGCGGCGACCAGACCCGCGGCCGCGAGCAACCCGGCGGCGCCGACGGCGTAGATCCCCGTATCGAGGCTCCAGAGCACGCCCAGCGTCGAGGCGGAAAACGCCACGGCCAGCCATCTCGTACGGGACGTCCGGGCGAAGCGGAGCAAGGCGAGCGTGGCGATCAGGAGCGGCGCGAGCCGGAAATAGGGGAACCCGATCGCCTGTCCGGCCCCCATCGCCGCCATCGACAGCAGAACGGCCAGGATGACGCCCGTCGCCGTCGCGCAGACCTCCACGGCGATCGGGACGAGCAGGGCCATGGTCGCGGCGTTGAGAATCGTGTACATCCGCCGGGCCCGCCATGGCGACGGCGGGTCGCCCATGAGCAGCGCGTCGAGCCCGCCGTCCGTTCCCACGCCGTGCAGGAGAAAGATGTCGCCGTGAGGGCGGCCCCCCTCGCGCATCACGAATGCCGGCGTCAGGCGCTCCCCTTCATGGAACATGTCCATCAGCGCGTATGGCTGGTCGTGGGCGAAGAGCATGAAGAAAAAGACCAGGGCGGCGACGGAGCCGGAGACGCGGCGGCGAATGCCGCCGGACGGGAGGTGGGGCGGCGACTGCGCCGGGACCGCGCGCGATGCGGCCAGTCCACCCAGAAAGGAGAGGAAAACCACCAGCCCGGCCACGGCATAGTCCCACCCCTTCGGGTATTGGTGGACCGTGACGAAGCCGGCGCCGCCCTGCGGGACGTCGAAAAGCGGCCGGATCAGCGGCGCGCAGAATGCGGCGACGATTGCGCCGGCAACCGCTCCGAGGGCTACGCGGCCCGCTCCAGGCATCGGAGCGATTGTAAGATCATCACCTGATGAGCTTCAGCAGAACCTATCTCGACGAGACTCTCCTGGCGGTGGGCCGCCTCGACGCGGAGGCGATCGACCGGATGGCCGGCGCCCTCGCCGCCGTCCGCGCCGCCGGAGGCCGGCTGTTCATTCTCGGGATCGGCGGCTCGGCGGGACACGCCAGCCACGCCGTCAACGACTTCCGGAAGATCTGCGGGTTCGAGGCCTACACCCCGGTCGACAACGTCTCGGAGCTGACCGCGCGGATCAACGACGACGGCTGGGAGAGCGTGCTGGTGGACTGGCTGAAGACCTCCCGCCTGAACGGCAACGACGCCCTCCTGATCTTCTCCGTCGGCGGCGGGAACGTGGAGAAGAACATCTCGGTGAATCTGGTGCGCGCGATCGAGGAGGCCAAACGCGTCGGCGCCCGCGTCTTTGGCGTGGTGGGGAAGGACGGCGGCTACACCAAACAGGCCGCCGACGAGTGCATCCTCATCCCCCTCGTCTCGCCCGACCGCATCACCCCGCACACCGAGGGCCTCTGCGCGGTGGTGTGGCACCTCCTCGTCTCCCACCCCGCCCTCAAGGTCTCGCAGACGAAATGGGAGTCGGTGCGCTGACGATGACCGGAATGTGCCATTGGCGCGGCCCTTCGGCGTCGAGAGTCACGTCCGGCGGCGGCTGGCGGAACCACACCTTCTCGTCCCCCGGCAGCAGGAACACCCCCAGCGGTTCCGCGGCGGCGGAGACCGCCGTCAGACGGCTGCCGCGCCTCAGCTCGATCGTATCGGCCGGCTCGATGGCCTTGCCGTCCACGCTCCATTGCAGGCTCGCTGCGCCGAGCGGCTCGAGCACCACGTCCGACCCCACACGCTGGGCGAGCGGATGGCGGAACCATGGATGCGCCGCCAGCTCCGGCGCGACGATGACGCGGTAGCGGCCGTCGGCCGGAACGATCCACAGCGCGTCCGACCCCGGCTCGATGCGCGCGCTCAGGCCCGGAAGAAGCAGGTTGCGCCACAGCGGCAGGTAGTGCCGGACGACGTATCCGGCGAGGTCGGGATGCATCCTCAGCCAGACCAGCGCGTTGCGGTCGGTGATCACGGCGGCCGGCGGGTCGCTGATCCATTGGGCGAGCGTGTACGGCGGCGCGTGCCCGTGGGCGACGAGCTGCCGCGCCAGGACCGGCAGGAACCAGAAGCGGTAGGCCGGCTCGCGCCGGATCGCCCATCCGACGCCGTCGAAGACCTTCTCGCCCGCGGACGTGCGTGCATGAGCCTCGCGCATGATCCGATCCTGGTACTGCAGCTCCAGCTCCTTGCCGCGCAGGAGCACGATGAGCACGTTCAGCACGCTCGCGACCAGGAGGAAGGCGAGGATCGCCTGCCGCCACCGCGGCGCCCCCACGACTTCGCCGGCGAAGGCGGCCACGAAGGGCAGCATCAGCAGGACGGCGATCTGCAGGTGATAGTGATAAACGAACTTCATCCCGGCGATGAATGCGATGTTCGCGATCTGCAGCAGAGCGAGGACGAACAGGATGTCGGGATTCCGCCAGCCGCGCAGCGCTCGGACGAGACCGATCAGGCCGAGAACGATGACCGCTGCACCGGCAAAGTCGATCCCGGACCACTGGAACGCCTCGCCGCCGCCGTAGATCCGCACGCCGAACGGCACGAGGATGCGATGGAGGAACGCCAGCGGCACGCGCTGCGCGTACTTCTCGCCGATGTAGTTCTCGACGAGGACGTGGCGGACGAAAGGGCCGAGCGAGCCGGTGGCGACGAAATAGAGGAGGGCCGCGGCCAGCGCCGCGGCCACGCCGCCAAAGAGCGCCAACGCTCGTTTCGAGAGACGCCAGCGCCCCTCACGCGGATCGACGAGCGCGCCCACGATGGCGGTCGCGGCGAGCAGCGGGCCGAGGCGGAGGTTGGCCAGGCCGGCCAGGCAGAGCAGCACGCCGGCGGCGAAACCGTCTCGGAGCGCCCCGGATCGCACGAGAAGGAGCACCCCGCCGAGGTAGAGCACGTTGGCCAGGACGTCGACGCGGTACTCCATCGCCGAGATCATCAGCAGGGAGCTGCTCAGCGCCAGGACGATGGCGATCCAGCGCGCGAAGGCATCAATGCCGGCCCGCTGCATCAGCCGGTTGGCCAGGAAGAACGCCGCGATCCACAGCGGGACCTGGGCCCAGCGCATCACGATCACCGCGGATGAACCAGGGTTGTCGGTCAGCGCGGTCACCGGCGCGAATACGAACCATTGCAGCGGGGTGTGATGCTCCCAGAAGTCGCGGAAGGGGACCAGCCCCTGGCGCACCCAGTCGGCCGCGCGGAAGTACTCGACCTCGTCCCAGTTCAGCGGATGAAGGAACGTGAGGGCGAACAACCGGACCGCCACGGCGAGGGCGGCGAGCACGAGGAGCAGTCGGATGCGCCCGTTCACGACACGACGCCGCTGCGGAACTGGGCCACCACTTCCGCGATCGTCCTGCGCACGGCCTCGGCGCTTCCGAGGCGCGGCTTCCATCCGAGGGCAGTCATCCGCGCCGTATCGAGCCACACCTGCGGGACGTCCCCGCGCCAGCCGCGGGGGCCGCCCGTGTATTGGATCTCGACCTGGCGGCGGTCGAGGCCGAGCTCCTCGATGGTCCACCCGGCGATCTCGGTCACGGAGGTCTGGTCATCCACGGCGAGGTTGTAGCAGTTGACGGCCTGCCCGGCGTTGCGGAATCCGAATTCCATCCCGTCGATGCAGTCTTCGACGTGCACGTACGGCTTCGACTGCGTGCCGTCGCCCAGCACGACGAGCTGCCGCGGGTCGTCGAGCAGGCGCCTGGTGAAGTCGTAGATCACTCCGTGCGTCGGGTTCGGCCCCACGATGTTGCCGAATCGGTAGATCCAGCAGCGCATGTCGTAGTTGTGAACGAAGGCCGTGATCAGCGCCTCGCAGGCCACTTTGCTCGCGGCGTAGAGCGAGATCGGAAAGAGGGGTCCGTAGTCCTCCGGGGTGGGCATCACGGTGGGCTCGCCGTACACGGCGCCGCTGCTGGAGAAGAGGATCTGTTTCGAGCCGGTCCGCCGCATCGCCTCCAGGACGTTGTAGGTGACGATCGTGCCGCCCTTGAGGTCGAAGTCGGTATAGCTCGTCCCGTAGCTGATGTCGCTGTTCGCGGCGACGTGCCACACCAGGTCGGGTTTCGCCTCTTCGAAGAATGCGACGACGCGCTCGAGATCGAGGAGATCGAACTCGGAGAAGTGGAAACGGGGGTGCTCCAGAAACGGCTGCAGAAAGGACCGGCGGCCGAGGAAGAAGTTGTCGACTCCGAAGACCTCGTCGTCGCGGGCGAGCAGGCGGGGGATCAGATTCGAGGCGATGAACCCCGCCGCCCCGGTGAGCATCACCCTCACCGGCGTTCTCCCTCGAGCTCCGCGCGCGTCCGGGCCAGCTCTTCCGGCGTCCCGATGTCGAAGAACGCCTGGTCGACGATCTCGCCGGCCAGCCTCCGCTCGATGGCCAGCGTGCCGTAGACGATCTGCTCGAACGAGCATGCTCCGAACGGCGGCAGGAGCTCGATGGTCTCCCTGCCGGCCAGCGAGAAACCGGCATCGACGTACGGCAGATCCACCGCCGACTTGTCGAAGAGGATGACCAGCCCGTTCTCGATAATGGTGTTCCCCGCGGTGATGCGCGGGTAGGCGGCGAGGCAATTGCCGTGGTGCTCGTTCACGAACCGATCGTAGTCGAAACGGCGGAGGACGTCTCCGTACGTCAGGATGAACCGCTCGCCGAGGAGATGCTCCGCATTGCGGACCGCGCCGCCCGTTCCGAGAGGCTGCCTCTCGCGACTGTACTCGAACCGGACCTCGCCGCGGCCGCCGCGGAAATGCGACTCGATGACGTCGGCGTGATGTCCGACCAGGAACACGAATTCCGTGAAGCCGCAGGCGGTGAACGACTCGACCACGTACTCCAGAAAGGGCCGCCCCGCCACCATCACCATCGGCTTCGGCAGGCCGCGAGCCAGCGCGCCGAGCCGCGTCCCCTTCCCTCCGGCGAGGATGGCCACCTTCATGTCCGCCGCGACTTCCAGATCCTCTTCAGCGTCCACCACGTGCTCGAGAACCGGCGCAGCGTCGTCGCCCCGATCCTCTCCCGGTAGTCGATCGGGACCTCCGTGATCCGGAATCCCCGGCGATAGGGAATGAGCAGCATGTCCACCGGCAGCGCCGGACCCTGCTCGCTCCACTGCACCCGGTCGATCATCGACTTGCGGTACGCGCGCATGCCGCTGTGCAGGTCCGTGGTGCGGATGCCGTGCAGGATGCGCGCGACCAGCGCGAAGGCCCGGTTGGCGATGAAGTTCGCCAGCGGCATCGCCTTCGGCCGCCGCTTCACGCGCGTGGTGTTGACCAGGTCGTGCCCCTGCTCGATCAGCTCCACGAGCCTCGGGATGGCGTCGACCGGATACGTATCGTCGCAGTCGAGCGTCACCACCACCTCGCCGGAGGCTTCGCGCACGGCGCGGTTCATCGCCGGACCGTATCCCTGCGGCGGGAACTGGCGGATGACGCGGCAGCCGAGGCTCGTGGCGATCGCCGCGGTGCGGTCGCGGCTGGAGTCGACCAGCAGGATCTCCGCCTCGGGGGCGACCCGCCGGATGTCGCCGACCACCTTCTCCACGGCGCCCTCCTCGTTCATGGTGATCATCGAGATGGTCAGCTTCACCGCGGCCGCGCCTCGAAGATCATCTGAAAGGCCAGCGCCCCCGGCCACGCCGCGGCGGCGAGGCGCTCGATCGGATAGATCGTCTTCAGGTAGGTCCGGTAGGCACGCGACTCCAGGATCGCGGCCGGATCTCCACTCTCATCCGCCTTCATGATCTTCTTCACCAGCGGCACCAGCGGTCTCACGATGCCCGGATTGTACGTGCGCCTGGTGATCTCCAGCCCGGCCTCTTCGATCAGCCGCCGGGCCGTCCGCCGGGTGAAGAAGCGGAGGTGCGTCCTGTCCAGCACCCCCGTCTCGGCGTACTCGAACCGCCCGGCCAGGAGCGAGAGCCGCACCGACCAGAGACCGACGTTCGGGAGCGACACCAGGACCGTGCCGCCGGGGGCGAGAAATCGGAGGTAGCCCTTCAGGACATCTCCCGGCTCGGAGAGATGCTCGAGCACGTCCGCGAAGATCAGGGAATCGAAGCGCCGGGTCCCGATCAGCCGGGCCACGGACTCGAGGTCCTGAAGATCGGCCGGGATGACCTCGTCGAGCCGCGAGGAGGCGACGGCGATGGCCTCCTCGCTCGACTCGATCCCCGCCACCCGGTTGCCGAGCCGGCGCAGCCGCTCCGACGTCGTCGCATACCCACACCCGACGTCGAGCACCGACACCCCCCCCCGCGCGCCCCACAGCCGCAGCAGCCCCCAGTTGACATCCTCGAAGTACAGGTACATTGGGGTCAGGTCTGAAAGGTTAACTTCAGCTCCACACGGTGTAGAGCTGAAGTTAACTTTTCAGACCTGACCCCAACTCGAGCGCGCGCTCGACGCAGACGTCGGAGTTGATGTAGTCGAACTGGGCGAAGCGGCCGAGGAGGTGCAGGCCGGTCTCGGCGACCGCCTCCCGCATGGCCGTCACGCTGCTCCGGTAGTCGAGGTCGTAGACGGGGTAGCCGTAGCGAAACCGGACCACGCGGCGGTAGACGATCTTCGAGGAGTCGGCAAAGCCGATCTTCTTCAGATCGTCGATGACGCGGCGCGTCACCTCCTCGTCGGACAACTCCCATATGCCGTCTCCCTCGTTCGCGGTGATCTCGGCCATGACACTCGAATGCCCGGGCGGCACGGACCTCTCGCTGAACGCCTTCGGAAAGGAGAGGCGATGAAAGAGGATCTCCGTGTCCGGAACGTAGATGGCGGTGTAGGGGTCGCCGCGATCCTCGCTCGTCCCGACAACGACGTTGATGAGGGAGTTGTAGCGCAACTTCCCCGCCGCCTCCCGCGCCTTCGCCGGCGCGTCGGGCCAGACCGCAAGCAGCTCATGGATCGGGATCGTCGAGACCAGCTCGTCGTAGAGCCGCTCCTCCCCTCCCTTTGACATCACGTGCCAGTGCTCGTCGGCGAAGCGGACCGAGGCCACCTCCCATCCCGTCTCGATCCGAGCCTTCGCCCGCGCGGCAAACGCCTTCACCATGGCCTCGAACCCCCCTTCGATCGGGTAATGGAAGTACAACTGATGCAGATACCCCTCGGTGGGGATGCCGATGGCCGACTTCAGCACGTCCTCGAGAGGCGGCTTCGGGATGCGCGAGACGAACTCCAGCCCGATCTTCTCCGGATCATGGTTCCAGATCTTGCGGTTGTACGGGATGAAGTACTTCTCGGAGATCCCCGCGCCGAAGATGACGTACGACCACTCGGCCAGGTTCGACGGCGTGTCGTTCGCCCTGGGATTCTGCAGGTACCCGAGAATGCACTCGAAGTTGTCCTCCGGCGGGAGCGAGGCGAGGTCGTTCTCGAAGGGGTATTTCACCAGCCGGCCCTTGAACAGGATCCGGTTCTCGCGGCGCCGCTGGTGAACATTCTCCCCCAGGACGCCGACCATCAGGCCCAGCACGTCCTTGTTCCTGCTGAACATGATGTGCGGGCCGGCGGCATCGAAGGTGAAGCCGTTCTCGACGATGGTTCCGCAGAGACCGCCGATGCGGGGGCGCTTCTCCAGCACGTCGACGTCGTCGCCGAGCTGCGAGGCGAGGGCGATTCCCGAGATCCCGCCGCCGAGGATCCCGACGCGGCGGTGGCCGGGAGGAGGCGTCAAAGGCCTTCTCCGGGGCCGGCCAGCGAGCGCCCCGGCGCGAGGAACCCGGCGCCCATCTGCGCCACGACCTTCGTCCCCTCCGGCTCGATGGTGTAGTGCATGCGCGCCATGCCCCGCTCGGCCATGTAGCGCTCCAGGTCGGCGTGGTGCGCGGAGCAGTAGAGCATCAGGAATCCGCCACCGCCGGCGCCGATGAGCTTCCCGCCCAGAACGCCGAAGCGGGAGCGGACCTCATCGTAGATCTCGTCGACGGCGGAGAAGGAGATCTTGCCGGACAACTTCTTCTTCTGCAGCCAGTGCTCGTGGAGGAGTTGCCCCCAGCGATCGAAATCGTTGGTCTCCACGGCGTCGAGGATGCGGTAGCCGAGCTCCTTGATGTGATGGAGGGACTCGGAGACGCGGGCGTAATCGGGACCGTCCTTCTTCTGCATGGCGGAGTTCTGGTCGGCAAGCACTTCCCGCGCATCGCGGTGCGCACCGGTGTAGTAGATGTGCGTGTGCGCGACGAACTCGGCGACGTCGCTGCTGCTCGGATGAAGCGGCTTGACCCGCACCTTCCCGTCGTTCCCGATCTCCAGCACGGTCAGGCCGCCGAAGGCGGCCATGTACTGGTCCTGCTTGCCGATCCCCTCCTCGAGCACGTCGAGCTCGATGTGACAGGCCTCCTCGGCGAGCTTCTGCAGCGGGACGTAGTCGCGACGGTGGTGATGGAGCGCGTTGAGGAGTCCGACCAGGTAGCAACTGGAAGAGCCGAGGCCCGTCCCCGCCGGAAGGTCGGCGATGGACGCCACTTCGAAGGTGTCCTCGATCCCGTGGGCCGCAAGCGCCTCCCGCGCCAGCTCGTGCCGGAGCTGGCTGACGTGATCGACCACCTCGCTCTGCGAATAGTGCAGGCGGATCTTGTGACCGACCACCGGCCGGTTGACGATCACGTACATGTACTTGTCGAGGGCCATGGCGAGGATGAACCCGCCATGCTCGGAGTAGTACGACGGGAGATCGGTGCCGCCGCCGCCGAGCGTGACCCGGAAAGGGGTGCGGGTGACGATCACAGCGTGAAGCCCGCCGCGGATGCGTCGTCGTGGAACATCTTCACCGTGTCGAGGGACAGCTCCTCGAGCGGTTTTCCGACCATGGCCAGCTTCTTCAGGATCTCGCCGGTCACGGTAATGATGTGGCAGCCGCACTCCTCGGCCTGGAAGATGTTCAGCAGCTCGCGTGAGCTGGCCCAGAGGAGCTGCGCCTTCGGCTTCCGCCGCACCATCGCGCCGGCCTCGCGCATCAGCGGGACGGGATCGCGCCCGGTGTCGGCGATCCGCCCGGCGAAGACGGAGACGATGGCCGGCACGCCGGCATCGAGCGCGCCGACCACCTCCCGCACCTGGTCGAGGGTCAGAATGGCCGTCACGTTCAGCTTCACGCCCGCGCCGGAGAGGCGGCGGATGAGAGGGATCGACGACTCCGAGCGCGTGTTCGTGACCGGGATCTTCACGTACACGCTCTCCCCCCAGGTGGCGATGAGCATGGCCTGACGCTCCATCTCCTCGAAGGTGTCGGCGAAGACCTCGAAGGAGATCGGCATCCCGGAGACGGCATCCAGCGCCTCGCGGGCGAAGGCCTCGTAGTCGGTGACGCCCGACTTTCGCATGAGGCTCGGATTGGTGGTGAAGCCCTTCACCAGCCCGGCCTCCCGCGCGGCGACCATGCTGCGCACGTCGGCACCGTCGGCATAGAGGTCGATGCGGAGCTTCGGCGTCATCAGTCGATCTTGTGAACCAGCTCAGCGAGATCCTTGCAGACCAGATCGGCCTCGAGCGACCCTCGCTTGGACTGGGAGTGCTCGTATTCTACCAGCGCGGTGCGGCACCCCGCCCGGCGCCCCGCTTCGATGTCGCTCTGCTGATCGCCGGCCATCCAGGAGCGGGAGAGGTCGATGGCGTACTTCCTGGCCGCCTCGCGGAGGAACCAGGGGCTCGGCTTCCGGCATTGGCAGGCGCCGAAGCCGGGAATCCGCGACTGCGGATGGTGATAGCAGACGAACGATTCGGTGATCTTCACCCCGCCGGCCTCCAGGATCTCCAGCACGCGATCCTGCACGCGCTGCAGCCCTTCCAGGGGGCATTTTCCCTTGGCGTAGCTGGGCTGGTTCGTGATCAGGAACAGGAGCCAGCCGCGGCCGCCGGCCTCGCGCAGCGCCGCGGCGGCGCCCTCGCGCATGCGAAGGTCGCCGACGTCCCGCGGCGACTCCCACTCGTCGTGCGACGGATAGTAGGCCAGCTCGTTCACCACGCCGTCGCGATCACAGAAGAGAGCGCGAGCAGTCATCAGGGAGCGGCCTTGCCGCCGCGTTTCTCTTCGCCGTCGCGAATGGCCAGATGCCGGACGATCCGCGTGAGCTGATCGTCGATGCGCCGGAATCGGAGGTACACCAGGAAGAAGCCGGCGAACATGAAGAGGATGGAGAAGTAGAGGATCAAATCGGCGCCGCGGCCGATGCCGAGGAACCGCGCCACGACGACCAGGATGTCGGGAAACGCAACCGAGACGGCGGCGGCGACCCAGAGCAGCAGCCAGGCCGCGCCGGCGCGGGAGTTGAGCCGGCGGCGGCGGATGGCCGCGGCGGTGATCAGCACGACCACGAGCAGCGCAGGGAGTGTGATCCATTGAAACATCGTCACCGGAAGAGCCTCTTCATCAGATAGTCGAAGGCGATTCGAAACGCGGCCAGGCTGGACTGCCCTTTCCGCAGCGAGTACTCGGAATAATGAATCACGACTGGGACCTCGGTCACCTTCAGGCCATGGCGGTGGATCTCGTCGACCAGCTCACTGGCGTGCGCCATGCCGTCGAGGGTGAGGCGGATCTTCCCGGCGGCCTCTCTCCGGAAGGCGCGTAGCCCGTTGTGAGCGTCGGTCAGACGAACACCCGTGGTCAGCCCCGTCAACCGGGCAGCCAGGCGGAGCAGGCCGCGGCGAAGCGGGGGAACGTCGGAGCGCGGCCCGAGAAACCTCGACCCGATCACCACATCGGATCCTTCCCGCTCGAGCGCGTCGAGCATACGGCTGATGTCCTCCACGCGGTGCTGCCCGTCGGCATCGAAGGTGACCACCACGCCGGCGCCCCGGCGGAGCGAGTAGTCGATGCCGGTCTGCAGGGCCGCCCCCTGCCCCCGATTGACGATGTGCCGGAGGACGACCGCGCCCGCGCGCGCGGCCTGGACGGCCGTCCCATCGCGGGAGCCGTCATCGACCACGACCACATTCTGGAACGCCGTGCGCAGTGACCGCACCACCTCATATACGGCAGTCTCCTCGTCGTAGGCCGGCACAACGACGTAAACCCCACCCGAGATCTCCCGCATCTTCGTCTTCCGCGATTGTAGACGGATCCAGCGCCGCGAGCCTCCTCACCGGCGGTAGAATCCTCCGCTCGATGCCGCCCGACTGCCGGAAAACCGGGGAGCGCCTCGTCCCGGAGCTGTACAGCTCCGAACCGGATTACATTCTCTATCTGCGGCACCTCTTCGCCTACCGCTTCGCCACCTCGTTGATCCGCCGCTCCGATGCCGTTCTCGATCTCGGAAGCGGCACCGGCTACGGCACCCGGCTGCTGGCCGAGCACGCGCGAACGGTCGTCGGCGTGGACGTGGAGCCGGACGTCGTCGCCGCGGCGAACGCGACGTACGGGTCGGAACAATGCCGGTTCACCACGTACGGCGGGCTGCGGCTGCCGTTCGAGACTGCCGAGTTCGACGCGGTGACGTCCTTTCAGACCATCGAGCACGCCGGCGACGATCGAACGTTCGCCGACGAGGTGCGGCGCGTTCTCCGGCCGGGAGGAACCTTCATCCTGACGACGCCGAACCGGCTGACCCGCGTCCCTTCGGGGCGGAGGCCGTGGAACAGGTTTCATGTGCGCGAGTACACGCCCGCGGAGCTGGAAGGGCTCCTGCGGGCATCCTTTGGTGAGGTGACCATCCACGGGATACGCGCGAGCCGCGCCATCGAGACGATCGAGGGAGCGCGGGTCGCGGCCGCGAATCGACTGGCCCGGCTCGATCCCCTCAATCTCCGCCACCTCATCCCGGCAGGGCTGATCGCACGGCTGCGCCGGCGCAGGCCCGAGACTTCCGCTCACGACTTCACGCGGCTGCACGGCCTCGACGATTTCTATGCCGACGCCGGCGGCGCAGCCGGAGGAATGGACCTCCTCGCGGTCTGCCGCTGATGCAGCCGCTCGTCTCCATCGTCCTGCCGGTGATCGAGCCTCACCGGCGATACTTTCGGGAGGCGGTGGAAAGCGTCGTCGCCCAGACCCTTCCCGACTTCGAGCTCCTCCTCATCGAAGATCCTTCCCTTTCATCAGGCGTCGAGAGCCTGTCGGGCCTCTCCGACCCGCGCATCCGGCACGTGGTGAACCGCGCGCGCACCTCACTGCCCGAGCAGCACAATCTGGGGCTCTCCATGTGCAGGGCGCCGTTCATCTGCCGCTTCGACGCCGACGACGTCTGCGAGCAGGACCGCCTCGAGCGCCAGTTGGCGTTCCTCCAGGCGAATCCCGACGTCTCGATCGTCTCCTCCGCGTTGCGCGTCATCGACGAAGAGGGACGGACGATCGGCTTTCGCCGTTACCCGGTCTCGCACGACGAGATCCTTCGCGCCTTTCCCTTCTCCAATCCCATCGCAAACTCGGCGGTGATGTTCCGGCGGGAGGTCTACGAGCGGTTCGGCGGCTGGCGAACCGACTCCCCTCTTCCCGCACAGGACTACGAGTGGTACAGCCGCGTCGCAATCGCGGGCGTTCGCTTCGCGAATCTCGTTGATCCCCTGGTCCGCTACCGGCTGCACGCCGGGTCGATCAAGTCGACAAAGCTCCGGGAGACGCTCCGCTCGACGCTCGAGACGAAGCGGCGCTACTGGAGCAACGACATGGGGCTGAAGGCGCGGGCCGTGATGTTCGGCGAACGGCTCCTTCTCCATCTCCCGCCGCGGCTCGTGTTCGCGCTCTTCTCGCGGCTGCGGTACGGCCGCCTGCGCGGCGCTCAGACGGCGCGCAGCGAATAGCCGCTCTGCCCGTCCGTCTCGGTGCCGTGCCGGACGTCTTCGATCGCGAACCCGGCGGCCCGGAACCGCTCCTCGATCATCTCCCGGCGGTAGCGGACGCAGTGCAGTGGGCCGGTCCAGGTCCGGTCGCTGTCCGCCGGATTGACCACCACCTCCGGTCCCCCTTCGCCGACGTAGAGCGTGGCAAATACGCCGCCGCCGGTCCGGACCAGGCGGCGCAGCTCGGCGATGTACATGGTCACGTCGTGCAGCTCCATGTGGGAGAAGACGGAGTAGAGGTAGGCGAGGTCGAACGTACCGCTCGCGAACGGCAGCGCCAGCGCCGCCGGAGTCCGGCCGCGGGGGTTGTACCGGCGGTTGTGCATGTCGATGAGCGTGAAGTGGAAGTTCGGGTGGCGCCGGCCGATGTACCGCCTGCACCACGCCACGGCGGCGGGGCTGACGTCGATCCCTTCGTATCGCCGCAGGTCCGGAATCCGGTCCGCCAGCCCGATGGCCAGCCGTCCGAAGCCGCAGCCGGCGTCGAGGACCGCGCTGTCGCGCCCGGCGCCGAACCGGTTGATCAGCCGGTCCGCTTCGCGCCGGGCCGAGTCGAGAAAGTAGCCGTCGTCACGGAACTCGCTGCCGCAGAGGCGAAGAAACGATGCCGGGAGGATCCGCCCCTCGTGACGCGTGGCGGCCAGTCCGAAGAGCGTCGCCATCCGTTTCACGAAGTCGATGAGGCGAGCGTCCATGCGCTGGCGCGACTGTAGCACGGCGCCCCATCAGCGATTCCCGCCGGGAGGCCGCGAGCGAAAGTAGTCGCTCCACAGCGCCTGCGCGCTTTGGAGATGCCATTGCCGCCTCTTCGAGAAGCGTACCGCGGAGGTGCTGGAGCTGCCGCGGTGCACGGCCGCGATCGACGGCATGTACATCACCGTTCCCCCCATCGAGCGCACCTGTTCGGCGAGATGGATCTCCTCCCCGTACATGAAGCCGCGGTAGGACAGCGTCCCGCCGCGCTCGAAAAACGACCGGCGGATCAGCACGGCACTCCCATGCGCCGCGTAGATCGGCCGCGGTCCGCCGGCCGAACGGCGTCGCGCCCGGAACCGCTTCAGGGAAAGGAGGAGGTCCAAAAGCAACGTCAGGAGAGCGCTCCGGAAGACGACCGTGTACAGCCACATCCGAAACGACGAGGGACGCCGCTGGAGAAACGGATTCTGCGGAATCGTTCCGCCCAGAAGAACGGACGGGGCGACGATGGCGACGCTCTCGGGAAGGCCGGCTGTCAGCAGGGCGGCGATCGCGTCCCCGGCGAGCGCGACGTCGGGATTCACGATTCCCACCCACTCCGGAACCTCGCCGTGTTGCTCGGCACGCCAGCGGTCCAGGCCGAGCGCCGCACCGCCGAGATAGCCGAGATTCGCCGGAGCCGGATAGATGGACACGCCGGGGTGCGGCGGCAGGCCACCGCTGTTGTCGACCACCGCCACATCGACACGCCATCCCTCCGGGACCTGGAGCGCCGCCGCATTTGCCGCGAAGGCGCCGACCTCCGCCGCGTTGCGAAAGTGCACCGTCATGAGCAGCACGCGTTTCATCACCGGCGCCCTCGGCGGAGTCCCAGAACCATCACCAGCAGCGCGGCCGACCGCGTGGCAACCAGGATCAGCGCCACCGTCAAAAGCGAGTCATGGATGAAGATGACCAGGCACACTTCCACGACGACCAGGGCGGCGAAGGCGGAGACGAGCCGGGCCCGGCCCATCGAGATCAGGACCTGGCCGCAGAGGTAGGCGAGAACCAGCAGAATCATCGCGCCGCCGAGTGGCAGGAGCAGCGGCGCCGCGTCCCCGTAGGCCCGCCCGTAGATCGCCGTCACGATGATGCGCGGCGCGAACGCGAACAAGAGCAACGGCAGCGTGACGCCGGCCAGAAACAAGGCCAGGAGTCTTCCCATCGACGCGGCGGCGGGCTCTCGTCGCTCCAGAAGGTAGGTCAGCCGGGGAATGAGAAGCGCCTCCAGAGGCATGAGCAGCACCGCCATGGTGCGGGCCAGCGCCGCCGCGGAGCCGTAGATCCCGGCCGCCGCCGGTTCGAAGTAGCGCTTCACCAGGAGCATGTCCACGTTCTGGAAGACGGCCATGGCGGCGGCGAGAAGCGCCGTGGCGCCGAGCATCGACGTCACCTCGCGGAACCGGACCGCTTCGACTTCGGGGCTCAGGCGCCGGACCACGCGCAGTCCGCTGATCGTGGCCACGAGCGTCCCCAGCGCGTAGGCGAGGATCGCCAGCACGACGCTCCTGGTGAGGATCAGGATCGCGACTCCGGCCAGGAGACGAACGCCTGACTCGGCAATCACGTTCCGGCTGTAGTCGCCGAACCGCTGCGACCCGCGGATCGCTGCGCGCACGAGGCTCGACGCCGCGATCCCGACGTAGACCGCCACCGCGGCAGCGACGATCCCCGCGGAGCGGAACTGGAGAAAGCCCGCCAGCGGCCGCCCGGCGACCACCGCAATCAGCAGGACGGCCACGCCGCCCGCCAGCGCGATCCGCAGAAGCTGTCGCGTCAGTCCCCGCACTCGCGCCGGCTGTCCGGCCGCGACATAGCGCGCCGCCAGCACGGCCGTGATCGGCGTCAGCGCGCCGAGGGCCACGGCCAGCAGCGTCGCGAGAGCGAGCGCGCCGGCGAAGTCCGAGTAGGAGTCGGGCCCGAGCAGACGCCCCGCCGCGGCGCTGTAGGCGAGGCTGAGCACCGCGGCGAGGCCGACGCTGGCGAGGACCGCGGTCACGTCGACCGCCCAGCCGGTTCCAGGCGACCGCCCGGCGGCCGTCATGGCTGCGCGCTGCTCCCTGGCTGGCGCTGGAAGATCGCCTGCCCCGCCGGCGCTTCGACATGCACGAGGCGCCACCGGGGATGCGAGACCAGAAGGGCGAAGAGGGGGTCGGCCTCCAGCGGCGTGGCCCCTCGGCTGATGAACCGGCCCGTCTGACCGAGCTCACGGAACTGCGGGTGCCTCCAGACGGCTTCGAACTTCCGGTCGATGGCGACCCAGTCGGCGTCGGGTGGGCCGGCCGGCGCGGTCCGGTCCGGAATCAGCTCGATCCTGCGGGTCAACTCCGCACCGAAGGCCGGGTAGAGCCATGCCCCGTCGGCCGCCTCGATCGCCACCGCCGCATCCGGCGCAGCCATTCGATCGAGCACGCTCGCGGCGCGATTCGGATCGAACGGGATCACGCGGGTTCCGGGATTCCGCAGGGCCCAGGCGACGTAGCGGGGAGGAACGAAGCTGTCATGTCGCGCCGCGGAGACGGCGTAGGCGACGAAGATCACGGCGGCCAGCGCAAGGGAGGCGACCCGGCCCCCCGCCGCAAGATCGAACCGGAGCAGCGGGACTACCGTCCAGGCGAAGACGACCGGCACGATGAACAGGACGTATCGCGGCGCCGAGATCGCGTAGAGACCGAGAGGGCGAAAGACCACGGGAAGGATGGCCACGAACGTCACCATGACCAGGATGGAGACCACGACGCGCTCCGTGTGTCTCTCCGGGACGCGCCGGCGGTATCGCCAGATGCCGATCGGAAGGAGCAGCGCACACAACGCGAACGGCAGGCCGAGCTCCGAAAAATAGATCTCGAAGCGGCGCCAGAACCACGGCCTCTCACTCCACGGCACCGCCAGCGCGGTCGCGCTGCGCGAGAAAGGTGCGGCGACCAGGACGTACGGCACCTGCCAGAGGTTCTCCCAATCGCCGAAGCGAATGGGGGAGGATGATTGCGGGGCCGAGCCGGGTGCCGGCGCCATGGTCGCCGCACGGTCGAGCGGCCAGAACGCGCCGCCGAGCAGCACGATGAAGAGCACGCTCGCAGCGACGACCTTGGACAGACGAGACCAGAACCGCCCTCCCATCCAAAGCCGGCGGAGGGCGAAGGGGATCGCCGCAACGGCAAGAATGGCAGCCTGAGGCTTGGTTCCGACGGCCATCATCAGCGTCGCGGCCGCGAGGAGGAGGGCCCGGAGCTCGCCATGAGTCGTGAAGCGGCCGAGCCAGACCAGGGCCGCGGTCGTGAAGGCCATGGTCATCAGATCGTTCTTGTGGGCTCCGCTGTGAAGAAGGGCGACGGGAACCGCCGCGGCCAGGAGGGCGATCACCGCCTGCGTGAGCGGATCGCGGTCGTCCCACCAGCGTCGCGCCAGCGCGACCGCGGCGGCGATGAAGAAGAGATAGTGGAGCACGCTCGGCCACTCGGTGATCGCGTCGTCGCCTTCGATGAGGAGGACATCGGCGAGCAGCATCTCGTAGTTGACGGGGATGTTCCGCGCTCGGGCGGGCATGGCCGGCAGGGGGTCGTAGGCGGCCGCGCGCGTGTAGAACGCCGCCTTGGGAAGGTGATAGGCGAGGACGTCGTGGCTGAGCGGCGGTACCACCCACCCGCGCCACAGCATCAAGGCGCACCAGAGAGCGAGGGGAACGAGTGCCACCAGCACCAGGCGCGGGGCCCGGACCGGTGACGAGGGGGGACCGAGGTCCGAGCGGCGCCAGCGCTGGAACCAGAGCAGGGCGGCCGCGAAGGCGAAGGCGATGTTGCGAAAGGCGAGCGCTGTGGCGGTCAGAGAACCGGTCAGGGCCAGGAACCACACCGAGGCCAGCCAGAGGCCGAAGGCGATCGAGGCGGCGGAGACAGCCTGTTCGGCGAAGCCGAGCGGCTCAGTGGCGCGGCGCCAGAGCCGGAAAGAGAGCTCGCGGCCGAGGAAGAGGAAGGTGGCGGCGGTCAGGACGAGCAGCACGCGATAGCCGGAGGATAGCCGAAATCAATCCTGCGTCCGAGACCGGACTCTTGCTTTCCGCCGGGCTTCCATGAGGTCCGCGCGCTCTGGGTCGACTCGTTCAATCCCGGCCTCCGCAGCCCCGCCCAGATCGATGAGCTGATCGAACGGGCCAGGCGGGGCAACCTGAACACGATCATTGCTCAGATCCGCCGCAACGCGCAGGGGCTCTACGCGAAGTCTCCGGAAGGGTGGGTGGAGAACTATGTCCCCCCGCCGGGATTCGACCCTTTGCAGTACCTGATCGACAAGGCGCATCCGGAGGGAATCGAGGTCCACGCCTGGGTGAACATCGGCCCGGTCTATACCGGCCACCCCAACATCGCCATGGCCGCATGGCCGTGCCGGGTTCCCTGTGATCCGAACCACCTGTTCAACCGCCACGGATACCGGGCTCCCGAGCCGGATTACTGGCTGACGCGGACGCACCCGTCGTTCACCGACGGGACCATCACCCCGTTCCTCGGGGAGCGAATGTCGTCCGGACTCTGGTTCATGGACCTCGGCCACCCGGATGCCGCCGACTACACCATCCGCGTCCTCGTCGAGTTGCTCCGCGACTACGACGTCGACGGCATCCATCTCGACTACAACCGCTAACCCGAGATGCCGATCATCCCGCTGTCGCGGCGGCCGCCGGGCGCCGGGGCTCTGAACTTCTCGATCGGCTACAACTACCGCGTTTATCAGGACTGGGGCGGCTGGATGAAGGAAGGGGCTCTCGACCTGAGTATCCCGATGGTCTACAAGCGCCAGCAGACCCCCTCGCATGTGGAATGGCAGGGACGGGGGCCGCTGCCCGAAAATCTGGAGGCTACCGTGCGCCCTCAGGCCCGGCTCTTACGGCTATCACCAGCACCGACGCCCACACTCTGGCGAAGGGCAGCAGGGCGAACGTCGTCCGGTCGATCGCCTCGAGGAAGCGGAGCAAGGCAACACCGCCGCGGCGGCGAAGGAACGGAATGGCGGCGACGGAGACGAGATCGAAGTGCTCGATGTGCGCGAAGGGGAAATACGACGCGATCAGGCGAAGATCGGCGCGGGTGAGCGGATGTTCGCCGGGGGTATGGCGATCCGGCGTAAGGTGGCGATAGAGGCGGGCCGCAGGATGGTGCGCGCCCGGCTCGTAGAAGAGGGCGCGACCGCCGGGCGCCAGGACGCGCCGGACTTCCGAGAGTGCGCGATGGATGTCGAGGTGGTGGACGATTCCGGAGCCGCAGATCAGGTCGAAGCTGGCGTTGTCGAACGGCAGAGCCTCGGCGTCGGCGTTCTGGAAGCGGATCTTCATGCCGGGACCGAGCGCAGCGGCACGGCGGGACGCTTGTTCGATGGCGGCCTCGGAGATGTCGATGCCGGTCACGTCGGCTCCACGCTCGGCGAGGCGGAGGGCGTAGCCTCCGAGCCCGCAGCCGTATTCGAGGACGCGGAGGCCGGCGCAGTGTTCGAGAACGCGGTCGCCGTAGGTGCGCGCGCCGGCGGAGAGAGCGTAGAAGCCGTTGAGACTCGGCTTCGACTCCTGGTGTGCCAGGTAATAGCGGTCGAAGAACTCGCGCTCGGCCTGTTGATGATCGTCGTTCATGCGGGTGGAGGGGGCGAAAAAAGCTAAAGGCCGCTGATTGCTCAGCGGCCTTTCGAGAATTTATCCCGGCGACGTCCTACTTTCCCACACAGTTGCCCGCGCAGTATCATCGGCGATGAGAGGCTTAACTGCCGTGTTCGGAATGGGAACGGGTGTGACCCTCTCTCTATGATCACCGGAAACTTGTGATCGGGGTTCATTGAATACGGGTTGCAGGGTTGGGAGATGCGAGGCTGCAGAGAGCATCAAAACAAGGCAAATATGGTCAAGTCAAACGACCGATTAGTACTGGTCAGCTGAGGACATTGCTGCCCTTACACCTCCAGCCTATCAACGTGGTCATCTACCACGGGTCTTCAGGGAGAACTCATCTTGTGGTTGGCTTCTCGCTTATATGCTTTCAGCGATTATCCTTTCCCGACCTAGCTACCGAGCGGTGCCCTTGGCAGGACAA
>DATLEX010000265.1:0-9770 GCA_035525045.1 Thermoanaerobaculia bacterium | reverse complement strand
ACGTCGGCGGGCGGAAGTTCCGCTACCACGAGAAGCTGAACCGCATGTCCCCCTTCACCGCCTCCGCCACGGCCGGCCGCCTGGACGTCTTCAACGAGGGGTGGCGGGCGGCCACGGCCGCCGACGGCAGTTGGATCCTGCGCGCCGCGGCGGACGGCGACGCGATCGACCTCGTCCTGCGCCCGGCCAAGCCGCCGGCGATCCACGGAGAGAACGGCGTCAGCGTGAGCCACTACTACTCGATGACGCGCCTTCTCGCCTCCGGGACCATCCAGGTGCCGGGCCGCAACCGGGAGCGCGCCAGCGGCCTGGCCTGGATGGACCACGAGTTCGGCAACTCGGCCCTCCGTGAGGAGCAGCAGGGGTGGGACTGGTTTTCCATCCAGCTCGACAACGAGACCGAGCTGATGCTGTACGTCATCCGCCGCACCGACGGAACGCCCGACGTCACTTCCTCCGGGTCGCTGGTCACCGACACGGGGGAGGTCATCCACATCCGGCACGATCAGATGCGCATCCGGCCGCTGTCGAGGTGGCGCTCGCCGCGGAGCGGGGCCACCTACCCGATGAGCTGGACGGTGGCCGTGCCATCCCTCAGAATCTCCCTCACCGTCAGGCCGTTGCTCGAGGATCAGGAGCTGGTGACCTCCGGGTCGACGCAGGTGACCTACTGGGAAGGGGCGGTGGACGTGACGGGGTCGTCGGGCAACATCGCCGTACGGGGTGCGGGCTACGTGGAGATGACAGGGTACGATCGGGCCTTCAGACAACCATGAGAACAGTGACTGCCGTTGCCGCGTTTCTTCTGCTGACCGGATTCATCCGCAACGTCGAGGAGCGGATCGAGCGCATCGCCGCGGAGATCGATTCGACCGTCGGCGTCGCCGCGCTTCACATCGAGAGCGGACGGCGCACCGGCGTCCGCGCCGGGGAGCGCTTTCCGATGGGGAGCGTCTACAAGCTCCCCATTGCCGTGGCATTCCTGCGGGAGGTCGATGCCGGGCGCTTCTCGCTTGCGGACGAGGTGACGATCGATCCCGCCGATTTCGCCCCGCATCACAGCCCCATTCGCGACGCTGCCAGGGGGCGTCCCCTCACCATCACTCTGCGGCAGGCCGTGGAGGTCATGATGGGGCAGAGCGACAACACCGCTGCCGATCTCCTACTGCGGCTCGCCGGCGGCGGCGAGGCCGTGACGCGCGTGCTGCGCGAGTTCGGCATCAGCGACATCGACATCACCCGGCCCGAGCGCGAGATCGCCACCGGCCCCGGCGACTCAGCTTCGCCGGCGGCCGTCCTTTCCCTCCTCGAGCGCATCTACACGCGGCAGGATGGACTCTCCCCCCCGAGCCGCGATCTGCTCCTGCGGATCATGAGCACTTCTCCCACCGGTCAGCGCCGGATCAAGGCGGGAGCGCCGGCGCGGGCCACGGTGGCCCACAAGAGCGGGACGATGCCGGGAACGGTCAACGACGCCGGGATCATCACGTCGCCGGACGGCCGCGATCACGTCCTCATCGTCGTCTTCACCACGGGTGGCCGGACCTCGACCATGAACCAGCGCGAGCGCGTGGTCTCGACGATCACGCGGGCGGTCTACCGCGACTTCGTGGGGTGGTCGCCGTTCCGGCGACCGTCAGCGCGAGCGGAGCGCTGAGTCGTCCGCGAGTACCCCGTTCGGCAGGTCCTCCCCGTCGATGGTGACGCCGAGGAAGGCGATGCACATCTCGTCGGTGGTGGCCTCGCCCCACCGTACCGGCTGCGGAGGGTTGTTGGGGTTCCGGTGGTTCCCCGACGAGTTGTCGTAGTACGCCGTGAGCGTGATGTTCGAGAAGGCCGGGATCGGGATGGGCTCCCTGTAGCGGTACATCGCCTGCCAGTTGAAGTCCCAATCCTCGATGTTCACCAGGCAGCGCGTCTCGCCGGCCACGTTCGTCGTCTGCACGAGCATGCTGCGGCCAAGCAGATGCATGTGCGGAGCGATCACCCAGAGGTGAATCGGGAAGGGGATGAGGGGGATCCCCGCCCCGACACGATAGTTGGCGTGTTCCGCCGGAATCTCGAAGGTCGTGTTGGCAACCGGGATGACCCGCAGCAGTTGCCGCGGCTGCCTGGCGGCGAAGTAGACGCCCAGCTCGGTCCGGTCGGCTTGCGGCTGCCCGTGGTGCGAAGCGTAATGAACCTGCAGGACCACACGCGAGTTTGCGGGGAGCCGCAGCCCCACGTCTTCCGGGAGCTTGAAGGCGCGGTAGCCCGGCGCCCACCCGCCCAGTGTCGCGTCGGCGCTGAGCTCGAATCCCGGGCCGCCGAAGCAGGTGTAACCCGGCTCCGGATCGGCTGCATCGAGCGTCGCCGAGTCGCCCGTCGTGTCGATGAAGGCGATCACGTGATGCACCCTCCCGCGATCTCCGGGATGCACGTCGATGCCGGAGACCCACCGCTCCTCGGTGATGTTCGTCGGGATGGGGAAGCAGCGATAGATGTCATCCGATGCCGGTGGTACGTAGGCCTGCGGGTAAGAGAGAACGAGGTCGGGCTCGCCGAGTGTCCAGCCGCCGCCGAAGTCGAGCGGGGCTGGAAGATGGCTGCGGTCGCCTTCCGGAGCTCCGGCGTCGACCCATCGTCCGATGGTCTCGATCTCCTGCTGCGTCAGGACGCGCTCGCCGGCAAACTCGCCGCATCCCGCGGCCGGTTTCCATGGCGGCATCCGCCGGGTGGCGGTCATGAACTTGATTGCCTGCGCCCACGGCGCCGCCTCCCGGTAGGTCGTCAGCGAGAACGGCGCGATGTCGCCCCGGCGGTGGCACGACTGGCAGTGGCTCTGGAAGATGCGGACGACCTCGTTGCTGAATGTCGGAACCGGCGCGGGCGCGGGACGCACCGCGCGCTGCCGGGCACCCAGAAGCAGGGCCGCCGCCACGAGGAGGAGGAGGAGGAGGACTCGGCGCGACACGGGAGACAGTCTACGCCGTTAACCGAAGCCGGAAGCTTCCCGCTGCTCACTCCGCCTTGATCGCCGCCGCCACCGGAATCCGGTTCGCCAGCCGCGCCGGGATGACCCCGGCGGCCAGCGAGGAGAGAAAGGTGATGGCCAGCGACACGGCGATCAGCGCGGCCGGCACGTGGAAGTCGATCGTCCAGCCGAACGACTGCTTGTTGATGACGTGGATCAGGATCCACGACAGCACCCACCCCATGGCCACGCCGGTGACCGTCGAGGCCACGCCGATGAGCGATGACTCGAGCACGATCATCGTCCGGACCTGGCGGCGGGACATGCCCGTGACGCGGAGCAGGGCCAGCTCGCGCGTCCGCTCGAGGATCAGCGCGGAGAGCGTGTTCACGATGCCGAGGACGGCCACGGCGATCGCCACGCCGAGGAGGGCGTAGGTGATCATGAACGTCTGATCGAATATGGTCATGACCTCCCGCCGGATGGAGGCGTTGCTGATGGCGAAGGCGCCGTATTTCGGACCGAACATCTCCTCGAGCCGCCTCCGGGCCCACTCGTGATCGACACCGGGCTCCAGGTAGACGACGATCGTGTTGATGGCCTGGTCGCGGAAGAGCTCCACGTACAGCGGCCGGTCCATGACCACCACCCCCCGGTCGTTCGAGTAGTCGCGATAGACGCCGGTGATGGGAAACGAGCGGCGCCCGCCCGGAACCGGTAGCTCCACCGTATCCCCGACCCCCTTGTCGAAGCGGAGCGAAAAGCTCTCCGACACGACCACGCCTCCGCGGGCCACCGCCTCCGCCAGCGCCGGATCGGCGGAGCGCGGCGCGACCATCGGCAGGTCGCCCATCTCCGCCCCCACGCCGAAATCGCCGCTGCCGACCCAGATGATCGCCTCCTCGTAGACCACATCGCGGCCGCGGATGCGATCGATGGCCCGGACGAAGTCCACCTTCCTCACCTCCTCGCCGATCGCGGAGGGGAACAGCGCGGATTGGGCGTTGGAGAGCCCTCGTGACGGTCGCAGCCAGAGATCCGACTGCACCGTCTGGTCGACCCAGATGCGCACCGTCTCCCGGAAACTTCCCACCATCAACGCCACCGCCACCATCATCCCGATCGCCAGGGCGAGGGCGGCGCTGGCGACCGAGGTGCGCCGGAGCGAGGCCTGCACCGCGGCCGCCGCCACGGTGCCGACCACGTTGAACAGCCGCCTCATCACTGGACGGGCCAGGGCCGATGTGCGCAGAACCGCCGCCGGAGCGAGGGCCGAGAAGCCGGCCACGACCAGAAGCACGGCCAGATAGCCGCCGATCGCCACGCCGCCGGTGGGCGGGATCCGCGACGCGATCACTGCCAGGATGAACGAGACCAGCGCCACCCCCAGCAGACGCCTGCGTCCCCGTACCCCGGTGCGCTGCTGGAGTCCGGCGCGGATCATCACCCCCGGTGGGACGCGGGACGCCTCGATCGCCGGCTGAATGGCGGAGAGGAGCGAGAGCAGCGTTCCCACGGCGATCCCGGCGGCGATGACGCCCGGTGTCAGGACCACGGCCTGGGGGCGGGAGGTGATGTAGAGGGCGTTGATGGTCCGCCCGACGAGGCCGAGGATGGAGGTGGCCAGGGTGTTGCCGAGGAGGATGCCGAGCGCCGACCCGGCGATGCCGAACAGCGCCCCCTCCGCCAGAAAGGCGAGGAAGATCTGGCGCGGCGCGGTCCCCAGGGTGCGCAGAATGCCCACCTCGCGCCGCCGCCGCAGGATGGAGATGAGCACCGTGTTGTAGACCAGGAAGACCCCCACCAGCAGGGCCACGCCCGCGAGCGCGAAGAGGTTCACGCGGAAGGCCCGGAGCATCCGGCTCACGCGCTCGTTCCGCCGGGAGGGCCTCTCCACGCGTGTGCCTTCCGGAAGAAGTTTCTCCAGCGCCGCGGTCACCGCGGCTGTCTCCGGCACGATCAGGTCGATCCGGCTCAGCTCGCCGAGCATTCCGAAGTTCCGTTGAGCAGTGGCCAGGTCGCAGATGGCGATGCTGCCGTTGAAGGCGGTCGCCGGGCCATGCGCCTCGAGGATCCCCCGGACGATCAGCCGCCGGCGATTGCCGTTGACGTTGAGCACGACCGGGCTGCCGATCGCCAATCCCTGCTGCCGGGCGAACGGCGCCGGGAGGACCACCGAGTCGGGCTTGAAGAGCTCCAGGTACTGCTGGGCGGAAGGGGGTGCGGCGCGGTCTTCCGAGGTCAGCACGGTCGCGAAGCGGTAGTCGCGGAAGTGGAGATCGGAGAAGAGGTCGACCCCCAGGAGCCGGATGGGGAGCTGGGACGGCTCGATCACGCCCTCGATGTCGATGACGGGGGCGAATCGGCCGCCGCTCCGCCACAGCGGCCGGAGGCGCAGGAGCACATTCTCCGAGATCACGCCGGCGTCGGAGACCACCTGGAAGTTCGCCCGGCCGGCCACGGCATCGACCGACTCGCGGAAGGCCCGGAGAGCGCTCTGGTTGGCGAGCTGGATGGCCACCACCACCGCCACGCCGACGGCGATGCCGAGCACCGTCAGCGCCGTGCGCAGCTTCTCGCGCACCAGCGGACGCAGCACGAGGGCCCGCAGGATCATCCGGCGATCCGCCCGTCGGCAATGTGGATGACGTAGTCGCCGTAAGCCGCGGCGCGATCCGAGTGCGTGGCCATGATCACCGTCGGGCGGTGCTCCTGGCGGACGCTGCGGATCAGATCGAGGATCATCGTCCCGTTCTTCGAATCGAGGTTTCCGGTGGGCTCGTCGGCCAGGACCAGGGACGGCCTGTGGATGACGGCACGGGCGATGGCCACGCGCTGCATCTCGCCGCCGGAGAGCTCGCTCGGGAAGTGCGTTTCCCGATGACCGAGACCGACCTCGGCCAGGGCCGCCCGGACGCGTTCCCGTACGTTCTTCTGACCGGCCAGCGAGAGCGGAAAGGCGACGTTCTCGTAGACGTCGAGCGTCGGGATGAGGTTGAAGAACTGAAAGACGAAGCCGATGGCGTCGCGGCGCAGCCTCGTCAGGCCGTTCTCGCTCAGCGAGGAGGTATCGACCTGGTCGAGGAAGACCCGGCCGCTCGTGGGGCGATCGACGGCGCCGATCAGGTTCAGCAGCGTCGACTTTCCGCTGCCGGACGCGCCCATCAGGACGGCGAAGTCGCCCGAAGTGATCTCCAGCGAGACGTCATCGAGGACGTGCACGGCGGCGGAGTCCTCGGTGCCGGCATAGTCGTGTGATACATGCTGCAGCGAGACGCGCATCGCCCGCGCATTCTACGGGAGCGCGCGCCGGGCACGATCGCTGCACCGAATCCTGATAATCTGCGCGCTCTGAATGGAGGTACCCGATGGACGAGGACACGCGAACGACCGGTGGTGAGGAGGCGGAGTCGCAGGAATCTGGACGTTTCGGCCGCGCCAGGGAGTATGTGGGCGGCAAGTACAACACGGTGCGCGAGCGGGTGGAAGACGTCGACCTGGGAGCCATGGCTGACCAGGTCCGCGACTATGTCCGGGCCAATCCCGGCAAGGCGCTGCTGATCTCCGTCGGCGTCGGCTTCCTGGTCGGGCTTCTGCTCCGCGGTGACGACGAGGACTAGACCATGGCAAGCTCACGGAAGGGAAAAAAGAATCAGGAGCGCACGGCGGCGGGACGCGATCACGATTCGCCGCTCCACGACAAGGCCGCTTCGCTCGGCGCGGCGGTCGCCGACGGTGGGCCGCAGGCGCTGTTCGACGAGGTGGAGAACCTGCTCCCGGAGGAGTGGCGCGAGCACGTCCGCTCCTACCCCCTCACGGCGATCGCCATCGGCGTCGGCATCGGCGTTTACCTCGGCATGAAGAAGGGTGACGAGCTGATCGCGGCGGGCACCTCCCTCGTCTCCGCCGCGGCCATGGCCAACGTCAGCCGGATCGTCGACCGGGCCCAGGAGGAGTAGCCGCTCGGGCGGGGCACGCCACGCCTCGAGGGACTTCTTGCCAAACGGGGCGGGGCTACGCACAATAACGGAAGCCATCGCGATGCGGTTTCCGTTGCCGGTCCCCGACACGACGCATCATCACCTCGAGTCGCTCGCCGCCGAGGTGCATCGGACGTACTTCTCCGGCATTCCGCGGCTGCCCGTCCGATGGGGCCAGCAGATCACCCGGAAGCGCCGCCGGAGCATCCGCCTCGGCTCCTACAACCACCACACCGTCGAGATCCGCATTCACCCGCTGCTGAATTCGCGCCGCATCCCAGCGTTCTTCGTCCAGTCGGTCATTCATCACGAGTACCTTCACCACGTTCTCGGCGCCGCGCACAACCGGCGCTTCCACGCCCGGGAGCGGAGGTTCCGGTACCACCGCGAAGCGCAGGAGTGGATCCGGCGCAACCTCTTCGTGCTCCTCGGACGGAGACGGAGCGACTTCCAGAAGCATCCGCAGGTGCCGCCCCCGCAGGCCCCGCCGCAGCTCGCGCTGTTCTGACGGCGGCCCCGGCTACACCGCCATCGGGAAGGTCAGGTTGTAGATGAATCGGTCGCGGGCCACCGACAGCACGATCGAAGCACGGTCGGCCCCCTTGGCCACCTCGTCGTTCAGGGCGCGGACGGAGCGGACTTCCACGCCGTTCACGCCGACGATGACGTCGCCCGGCGCCAGGCCGATCTCGTCGCTCCGCGATCCCCGCTCCACGCCGTCGACCACCACGCGCCGCCCCTGATCGACCACGCTCAGCCCGGCCACCTCCTGCAGGATCCGGAGGCCGAGCGCTCCCGGCGGATCGGCCGGATGAACCGGTAGGGTGCGACCGCTTCCGTCGCGATGGACGGTGAGATCGATGGCAGTGCCCGCCGTGGCCGTGGCGGTGTACGTGGAGAAGGCCTCGCGGGAGTCGACGGGACGGCCGTTCACGGCGGTGATGACGTCGCCAATGCGCAGCCCGGCCGCCTCGGCAGGCGAGCCGCGGAACACTCGGACGACCAGCGCTCCGCGCGGGACGCGGAGGTCGTGGCGCCTTGCTTCTTCAGGGGTCAGCGTGGCCGTGACCGCGCCGATCCAGGCCGAGTGGACCGCGCCGTAGCGCAGCAGGTCCTCGATGACCTTCCTGGCCCGGTCGACCGGAATGGCGAACCCGATGCCCTGCGCCTGCGCATGGATGGCCACGTTGATCCCGATGACCCGTCCTTCGATGTTCAGCAGCGGCCCGCCGGAGTTGCCGGGGTTGATCGACGCGTCCGTCTGGATGAAGTCGGTGTAGGTCCGCCCCTTTTCCGGCGAGGGAACGGAACGGCCCACGGCCGAGACCACGCCGGTGGTCACCGTTCCGCTGAGCCCGAAGGGATTGCCGACCGCGACCACCGTCTCGCCGCTCATCAGGTCGGAGGATGTGCCGATCGGCGCCGAGATCAGCTCCTTCGCCTCGACGCGCAGCACGGCGAGGTCGCTGTCAGGGTCGACCCCGATCAGCGTCGCCGGCAAGCGCGTCCCGTCGTTGAAATTCACGGTGATTCTCGACGCGCCCTCGATGACGTGATTGTTCGTGACGATGATTCCGTCGGGGGACCAGACGAGCCCCGAGCCGAGCGACTGCGAGGAGTAGGAACGTTCCCGTCCCCCGAAGAGCCCGAAGGGATCGAAGAAGGGGTCCACCGAACGCCGCCGGATCGTGGCCTCGGTCTGGATGTTCACCACGGTGGGAAGCACGTTGTGCGCGACCACGGCGATGGGGCTGCGCCGGGCGGTGCTGACGCTGGGAGGAATCGGTTCGAGCTGCTGGCGGGGCTGCTCGACGGCACGAGTCTCCGCGAAGGGTTTGCAGGCCAATCCCAGCAGGAACAGGAAGAGGAGCGTGCGGGAGGACTTCATAGCTGGCAACATTACCCGAACGTGAACTTGAAACTCATCTTCAACCCGGCGGCGGGGCGCGGGCGGACCCGGCGCCACATCGGGAAGGTCGAGGCCTGTCTCCGGCGGGGCGGCGCCCTCCTCGACGTCCACGCCACTACCAGTTCTGCCGATTTGACGCGCGTGGCGGCGGAGAGTTCCCGCGCCGGGTACGACCGCGTGGTGATCTGCGGGGGAGACGGCTCGGTCCATTTCGCGGTCCGGGAGCTCGACCTCGAGCGCGTCACGCTGGGCGTGATTCCACTCGGCTCCGGCGATGACTTCGCGCGCGTGACCGGCATCCCCCGCAGCATCCCCGGCGCCTGCGAGGCCGTGCTCGGCGGCGCGACGCGGCTCGTCGATGTCGCGCTGGCCAACGGCATCCGTTACCTCGGCGTGGCCGGCCTCGGCTTCGACTCGGAGGTGGCGGCCTTCGCCAACGGGGTGAGGCTCGTGCGCGGCCCCGCGGTGTACGTCTACGCGATCTTCCGGGTTCTGCCGCGGTTCACGCCGCGCCGGGTCCGCATCACCACGGCCGGCGGCTCCCGCACGGAGCAGATCATGTTCGCCGTTGTCGGAAACTCCCGGCAGTACGGCGGCGGGATCCGCATCGTCCCCGGTGCGCAGATCGACGACGGCATCCTCGACTACTGCATCGTCCATGAGACCTCGCGTTTCCAGTTGCTGAAAACGCTGCCGCGCGCCTACAGCGGTTCGCACGTGACGAAGCCCTTCGTGGAGACCGGACGCGGCCGGACATTCCTCTTCGAGGCCGACGCGCCGCTGGAGGTCTATGCCGACGGGGAGCACGTGACCGGGACCCCGGTGACATTCAGCCTGGAAGGAAAGCTGCGCCTGGCCGTGCCGTAGGAGGAAACGTGCCCTCTCCCGCTTGCGGGAGAGGGTGGCGCGAAGCGCCGGGTGAGGGCTC
>DATLEX010000337.1:0-10885 GCA_035525045.1 Thermoanaerobaculia bacterium | reverse complement strand
ACCCTCTTCACCTCCCAGGGCGTGCCGATGCTCCTGGGGGGCGACGAGATCGGCCGGACCCAGCACGGCAACAACAACGCCTACTGCCAGGACAACGAGATCTCATGGTTCGACTGGGAGAACGTCGACGACGACCTGATGACCTTCGTGGCGCACGTCATCGAGTTCCGTAAGGAGCACCCCGTCTTCACCCGCCGCCGCTGGTTCCTGGGACGTCCGCTCCGCGGCGCGGACGTGAGCGACATCGGGTGGTTCAAGCCCGACGGCGAGCAGATGAGCGACGACGACTGGCAGAGCGGATTCGCCCGATCGGTCGGCGTCTTCCTGAACGGACGGGCCATCCCCACTCCCGACGGCCGGGGGGAGCCGATCGTCGACGACAGCTTCTACATTCTCTACAACGCGCATTACGAGGCCATCCGCTTCCGCCTCCCCATTGGGCGCTGGGGGGATCACTGGTTGATGGTGATCGACACGAACGAGCCCGTGCCCGACCTGCGGGAGCAGGAGGAGCTGCGGGCGGGGGAGGAGCTGTCGGTCCAGGCCTACTCCGTCGTCGTCCTCCGCCGGGTAGACTGAAAACCCACTGAAACGCTGCGGCCGCCGGGCCCGTCTCACCAGAAGCATGAAACGACCAATCGTTCACGCCCTCCTGCTGATCGTCCTCTCCACCGTCTGCGCCGTGGCTTCCAACGCTCTCGCCGCCCGGCAGCGGAAGCTGGTCCTGCCGGGGTATTACCCGAATGCGCTGAGGGTGCCGCAGCGCGCCCCCGCCCAGGCGCCGGTACCGGCGCCCGCGCCCGAGCCGGTCGCAGAGCAGTCGCCCGCGCCGGGACAGCCGCCGATCGAGATCCCGACCACCACCGTGGCGCGGCCGGCCGGAACGGGAACGGTGACTCCTCCGGCGCCCCAGGCCGCGGCGCCTGCGCCTGCGCCGACTCCGACTCCGGCACCGGCGGAAGTGCCCGTCAGCCAGCGCTTCCCGCCGCACCCTGACCGGCCGTCCGTCGACATCAGCGGCGCGGACGCGGCATGGCTGCACGGGCGGGGGGTCCTGTTCCTCGACGCCCGGCGCACCTCGGTGTACCAGGAAGGGCACATCGCCGGGGCACGCCCCTTCTCGGTGTGGGAATCGGACATCGACCAGAAGGTGGCAAGGCTGTTCGAGGAGCGGAGCGACCCCGAGGAGCAGAACCTCCCCATCGTCATCTACTGCAGCGGCGGAGCGTGCGAGGACTCGCACATGCTCGCGGAGAAGCTGTGGGGAGTGCAGTTCAACAACGTCTACGTGTACAAGGACGGGTATCCGGACTGGCTGAGCCGCGGCGGCGCGGTGCGCAAGGGAGCCACGCCTTGACGGTGCGCGAGGCGCTGACCCATCCCTGGCTGACCATCCGGGTGCAGATCGCGCTCGGGGCGATCTTCCTCTTCGCGGCGCTGCCGAAGATCGCCGACCCTCCCTCCTTCGCGCACATGATCTACAACTACCGCATCCTGCCGGGAGGACTGGTCAACATCACCGCCCTGGTGATGCCGTGGCTGGAGCTGGTGACGGGCGGGGCGCTGATCGCGGGCGTGTGGAAGACGGCGGCGCGGAACATCATCGCCGCCATGCTGGTGATCTTCATCGTGGCGATCGCCTTCAACCTGGCGCGCGACAACGCCATCGACTGCGGCTGCTTCGACCTCACGCTGGCCAACCGGACGCACGAGGAGCGGCTGCACGACATGCGCATGGTCATCCTCCGCGACGTCGGCATGCTCCTGATGGTGGCGCAGCTCTGGTGGGCGGAGCGGAGGAGGCCCGAGGCCTGAGGCCTTACAATCCCCCGTCATGCGCAAGATACTCGCTGCCATGGCCATCAGTGCCGTGACGATGCCCGCCGCCGCCGTCCGCCTCGACTCCCTCGCCCGCGGCCAGGTCGTCAACGGCTTCCGCGTGGAGTCGCTCTACCTCGGCGACTCTTCACGCCCGCTGGGAGCGCGCTTCATCCACCAGAAGAGCGGCTTCACCCTCGACCTGCTGCAGATCGAGTCCGTCCCGCAGGGGTACACCTGGATCAACTCCATCCCCGTCTCCGACCAGGGCGAGCCGCACACGCAGGAGCACCTCCTCCTCGGGAAGGGGACCAAGGGCCGCTCCTTCGCCGGCCTCGACACGATGTGGCTCTCCGCCTCGAGCGCCTTCACCCAGCAGTGGCGGACCAGCTATCACTTCAACACTGCAGCCGGCCCCGACGTCTTCTTCAACCTGCTGGAGCGCCAGCTCGACGCCATGCTCCATCCCAACTACACCGATGAGGAGATCCGCCGCGAGGTCCGCAACTTCGGCGTCACCCGGAATCCCGACGGGACGCGGCGGCTCGAGGAGAAGGGCTCCGTCTACAACGAGATGGTCAGCTCCACCGGCAACCCCTACCGGCAGCTCTTCCGCACCGCGGGGCACCTGATGTACGGGACGCAGCATCCGCTGGCTTTGAACTCCGGCGGGGAGCCGTCGGGGATCCGGACCATGCAGCCGGAGGACATCCGGAACTTCCACGCCTCGACGCACTACCTGGCCAACATGGGGACCATCGCCTCCTTCCCGAAGAGCGTTCCCATCGAGACGGCGCTGTCCCGCATCGACCGCATCCTCGAGAGCGTGGAGCCGGAAGCGAGGAAGCGAGCGGCGCACTCGCTCGAGACGCTCCCGAAGCCGCAGCCGGCGCCGGCCGGGACGATCGCCTACAACGAGTACCCGCACCGGAACGAGCAGCAGCCGAGCCCGCTCGGCCTCTGGTGGCCGGTCACGCGGACGCTCGACCTGAACGAGCAGATCCT
This sequence comes from Thermoanaerobaculia bacterium, assembly GCA_035525045.1. Lineage (GTDB taxonomy): Bacteria > Acidobacteriota > Thermoanaerobaculia > Gp7-AA8 > Gp7-AA8 > DATLEX01. The sequence continues at coordinate 8,062 of DATLEX010000337.1, read as the reverse complement.
CGCCGACCTTTTCTTCTCGAACGTGGCCGGCGACGCTACCACGAACCTCTACAAGCTCTTCATCGACAGCAAAAGCCGCCAGCTCGACATCGGCGCCCGGCAGATCTTCAGCAACGTCGGCAACTGGGGCGGACACCCGATCTACATCGCCTTCACCGACGTGACGCCGTCGAACTTCAACGATGCCCGGGTGGCGGAGATCCGCTCGATCGTGACCGGCGAGATCGCCCGCGTGGCGGCCTTCCCCGACGGCTCGCCGGAGCTGAAGGAGTTCAACGAGCGCATCGCCAGCCGCCTGACGGAGCTCGAGCGCGACCTGGCGAAGTTCATCAACTCGCCCCCCCGCTTCGGATTCCGCAATGCCGGCTCCGCATGGATGGACACGCTGCTCGCGCTGGAACGGACGGCTGCCTTCAGGAAGTCCCTGACCTTCAGTCCGCAGGTCGCCTTCGTTCGCGGACTCCTCTCCTCGGAGAAAAACTTCTGGCACGACTACCTGGCGAAGTGGCACGTCACCGGGGTCACGCCGTACGCGGTCGCTGCGCGTCCGAGCCCCTCGCTGATCCAGCGTGAGGAAGAAGAGCGCGCCGCCCGCGCCAGGGCCGAGGCTGCGCGGCTGATGCAGCTCTACGGCGCCGGCGACGAGCAGGAAGCGATCCGCCGCTACCAGGCCGACTACGACGCGGAGAGCGCCCGCATCGAACAGCAGGCCGCCGGGATCGCCCCGCCGGAGTTCGTCTCCTCCCCTCCCCTGACGCTCGACGACGGGCTGCAGTACGCGGTGCGCACCCTCGAAGGGGGCGTTCCCCTGGTGGCCTCGCGATTCGACGCCATGACCAGCGGCATGACCGGCATCGCCCTGCGCCTGGAGAAGATCCCCGCCGAACGCCTGCGCTACGTCTCGCTCCTCCCCGTCCTGCTCTCCCGCACCGGGGTGATCGAGAACGGCAAGCCGGTCTCGTTCGAGGAGATGAGCGAGCGCCTCCGGAAGGAGATCCTCTCCCTCGACGCCTTCTTCGCCACGAACCCGCGGACCGGGCGCGTCGAGCTGGTGGTTCGCGGCTCCGGCATCGGGACCGCCGAGGCGCTGCGGGCCATCGACTGGATGAGCCTCATCCTCGACACGCCCGACTGGCGGCCGGAGAACCTCCCCCGCATCCGCGACGTGGTCGACCAGTCGCTCAGCGCTCTGCGCAACACGATGCAGGGCTCCGAGGAGTCGTGGGTGAACAACCCCGCCACCGCATGGCGCATGCAGCACCACCCGACGCACCTCGCCGCCGACTCCTTCCTGACCCGGAGCCACAACGCGCTCCGGCTCCGGTGGCTCCTGAAGGAAGTGCACGCTGACGATCGCGACGCGGTCGTGGCCTGGTTCGACCGCCTCGCCGGCGCGGCGGTGGAAGCGTCGCGCGACGAGCTGAAGGCGACGCTCGGCAGGCAGCCGCAGGCGCTCTCTCCCGCCGCGCAGTCGATCGTGGCCGACGCGGTGCGAGACCTCGACCTCACTCTCATCGAGATCCCCGAGGGCAGCCTCGCCGCCGACTGGTCGTACCTGGTGCAGGCGCTCCGCGACGACCTGCTGACGCCGCCGGCCGCGGCGCTGGCGAGCCTCGAGGCGCTGCGGCGGCAGATCGTGACGCGCGCCAACGCCCGCACCTACATGGTCGGCTCCGCGGAGATGGAGAAGGCCCTCACCGCGCGGCTCACCACGCTCGTGAAGGGCCTCGCGGCGCCGGGGACGACCATCACCCTGACCAGCGGCGAGGCCGCCCCCGCTTCACGTCACGTCGAGGCACGGCTCCGGCAGCGCGTGCCGAACGCCGAGCCCGTGCATGCCGGCCTCTTCTCCCCCAACAAGCCGGGCGGCGTGATCATCACCTCCGTCCCGGCGGCGCATTTCTCCGACTTCGACGACCGCGAGAAGCAGCTCGATTTCCTCGCCTCGCGGCTTCACGCCGGGTACGGCGCGCATGGCATCTTCCTCAAGACCATCGGAGCGGGCCTCGCCTACAGCAACGGGCTGCGGGCCACGGTCACCTCCGGCCGGATGGGCTACTACGCGGAGAGGACGCCGGAGCTGCCGCAGACCGTCCACTTCGTGGTGAACGAGCTGAAGAGCGCCGCGCGCGACCCGCGGCTCGCCGATTACGCCGTGGCGCAGGTCTTCTCCCCCGCCGAGAACCGCGCCGCGGCCGGCTACGAGGCGCGCGCCGAGGGGATCGCCGCCGACCTCGCCGACGAGCAGCCGCCCGACATGGTGCGCAGGTTCCGCCGCTCCATCCTGGAGCTGCGCAAGGACCCGCGGCTCGGAGACATCCTCTTCGATCGGAAGGACCGCGTGTACGGCCGCTTCATCCCCGGCTACAACGGGAAGGCCGGCGAAGTGCCCGGCGGGATCTTCTTCGTCGTCGGCCCCGACAAGCAGCTCGACGCGTGGGAGGAGTACCTGAAGGCAGTCGAGGGGCCGGAGGCGCGGCTGTACCGGGTGGACGGCCGCGATTTCTGGATGCCGTAGCGTCCGCGCAGGGCCCTCTCCCGCTTGCGGGAGAGGGTGGCGCGCAGCGCCGGGTGAGGGCCCTCATCCGCCCTTCGGGCACCTTCTCCCGCAAGCGGGAGAAGGCCCTCCCTTGCGTTTTCGGTCACTTGTCGCAGGGACCGAGGCGCTTGAACTTCACCGGCGGCAGTCTAACGGATGGGGCTCACGGCCTGACCCATCCGTGGAAGTTCATCTGCCCGTTCTCGATCCGGATCATCGCCACCGGCTTGATGGGATCGCGATCGGGACCCATGGTGATCGTTCCGGAGACGCCGTCGTAGTCGCGGGTGGCGGCGATCTGGGCGCGGATGGACTGGCGGTCGAGGTCGCCGGCGCGCTCGATGGCCGCGGCGATGATCTTCAGCGCGTCGTACCCGAGGGCCGCGTTCGCTTCCGGGTTCCGGCCGTGCCGCTCCCGCATCTTCGAGACGAACTGCTGGACGAGCGGACGGTCGTCGCCGGCGAAATAGTGGTCCGAGAAGTAGGAGTTCTCGACCGACTTCCCGCCGATGTCGATGACCGCCGGGGAGTCCCAGCCGTCGCCGCCCACCAGGGGAACGTCGATGCCGAGGTCGCGGGCCTGAATGGCGATCTGCCCCGCCTCGGTGTAGAAGCCGGGGACGAAGAGGATGTCGGGCCGGGTGGCGCGGATCGCGGTGAGCTGCGGGCGGAACTCGCTGTCCCCGCCGCTGTAGCTCTGCTGGGCGACGATGCGCCCGCCGCGCTCGGCGAACTCCCTGGAGAAGAACTCCGCCAGACCGACCGAATAGTCGCTCTTCCTGTCGACGAGCATCGCCGCCGTGTTCGCCTTCAGCGTGTCGCGCACGAACGTGGCCAGCGCCTTCCCCTGATAGGGATCGGTGAAGCAGACGCGGAAGATGAATTCGCCGTTCTGCGTGACCGCGGGGTTGGTCGAGGAGGGCGAGACCATCGGCACGCCGTTGGCCTGGGCGATCGGCGCGGCGGCGAGCGACTGGTTCGAGGAGTTCTCTCCGATCAGGGCCAGGACGTCGTCGGCGGTGATCAGCTTCGTGACCACCACGGCGGCCTGGTCGGCGCGCCCCTGAGTATCCTCCACCACCAGCCGGATGCGCCGGCCGAGGACGCCGCCGCCGGCGTTAATCTCCTCGGCGGCCAGGCGCACGCCGTTGACCGTGGGCGTGCCGAACGCCGCCTCCGAGCCGGTCTGGGCGGCGAACACGCCGATTGGAATTTCGCCCGCCGCGGATTCCGTTTGGCGCGAACAGCCCGGCAGCGCCACGGCGAGTGCCAGCACGGCCGGGAGAACAATTGAAAATCGAGAATTGAAGATTGAACAAGTCATTGGCAACAGCATACTTTCAATTTTCAATTTTCAATTCGAAGGGGCAACAAATGCAGGCCAACGACATCCGCAAGGGCATGGTCATCATCTTCGACGGTGACCTCTGCAAGGTGATGGAGTTCCGTCACCATACGCCGGGGAACCTCCGGGCCATGGTCCAGGCCAAGCTCCGGAACATGCGCACCGGGAACCAGTTCGAGCACCGCTTCCGCTCCCAGGACCCCATCGAGCCGGCCTTCATCACACAGCACGAGATGGAGTACCTCTACTCCGACGGCCACGCCCACCACTTCATGAACACGGCGAACTACGAGCAGATCGAGATCGGCGACCAGGACCTCGGCGACGCCGCGGCCTGGCTCGCACCCGGCGTGAAGATCCAGGTGCAGTTCCACGAGCAGCGGCCCATCGGCATCGACCTGCCGAAGACGGTGAAGGCGAAGATCGCCGCCACCGAGCCGATGGTCAAGGGATCGACGGCCTCCGCGTCGTACAAGCCGGCCACCCTGGAAAACGGCGTCGTGGTGCAGGTGCCGCCGTTCGTCACCGAAGGGGAGGAGATCGTCGTCGACCCGAGCGACAACCGCTATATCGAGCGGGCGCGATGAGGGGATGTCATTCCGAGCGGTGTCATCCTGAGCCGGCGCAGCGCGGCGAAGGACCCCCCTGCGGCCGTACGGCGCCCTCGGCGGGGGATTCCTCGCCGTCTTCGCGGCTCGGAATGACACGGGGGGGACGCGGCTCGCAATGACACGGCCGCGTTGTGCTGCGCATGGCGTCCGTCCACTATCTCTGCACGAGCTGTGAGCGGCGCCTGGGGCGGGAGGCCGGCGAAGGACCTCTCCCCTGCGATTCCTGCGGAGCTCCTTCCGACGTGATCGCACCGCCCGCGGGGGCGATCATCGAGCGCTGCGCCGCCTGCGGGCACGACCAGCTCTACTTCCAGAAGGACTTCAACCGCCGGACGGGAATCGCCCTGGTCGTCGTCGGCGCGGTGTTCGTCCCCTGGACCTATGGCCTCTCCCTCCTCGGCGTGACGATTCTCGACTACGCCGTCTGGCGGATGGTGAAGGACGTCATCGTCTGCTACCACTGCCAGGCCGTCCACCGCGGCTACCCGCCGAACCCCGCTCTCCAGCCGTTCGACCTGGTGATCCACGACCGCCACGTCTACGGAGCTGCGCCGCCGGGAGCGGAGGAGTAGGCGAGGGGCGTCGGCGTGCTCTCTAACCCTGATGCCGGATCGCCATCTCCGTCCTCGCATCGAACAGATGTATCCGCTCCAGCTCGACGCCGGCGGTGATGGTCTGGCCGGCGCGCGGAGCGCGGTGGGCGTCGAAGGAGGCGATGAAGAGGGCATCGCCGGCGCGGAGATGGACGACGGCCTCGTGTCCGACGAGCTCGACCAGCTCGACGGTGGCGGTCACCTGAGCGGTCTCTCCCTTCCCCTCCTTCCCCGGCTCGAGAAGGTTCTCGGGACGGATCCCCACGAGGACCTCGCCGCTGCCCGACCAGGGGCGGTGCGCCTGCGGGAGCGGAAGGGTGAACGAGCCCGTCTGGATGCGTCCGTCGGTCACCTTTGCCGGGAAGAAATTCATCGGCGGCGTGCCGATGAACTGCGCCACGAAGACGTTGGCCGGGCGGTCGTAGACCTCCAGCGGGGTGCCGACCTGCTGCACGCGGCCGGCGTTCATCACCGCGATGCGATGGCCCATGGTCATGGCCTCGACCTGATCGTGGGTGACGTAGACGGAGGTGGTCTCGAGGCGCTGCTGGAGCTTGGTGATCTCGGCGCGCATCTGCACGCGGAGCTTGGCGTCGAGGTTGGAGAGCGGCTCGTCGAAGAGGAAGACGGCGGGGTTGCGGACGATGGCGCGGCCGAGCGCCACGCGCTGGCGCTGGCCGCCGGAGAGCTGCCTGGGGCGGCGGTCGAGGAGCTGGGTGATGCCGAGGATCTCGGCCGCGTCGTCGACACGCCGGGCGATCTCCTCCTTCGGCGCCTTGCGCATCTTCAGGCCGAAGCCGAGGTTGTCGCGAACGCTCATGTGCGGGTAGAGGGCGTAGGTCTGGAAGACCATGGCCGTGTCGCGGTCCTTCGGCTGGAGGTCATTGACGACGCGGTCGCCGATGGAGATCGTCCCGGCGGTGATCTCCTCGAGCCCGGCGATCATCCGGAGCGCGGTCGACTTTCCGCACCCGGAGGGTCCGACCAGGACCATGAACTCCTGATCGCGGACCTCCAGGGTGAGGTCCTCGATCACGGAGACCGCGCCGTACCGTTTGACGACGTTGTCGAATCGAACGGCGGCCATCGGGGGCGATCTTATACCGGGAGCCGAACCAGCGCCGAGAGCCAGCCGCCCAGGACCTCGCCGATCACCACCGCGACCACCTCGACGTAGAGGATGCCGGTGGCGGCCATGGTGGAGCGGATGCGCACGGTGCCCCACACCATCGGGAAGAGGACCAGAGGGCCGGCCAGGCCCCAGCCGGCGCGCATCCAGAAGAAGATGCCCTGCCGCACGGCGATCTCCTGGAAGAGGCCGCCCGCGGCGATCGCCACGACCACCAGGAGGAGCTTGGCCACCGCGGCGGCGAGCGTGGCGAGGGCGAGGCGTTTGAGCGGCTCGATCGGCATCCCCCGCACGACGAGGTACCAGTGGCCGAGAGTCATGGCCATGTTCACGCTGCCGAGGAGGGCGATCGTCGTCAGTGCGCCGGCCACGCTCCAGGCGGCGTGCGGCGGCGCGATGGCGGCGTCGTACGCCAGCACCGCGGTCGCGACCCAGGCGAGGCCAAGGAGGAGGGCCGCGGCCCGGAAGACGAGGCGCTTCGGGTAGCGGAGCAGGAGCCAGACGGCGGCGCTGAGCAGGATGACGGCTCCTCCCGCCGCGGCGAGGTCGCGCCGCCCGGCGAGAAGGTGCGCCGCCGCAGCGCATGCCGTGAGTGCGCCGCCGATCAGCAGGACGAGCCGGTAGAACTTCACACCGGCGTTGCGGCGGCCGACGAGCGGCAGGAAGAGGTACAGTCCCGCGGCGAGCTCGATCAGGAAGAGCGCCAGCAGCATCAGTTCACGGCCGAGCTGGCGCGGAGGAAACGAAAGCCGCTCTCCCGCAACCGGGGGATCTCTTCCGCCAGCACGTCGAGGGTGACCTGGTGCGGGTGGGCGATCCCGACCGCCACGCCGCGCTCGCGGGCCATCGATGCCAGCGCCGCCAGCTGCTGGCGCACCGCCGCGCGGGTGCGCACGTCATCGAGAAAGACATGACGCGCCGCCGTCCGCACCCTCATCTCGCGAGCGACCACCTCCGCCACCGACTGGCTCCCGGTGCGCGAGTCGACGAAGTACATCCCATCCGGCAGCGCGCCGAGCACCGTGGCCATGACGCGGCGATCGGCGGTGGCCCGCGACCCCATGTGGTTGTTCACCCCGCGCGCGTGGGGGACGGCGCGGAGGTTCTCGCGCACGACGCGGATGATCTCCTCGTCGGTCATCGAGGTGAGGATGGCGTTGCGGCCGGGGGAAGCGGGTCCGATGGGCTCCATCGGCAGATGGCAGAGGACCTCGAAGCCGCGGCGGTTCAGCCGGTGGGCGAAGTCGGTGGCCCGGTTCCCGTTGGGGAGGATGGCGAAGTTGATGTCGGGGTCGAGCTGCATGGCCCGTTCGATCGGCTGCCCGTCGAAACCGAAGTCATCAAGGATCAGCACGATCGATCCGGCGAAGGGCGGCGGCGAGGTCACGGCGGCGGCCACCGGCTGCGGCGGGGCGGCCGAGCGGGTGGGGTGCTCGGTTGCCGAAGGCAGCAGCCACCAGACGACGAATCCGAGGAGGGCGACGACCGGAACGAGCGTCAGGACGGCGATCGTCCTGAACGAGCTGTGCGGGGTGCCCTCCCGTCCGGCCATTCGAATCTATTGTGTCATTCCGAGCGCCGCAGAGCGCGAGGAATCCGTGTCATCCTGAGCCGGCGCAGCGCGGCGAAGGACCCCCTGCGACGGACCGCGCCGGCGGCAGGGGGTCCTTCGCCGTCTTCGCGGCTCAGGATGACACGGATTTTTACGCAGCCTTCTTCAGCTCGAGCGCGGCGGGGTCCTCGCCGAAGAGGGTCAGGGCCCGCTTGAGGATCAGGTCTTCCTTCGGCCGCTTCGAGTCGCCCTCGTCGCGCAGCGCCTGCGTGGAGAGATCGACCATCACGTCG
>DATLEX010000213.1:0-7580 GCA_035525045.1 Thermoanaerobaculia bacterium | reverse complement strand
CATCCAGTTCAGGTCGGCCCCCGCGCAGAAGTTCGGGCCCGAGCCGCGAAGGAGGACCGCCCGCAAGTCCGGGCCGCGCTCACCCAGCCCCGAGAAGACCTCGATGGCCTCGATCGTGTAGGGAACCGCCTCGGCGCGGTCGTGCGAGGTGACGTGGGCGATGAGCTTCTTGCACTCCCGCACCGCTTCCGGGCCTGAGGTTCGCAACTGCGCGAGGGTCTCGCTGACCGCGGCGTCGAGATCCTCCACCACCCGGTGAACCAGCCCGATCCGCAGCGCACGCCCGGCGTCGAATCGCTCGCCGGTCAGGAACAGCGCGCGCGCGTGCGATGCGCCGATCCTGGCGATGACGTATGGCGAGATCACGGCCGGCAGGATGCCGAGCTTGACCTCCGAAAGACCGAACCGGCTGTCGGGAGTGCAGAGGGCGATGTCGCAGACCGCCACCAGCCCCACCCCGCCGCCGATGGCCGCCCCCTGAATGCGGCCGACGACGGGGAGCGGGCAGGCGTCGATCACCGCATACATCTTCGCCAGCTTCGCCGAGTCGCGGATGTTCTCGTCCCGCGTGTACGAGACCATGCGCGACATCCAGTTCAGGTCGGCCCCCGCGCAGAAGTTCGGGCCCGAGCCGCGAAGGAGGACCGCCCGCAAGTCCGGGCCGCGCTCACCCAGCTCCGAGAAGACCTCGATGGCCTCGGCGATCAGCTCGTCGTTGAAGGCGTTGTGAACGTCGGGACGGTTCAGCGAGACGGTGAGGACGCCATCCGCTTCCTCGACCAGAAGAGTCTTGTAGGTCACGGCGCGCGATTCTAGCGCGGACTCTACCGTCCCACCGCGCGCCGGCGCGGTCCCGGGTCGAACGGGTAGTCGGCAAGAATCGTGTATGCGGTGTCGGTGCCGAGGGCGCCCGCAGCCTCCAGGCGCAGGAAGAACGGCGTCGTCGCCGTCGAGTTGTACGCCACCGACAGCGTCCCGGACTGGCCGGCCGCGACCTCCGCCGTCTGCGAGCCGGTGGCCGTGCTGCCCAGCGTCACGCGCAGCGGCGTCCCGGTCGCCGTGACCGTCACCGAAACCTCCCCCGGCTGATTGGCGACGAAGGTGAAGTAGTCGACGTCTGCCGCCGTGCACGTACGGCCGGCCACCGAGACGCCGCGCGCCAGCGCGGCGGCCGTCGCCTCGGTGTCGTTCGGCTCGTTGAAATCGATGCACGGCGCCGGATCGGCCTGCATGTCGGCGCTGGCCACGACCACGAACTGCTGCGGCGACTGCGCCATGATCCTTGTGCCGGTCACCACGACGCGGTACTGCCCCGCCGCGGCCGCGGTGAACTCCAGCACCTCGGTGTTGTCGATCGTGTTGACGCCACGTGTGGCCGGCTGGGTCGGCTGGGACCGGTCGAGGACATACGGGAGGAGCGTCTCGCCGCCCGGCGTGATCACCTTCAGGTCGAGATCGTTCACCAGCGTCGCCGTGGCTAGGCCGTCGGAGGGAAAGATCACCACTTCCGGGTCGCTCCACCCGAGAACGACCCGCACGGTCTGTCCGGCGGCGGCGGTGAGCGGCACCTCGAAGGTCCCGCCGTGGGCGAGCGCGCCGCTCCTGACCCGCCGTCCCGTGCCGCCGTCGGCGAGGACCAGGTCCACCGCGTTCTTGGCGTTGGCCGTCCCGAAGCCGTAGACGTAGTCGGGACCGGGATTGCCTTCATCTTCCGCGCCGGCGATCAGCACGGTCTTGAGCACCGCCGGGGAGGGCGTCTGTCCGCCGTAGGTTATGCGCCACTGCTCGGTGACGAGGGCGGCCATGCCAACCACGGCCGGTGCCGCCATCGACGTGCCGTCGTTGTTGCCATAGCGCTCGTTCGGCGTGGTCGAAAACACCGACGTGCCGCGGGCCATCAGGTCGGGTTTGACGCGTCCGTCCCGCGTCGGCCCATGAGAGCTGAAGGATGCGATGACCCTCGTGCCGGGATTTGCCACGCTCACGCTGAGCGCGCCGACGGCGATGACGTTCTTGGCCGACGCGGTCAGCCCGATCGAGCCGTACGGCGCAGGCAGGTCGGCCACGATCTGCGGATGCCGGACCGCTTCGCAGAACTCCGTTCCGGCCGAGCAGGCCGGCGTCGGACAGTCGTTTCGGCTTCCGTCCGCCGAGTAACAGAAGGTGCCGGGAATCAGGTCACCGTTGTGGTCGGTGTGCTTGTGAGCGAACGGCGCGGAGGTCGGACCCCGCTTCAGCGCATCGTTTCCGGCCGAGTGGACGAACAGGACCCCCGCCGTGCGCGTGATCTTGTCGAGCGGCGCCGTGTAGAACCTGTCGTAGGCGCCGTAATACACGTTCGTGTCCTCCCACACCCACCCATCACAGTCCGGACCGGAATTACACCACCCCACAGAATAGCCCCAGGAGTTGTTGTCGGCCACGACGCCGTAGTCCCGGCTGAGTTTCTCCTTTATGTTGAGGAAGTTATCTTCACACACTGAGAATTGATGCAGCGTCGCGGCGGGTGCCATGCCTTTGGCCTTCGGTTCGATACCGGCGGCGATCATCGTTCCTGCGACATGCGTGGAATGCGCCGCGCTGCTGTGCCCGGGACATGGCGTGAGGTGTGTCGTGAGGCGGCCAGCGAACTCGCGGTGGGTCGCATCCGCCGGGTAGAGCTCGAAGAACGACAACACCACGCCAGCACCGGTCAGGCCGTAGGGAGCCTGATGCAGAACATCCACGCCCGACACCCTTCCCGAAAATGCGTTGTGAAGCACCGGGCGCAGCCGCATCGGACCGTACACCAGCAACACCCGCTCATCGGCGGCAAGAGCGAGCAGCGCGGTCGAGGGGATGCGCGCGCCGATCCGCATCGGCACCTCGAAGCCGAGCTGCAGCGGGTCTTCGAACGTCCCGCCGGCCTCCGTGATCACACTGCGGGCGGCCTCGAACGGAACGTCGTCGTGGAACAGCACGTTCACCGAGGCGAACGGCCTGCCGGATGTCGCCGCCCGCAGCGCGCCGCGATGGATCTTCTTCTCCGCCGTCAACCGCTCGTACGAGGCGTCGACCGTCACCCCCGGCGCCACGCGAACCAGGTATCGCCCTCCGCTGAGCGGCTGGGTCACCTCGATGCCCCGCATGGCGAGCCCGGCCTGGTCCGCGGGACTCAGGACATCGGCTGGTGTCAGGATGTAATGCCGCGATCGGCCGATCCGCTCCGGATCGCCTTTCGAAGTGGGATCGATGGAGCGGTCCCACGCCGCGGAGGCGTTGGCGGCCGTGAAGAGAACGAGGACGATCGAGAGGAGTCTTCGGCGCATGGATAGTTATTCTACGTTGATTTCGTCTGGTGCCCGAGGCCGGACTCGAACCGGCACTGCCTTGCGACAAGAGGTTTTTGAGACCTCCGCGTCTACCGTTCCGCCACTCGGGCCTCTCGCTCCTGCCAGCGGCTCGCGCAGGAGTGCAGCTCCTCGTCGCTCAGCACGCGATTCGTCGACTTCGCAAGCTCGAACATCTCCTTCGCCAGCGATTCTTCCTGCGGGTACCCGTTCGCCGAAAGCCAGTAGATGACGTTGGAGAGCCCGCTCATCGGCCCCACCTCGATCACCTGCTGCAGGCCGAACATTCCCGCCGGAACGCCCGAGTAAACGCGGTCGGCCAGCCATTCGCTTCCCTTCCTGCGGGCCTTGATGATGGCCGCCGCGTGCACGCCCGTCCCGGTGCGGAAGGCGTCCCGCCCGAACACCGGATACTGATCGGGCAGCGGGACGCGCACCGCCTCCGAGACGAAGCGGACGTACTCGCCGAGGCGGGAGAGGTCGTTCTCGATCCACCCCATCAGCTTCAGGTTCACCATGAGGATGTCGATCGGCGTGTTGCCGACCCGCTCCCCGATCCCCCCCGCCGAGCCGTGGACGCGATCCGCCCCCGCCTCCAGCGCCGCGATGCAGTTGATCACGCCGAGGCCGCGGTCCTGGTGTCCATGCCAGTCGACCTTCACCTCCGGGTTCACCCGGTCGACCATCTTCCGGACGAAATGCACCAGGTTCCGCGCCCCCCACGGCGTGGCGTGCCCGACCGTGTCGGCGATGCAGACGCGTGACGCTCCCGCCTCGATCGCGGCGATGTAGAGCTTCTCCACGTCTTCCGGCTTGGCCCGAGTGGTGTCCTCGGTCACGTACATGACCGGGATGCCGTTCTGGACGGCGAAGCGCACCGCCTTCGCCGACTGCTCGATGATCCAGTCGAGGTCCCACTCCTCGGTGAAGCGCCGGATGGGGGAGGAGCCGATGAAGAGGTCCGCCTCGATGGCGATCCCGACGCGCTGTGAGATGTCGATGATCGGCTGGATGTCGTTCTCGTGCGTCCGACCCGCTGCGGAGGGATAGACCGAGAGCTTGTTCTGGACGATCTCCCGCGCCAGCGCCTCCACCGTCTTCTGGACGTGCGGCCCCGCGCCGGGGAGCCCGATGTCGGCGTTGTCGACGCCGATGTCGTTCATGTAGTGGAGGATGCGGATCTTCTGCTCGAGGGAGGGATCGGTGACCGAGGGCGACTGCAGCCCGTCGCGGAGGGTCTCGTCGTCGAACTCGATCTTCTTCCCCACCGGCCGCGACGGCTGCTCCACCGCCACGTTCCAGTCGTAGATGAGGTTCTGCAGGTCGTCGGGCATATTCGTGTGTGTCATCCCGAGCTCACGCTCGGGATGACATCTTACTTCCCCGGAAACTTCGCCGGGCGCTTCTCCAGGAACGCGTTCATCCCCTCTTTCATGTCCTCGGTGGCGCAGAGGAGGCCGAAAAGCGTGGCCTCCAGGAGCTGCCCCTCCTCGAATGGCATGTCGCTGCCATGGTTGATGGCCTCGATGGCGGCCCGCACCGCCACGGGAGAGCGGGAGGCGATCGTCTTCGCCATCGCCTCGGCGGCGGCCAGGAGCTGGTCCGCCGGCACGACCTTGTTCACGAGACCAATCCGCTCCGCCTCGGCCGCCCCGATGCGCTCGCCGCCGCAGACCAGCTCCAGCGCCTTCGCCTTCCCGACCAGCCGCGCCATCCGCTGCGTCCCGCCGTAGCCCGGGATGATCCCGAGAGTCACTTCGGGGAGCCCGAGCTGGGCCTTCTCCGAGGCGATGCGGATGTGGCACGCGAGGGCCAGCTCGCATCCGCCGCCGAGGGCGAAGCCGTTGATGGCGGCGATGACCGGCTTGGGAAAGTGCTCGATGGAGAGGAGGACGCCCTGCCCCTTCTCGGAGACCGCCTTGCCGCTCATCGGCGTCATCGTGGCGAGCTCGTTGATGTCGGCGCCGGCAACGAAGGCCTTCTCCCCCGCCCCGGTGACGATCACCGCGCGGACGGACTCGTCATCGCGCGCACCATCGAATGCGCGCCCGATTTCCTCCACCGTCTGCGCATTGAGCGCATTCAGCACCTTCGGCCTGTCAATCGTGATCCACAGGACACCTTCGCGATTCTCAGTTCGAATGTTTTCCATGGCAATCCAAAACCCAAAATCCAAAATCTAAAATCGATCAAACGGCACCGGCTTCTCCCCGTTGTAGTCGTAGAACCCCGCGCCCGTCTTCCTGCCGAAGCGTCCCGCCAGCACCATCTTGCGCAGCAGCGGCGGCGCGGCGAAGCGCTTCTCCCGGTACTCCTCGAACATGACCTGGGTGATGTAGTACGTGGTGTCGAGCCCGACGAAGTCGAGAAGCGTGAACGGCCCCATCGGATACCCGCAGCCGAGCTGCATGGCCTTGTCGATGTCCTCGATCGATCCGACACCTTCCTCGTACGCGCGGACGGCGTCGAGGATGTACGGCACGAGCAGCCGGTTGACGATGAATCCGGAGTTGTCGCGGCAGGCCACCGGCTCCTTCCCCAGCTTCCTGGCGAAGGCGAAGGCGCGCTCGAAGGTCTCGTCGGTGGTGAGGATGGTCCGCACCACTTCCACCAGCTTCATCAGCGGCACGGGATTGAAGAAGTGCAGCCCCACGAACTGCTTCGGGCGGGCCGTGGCCATCGACAGCTCCGTGATGGTCAGCGAGGAGGTGTTCGAGGCGAAGATGGCGTCCTTTTTCACGATCGAGTCGATCGCGGCGTAGGTCTCCTTCTTGACCTGGGCGTTCTCGATGATGGCCTCCACCACGATGTCGCAGTCGGCGAGGTCGGCGAGCTTCGTCGATCCGGTCAGCCGGCCGGAGCAGGCGTCCTTCTCGGCCTGCGTCACCTTCCCCTTCTCGACGAACTTGCCGAGGCTCTTCTCGATCCCGGCCATCCCTCGCTCGAGGAACTTCTGCTCGACCTCCACCACCACCGTGTCGAAGCCGGCCTGCGCGGCGACCTGGGCGATGCCCGATCCCATCAGCCCGCACCCCAGAACGCCGACCCTTCGAATCTCTGCCATGCTCTCTCCCTTGAAGCGTGCGCCATTTTATGTGAGGGATTGAGGGATGAGGGATGAAACGCCCAGGCGGCTGCCGCCGCAGGTCATCATCCTCGGTTTTGTCTCGCTGCTGAACGACACGGCCAGCGAGATGATCTATCCGCTGCTTCCCGTGTTCCTGACGGCGACCCTCGGCGCCACGCCGGTGATCATCGGGGTGATCGAAGGGGCGGCGGACGCGCTCGCCTCCGTGCTGCGATACCTGGCCGGGACCTGGTCGGACCGGATGCGGCACCGCAAGCCGCTGGTGGTGACCGGCTACGCGCTGGCGACCGCCTCCCGCGCCATCATCGGAGCGGCGACGGCGTGGACCGCGGTCCTGACGGCGCGGCTCCTCGACCGCACGGGCAAGGGTCTCCGCTCCGCGCCGCGCGATGCGCTCATCTCGGACGTGACGTTTGCCGGTGACCGCGGCCGCGCCTACGGATTCCAGCGCGCGCTCGACCATGCCGGCGCCATCGCCGGGCCGCTGCTCGCCATCGCCCTGCTGCAGGGGCTCGGCCTCCCGATGCGGCAGATCTTCTTTCTCGCCGTCATCCCCGGCGCGATCGGAGTCGTGCTCCTGATGTTCGCCCTTCCCGAGAGCGCCGGCGCACCGCGATCCTCGCCGCCGGCAGGCGAGCCCGTTCGCGCTCCGCTCGGGCGGCCGTTCCGGCGGGCCCTGATCGCCATCGCCCTCTTTTCGCTCGCGAACTCGAGCGATGCCTTCCTGCTCCTCCAGGCTCACGCGGCCGGAATCGCCACGCCGATGCTGCCGCTGCTTTGGGCGGCACACCATGTGGTGAAGGCGCTTTTCTCGACGTACGCCGGAGCGGTGTCGGACCGTGCCGGCCGGCGGAGCCTCCTCATGGCCGGCTGGATCAGCTACGCGGTGATCTATGCCGTCTTTCCCGCGGCGACCAGTATTCCGGCGTTCATGGCGCTGTTCGTCGCCTATGCCATCCCCTTCACGCTGTCCGAGGGGGCGGAGCGGGCCCTGATCAGCGACCTCGTTCCCCCCGCGGCCCGCGGAAGGAGCTTCGGCATCTACTACCTGGTCAACGGCGCCGGGGTTCTGGCCGGCTCGGCCCTCTTCGGACTCCTCTACCAGAACGTCTCTCCGTGGGCGGCGTTCGCCACCGGGGCGGGACTGGCGCTGGCCGCGGCGG
>DATLEX010000200.1:0-6618 GCA_035525045.1 Thermoanaerobaculia bacterium | reverse complement strand
CGGTGTAGCAGCGCAGCGCCTCTTCCACCGTGATCTTCTGCTCGGGGATCCAGCCGTCGGGGTTCCTGCCGTCGATCGTCCGGCGGGTCACCGCGGCGTAGATGCCGAGGAGGGGGTTGAGGGGGGCGACGGTCCAGTCGGAGCCGAAGGTGAGCAGCGCGCCCGCGTCGAGAAGTGAACGGAAAGCGTACGTGCCGCGGGCCCGTTCCTTTCCGATCTTCTTCTCCGCCCACCGCCCGTCGTCGATGGCGTGGTAGGGCTGCATGGAGGCGATGATCCGCCCGGCCGCGAGGCGCTTGATCAGCTCCCGGTTCAGATGCTGGGCGTGCTCGATGCGGAAGCGCCGCCGGCGGTGATCGGGAATGGACTCGAAGATCTTCAGGACCTCGTCGTTGGCCCGATCGCCGATGGCATGAATGGCGACGTGCAGGTTCGCCTCGTTCGCGGCCGCCGCCCGGCGGCGCATCGAGCCGTCGGTCATCGCCTCCATCATCAGGCCGCGGTTCTCCGGCTCGCCGGCGAAGGGGGCGTAGAAGGCGGCCGTGGACGAGCCGAGGGAGCCGTCGGAGAAGCCCTTGAGCGCGCCGATGCGGAGGCGCCCGCCGCCGAAGCGCTTCTCGAGATTCGCCGCGGCGAGCCGCTCGTACTCGGCGATCGGCGTGAAGAGGTAGACGCGCGCGGTGAGCTCGCCGGCCCGTTCCAGGCGCTGGTAGGCGCGGAGGTCGTCGAAGGCCTCGCTGCCCGACATGTCGCAGAAGGATGTCACGCCGAAGCGCGCCGCCTCGCGCAAAGCTCCCCGCGCGGCCGCCAGGCGCTGCTCGATCGACGCCGCCGGGATCACCGCGTTGACGGCGCTCATGGCCGCGTCCTTGAGCAGCCCGGTCGGCTCGCCCGCGGCGTCGCGGACGATCGTCCCGCCCGGCGGGTCCTTGCTCCCGCGCGTGATCCCGGCCGCCCGGAGCGCGAGCGTGTTGGCCAGGGCCATGTGCCCGTCGAGCCGCGACACGAAGACGGGGTTGTCGGGCGTGACGGCATCGATCATCTGCCGCGTCGGGAGGCGGTAGGGATGCCAGAGCTGCTCGTCCCACTCCCCGCCGGTGATCCAGGCACCCTTTCCGGCGCGGCGGGCGAACTCGCCGATGCGCCGCGCGAACTCCTCCGGCGACGCCGCGTCGCGCAGGTTCACCCGCGAGAGCTGGAACCCTCCGTCGAGAAAGTGGATGAGGTTGTCGATGAAACCGGGAACGGCCAGCCGGCCGCCGAGATCGATCCGCCGCGCGTCCCGCGGCGCCGCGGCCACGACCGCTTCCGTCGTCCCGGTGGCGACGATGCGGTTCCCCTCGATCGCCACCGCCTCCACGAAGCGCGGGGTCTCCTCCCCCGTCCAGATCTTCCCGTTGACGAGGATCAGGTTCGCGGCCACGAGCAGCGGCATCAGCATCGCCGCAGGCTACTCTTCCTTGTGGATCTGCTGGGCCAGGTAGTTCGGCGCGCCGACCTGCTCGATCAGCGCCATCTGCGCCTCGATCCAGTCAATGTGCTTCTCCTCGTCCTCGAGGATCTCCTCGAGGAGATGGCGGCTGTTGTTGTCGTCAGCCTCCCGGCAGGTCTCGATTCCTTCGTTCAGGCGCTTGACCGCGTCCATCTCCAGGGCCAGGTCGACCTTGAGCTGCTCGGGGACGGTCTCTCCGATGTTGATCTTCCAGAGCCGCTGCACGTTCGGCACCCCCTCCAGGAAGAGGATGCGCTCGATGACCTCCTCGGCGTGCCTCATCTCGCCGATGGCGTGCTGGCGGATGGTGTGGTGGAGGCGGTGATACCCCCAGTTGTCACACATCTCGCCGTGGACGAAGTACTGGTTGATGGCCGTCAGCTCGGCCGTCAGGACCTCGTTGAGGATCTCGATGATCTTCTTGTCGCCCTTCATGGGCGAAGCGTATCACGCACTCACAGCGACGGTTACGGGCTGCGGAGCGGGGGGATGGGTCGCGGCCGCGGCAGGCTCGTCCGCGGTGGCGAGCATCTGCCGGAGCGAGGCGTGGCAGGTGCCGCAGTCGGTGCCGAATCCGCAACGCTGGAGATCGAAAAGGGAGGAGGCCCCCTCCTCGATTGCCGCGGCAATGTCGCGGTCGGTCCCGGCCCGGCAGATACACACGATCATGGCGTCGCCTTATCGTAATTGAGACATATTCTCAATACAAGACCATTTTCGGGTGGTCCGGGGAGGGGCGCGGTGATGGGTGTCACCGGTCATTCCGAGCGCCGAGCGCCCGGAATCCCCCGCGTTCCGTTGAGGTAAACTCGCCGGGATCATGCCCATTCCTTGGAATGAGGAGAACGCCGCCCATCTATACCGGCGGGCGGCCTTCGGAGGCACAGCGGACGAAATCCTCCAGTCGGTGTTGGACGGCCTCGATCTTTCCGTCGACAAACTCCTGAACTATCAGAGCGTGCCCAATGATCTCCTGGAGAGCCGGCTCGACGCGCTGCAGTTTTACCTGAAGTCAGACGGCAAGCTCAGCGATCTGGCCCGTTGGTGGCTGATCCGGATGAGCTTCACCTCCCGCCCCCTGGAAGAGCGGATGACTCTCTTCTGGCATGACCACTTCGCGACGCAGTACTCGAAGGTCCTGCACATCGGATGGCTGCGGAGCGAGAACGACACGATCCGCGTCAACGCGACGGGCCGCTTTCGCGACCTCATGCTGGCCGTCGCCCGCGACGCCGCGATGATGTACTTCCTCGATATGTGGCTCAGCACAAAGACGAATCCAAACGAGAACTTCGCGCGCGAGCTCCTGGAGCTGTTTACACTCGGCGCCGGGCACTATGCAGAATCGGACGTCATGGCGGCCACGAAGGCGTTCACGGGATGGACGTTCAACGGGACGACCGCCGAGTTCCATTTCAATGACGAGGAGCACGACTATTCGACGAAGACGTTTCTCGGGCGCACCGGCACCTGGAATGGGGACGACATCATCCGCATGGCCTGCGACGAGTTTGCCCACGGTCAGTACATCGCGTCGAAGCTCTTCGCCTTTTTCGCGTATGAGCATCCGGAGCAGGCAGTGGTCGATCGGCTGGCGCGGGTTTACCTCGACCATGACACGCACCTCGCTCCGCTGATCCGGGCGATCCTCACCTCGGAGGAGATGTATTCCCCGAGGGCTTTGTGGGGGAAGGTCAAGTCTCCGGTCGATCATGTGATCATTGCCTCGAGGCAACTGGCGCTGCGGCAGGATGTCGAGGATGCGTTCCGTTATCTCGTTCAGGGAGGCCAGACGCCGTTCGATCCTCCCGACGTGGCCGGATGGGAGGGAGGCTCGTCATGGATCACTCCGAGTGCGCTGCTCAATCGGATGAATTTCGCCGACGCCGCCACGCGAAGCTTTGATCCGGTCGCGTTCACGGAAGGCGAGCGAATCGAGACACCGGCGCAGCTCGTCGACTCCTACCGGCGCCGCCTTGGGCCATTCCAGCTCCCGCCGGAGACCAGGGCAGCCCTTCTCAGCTATGTATCGCCCGATGGCGCATTGCCAACCGGCAATCTCTACTTGACGAAGCAACGCGGACTGGCCCGAATGATTCTCTCCCTTCCCGAGTGGCAGATGTTCTGAGAGGAGCGATGGACGTATCTCGACGGGAGTTCATCAGAATCGGGGCCGGCGTATCGGTCTCCGTCCTCTGCGCCCCGGCATTGAGCGGGGCTTTAACCGGGGCATCATCACGAAAGATGCTCGTCGTGCTGCAACTATGCGGCGGCAACGACGCCCTCAATACGTTCATCCCGTACACCGATCGCAGGTACCGCGACGCCAGGCCGGTCCTGGCCATTGCCGACGACCGGATCATCAAGATCTCCGACAGAATCGGCCTCCATCCTTCCATGGAGCCTATGAAGGATCTGTACGAGAGAGGGAAGTTCGCTTTCATCAACAATGTCGGATTCCCGACCCTCGACCGTTCCCATTTCCGTTGCCGTGACGTCTGGCAGACCGGTGACGAGTCGACCGGGGCCGGCACGCAGGGTGGGCGCGGCTGGGCCGCACGATACGCCGAGCTGTATCTCGACACCGCCACGTCGGTCACGACCTTCGCCGTCGGTCCGCGGTCGCCGCTCGGTCTCGCTTCGCGCCTCGTGAGTGGTACGACGATCACCAGCCCCGACGTCTTCGAGGCGTCGACTCATCTGGTGCTCGATCCCGCCGTCTCCCCCGACCATGCGTCTTACAGAGAGGCGCTTCTGGGGATCTATCAACAGCCGCGGGTGACATCTGACCTTGAGCTGATCCGCGCCCGCGGCAGCTCCGCCTTCGAGTCGATCGAGCTGTTCAAGCGGCTGGGACCCGCTTCGATGACTCCCTATCCAGACACCTACCTCGGCAGGACTTTTCAACTGGTCGCGCGCATCGCGGCCGCCGGCATCGGAACGTCGATCGTGTGGGTGACCATCGACGGATTTGACACGCACGGCAAACAGGCACAGATGCATTCCAGGCTCCTCGCCGACGTCTCCAGCACGCTGGCGGGGTTCCAGGATGATCTGGCCGGTCGCCGTTTGTCCGACAGCGTCGTCGTTCTGGCGTGGTCTGAGTTCGGCCGGCGCGTCTATGAGAACGGAGCCCTCGGTACCGACCACGGAAAGGCTGGAACCGTGTTCCTCGTCGGCGATCGTGTCAAGGGCGGAACCTTCTACGGGGATGTGCCGGACCTTGCCGACCTCGACGACGGCGATCTCAAGACCACGATCGACTTTCGATCCGTCTACTGGACGCTGATTCAGGATTGGTTCGGCCGCGACCCGCTCCCGGTCCTGCAGCGCAACTACGAGAACGTCGGATTCATGCGTAAGCCGGCGCGGCCCAGGGCCGTGCGGCAGTAGTGTTTGTATTAGTACAACAACTCCATCATGGCAGGCTGAAACGTGATCCCGGTTAACGGTTAACGGTTACCGGACATGCGCCGCCTCATCGACCTCTCCCACACCATCATCGACGGGCTGGTCACCTATCCGGGGCTGCCGCCCCCGCGGGTGACCGACTTTCTCTCGCGTGAGGCCTCCCGCGAGCACTACGCGCCGGGAACGACGTTTCATATCGCCCGGATCGAGATGGTTGCGAACACCGGGACGTACCTCGACGCGCCGTCGCACCGATACGCCGAGGGGGCCGATCTCGCCGCCCTTCCGCTCGAGCGCGTGGCGAACCTCGAAGGAGTGGTCATCGATCTGACGGGCGGCCGTGGCCTTCCGGCTTCGGCCCTCGAGGGGCTTTCCTTGCGGGGGCGGGCGGTCCTGGTCCGCAGCGGATGGTCGCGATACTTCGGCGAGCCGGCCTACGCGAACGGGCAGCACCCATTCGTCACAGGAGAGGCTGCCGCCGCGTTCGCCGCCGGGGGAGCGGCGCTGGTGGGGATCGACTCGCTGAACATCGATGACACCGAGGACCGCTCGCGTCCGGCGCACTCGCTGCTCCTCGCGGCCGGCATCCCGGTGGTGGAGCACCTGACCTCGCTCGATCAGCTTCCGCGCACCGGCTTCCGTTTCTTCGCCGTCCCCGCCCGCTTCGCCGGTGTCGGAACCTTCCCGGTCCGGGCCTTCGCCATCGTCTGAGCAGCCGGTTTTCCTACTCCTCCGGGACGGCTTTCTTCGGAAACATCAGCGACGCCGCCACGGAGATCACCAGCACCGCCGCCACGACCAGGAGCGAGACCACGACCGGGATCTTGTAGATGTCGGACAACAGCATCTTCACGCCGATGAACACCAGCACGATCGAGAGGCCGAGCTTCAGGAAGTGGAACTTGTGAATGACCCCGGCCAGGAGGAAGTACATCGCCCTGAGCCCGAGAATGGCGAAGACGTTCGAGGAATAGACGATGAAGGTGTCGCGGGTGACGGCGAAGATCGCCGGGATCGAGTCCACCGCGAAGACCAGGTCGGTGGTCTCCACCAGGACGAGCACCACGAAGAGCGGCGTGGCCACGGTCCGCCTGACGCCGTTCCGCTCCTCGCGGATGAAGAAATGCTGCCCGTGATAGACACTCGTCACCGGGAGCATGCGCCGGACCAGCTTGAGCACCGGATTGGCCTCCGGCTCGATGATCTGCTCGTCGTGCCTGGCCATGCGGATGCCGGTGATGACCAGGAAGGCGCCGAAGAGGTAGATGACCCAGTGGAACCGGGCGATGAGCAGCGCCCCGGCCGCGATCATCGTCCCGCGCATGATCAGCGCGCCGAGGATGCCCCAGAAAAGGATTCGATGCTGGTATTTTGCCGGTACGCGGAAGTAGGAGAAGAGGAGGACGAATACGAAGATGTTGTCGACCGAGAGCGCCTTCTCGATCAGATAGCCGGTCAGGAACTCCAGCCCACGCTCGCGGCCCATGAAGTGGTACACGCCGTAGTTGAAGATGAGGGAGAGCGCGACCCAGACCGAGCTCCAGATCGCGGCCTCGCGGATCGACACGGCGTGCGCCTTCCTGTGGAAGACGCCGAGGTCGATGGCGAGCATCGCCAGGATGAAGACATTGAATCCGACCCAGACCCAGATTGTCGCTGTCATCAGGAGTGCTCTGACCCGCGGCCGCCGCGCCGGCTGGTCAGTGTAGCCGAAC
>DATLEX010000183.1:0-2229 GCA_035525045.1 Thermoanaerobaculia bacterium | reverse complement strand
GCAGGCCGGTCATGCCGATCAGGCCGTTGAGCGGCGTGCGGATCTCGTGGCTCATGTTCGCCAGGAACTGCGACTTCGCCTCGCTGGCGGCCTCGGCTTCTTCCTTCGCCTGCTCGAGCGCCAGCTCGTTCGCCCTGAGCTGCTCCTCGACCCGCTTCCGCGCCTCGATGTCGCTGCGGAGCTGCGCGTCCGAGCGCTCGACGAGCTCGGCCATGCCGTTGAACGCGGTCGCGACATCGGCGATCTCGTCGGCGTCTCTGACCGCGACGCGGGTGCCGTAGCGCCCGCGCCCGAGCTCGACCGCCGCCGAGGCGAGGTTGAGCAGTCGGTGGTAAGCGCTGCGGAGCAGCCCGAAATACTGGAGAGCGATGACGGCGGCAAGCAGCAGGCCGAGCGTCAGCATCGTCCAGAAGTAGGTGCGGGCGATCGCGCTGTCGGCCGGCGCCAGCGAGAGGAGCAGCACGACCGCACCCGTGATCGAGGACTGCCGCGCCGGATCGTAGGGGCCGTGGATCGGCAGGACGATCTCGACATGCGTTGCGATGTCCACCGCCGCGTGCCCTGCGCCTTCCCGCGCTCCGACCTCCTTGACGACGTCGAGGCCGGAGTGCAGCGCCTCCCGCACGTGATGATCGTGGTCGATCGTCCCGATCAGCCCGACATCGCTGTGCGCGATCGCCTTTCCGGCATGGTCAACCACGGAGACCTCGCGGATGGTGGCGATCGAGGCGTCGAGGCGGAGCAAGAGCGGCTGCAGATCCTTCGTTTCGGCCAGTCCGTCCTGGCGCGTCAGCAGGTCGCGCAGGACGTAGCCCGTGCTCGCGCCGCCCTTGGCGATCTCGCGGTGGACAATCTCGCGGATCTGCATGTGCGCGAGAGTGCCGCCGACCGCGAGGATCAGCACGAGCCCCAGCGACTGGACCAGAAGCCAGCGCACGCCGAGCGAGCGGAACGGGCGGGCTCTCACGCCGGCCTCCGGCGGACGAGAACCGCTGCTGCGCCAAGCGCAAGCGCCAACCCCCCGAGCACGAATGGCATATAGCGCCGGAGGAGCAGGCGGCGCCGCTCGCCCCGCACCCATTCGACGCGGCGGAGCACGTCGATGCCCGCCGTCTCTCCGCCCCAGCGAAGCACCGCCGCGCCCCGCTCGCCCGTCGCGATGTCGAACACGTAATCGCCGGACAAGCAGTGCTCGGCCATCTTCGCCACCTCGCCGGTCAGCGGCTCCACCCAGACGAAGACGGTGAACTGGTCGTCGGCGCAGCGGATCTCCTGCCCCGGCTCGACCGGCACGCCGGCGTAGTCCTCGGTGCCGGCATAGGAATCGGTGTACTCGCCGCGGCCCTTGTAGCCGAAGCGCCAGACGTCCAGCCCCTCGACCGTCTCCTCGCCGCGGAAGCTCAGCGGGACGCCCTCGATGTAGTTCATGCGAAGCCGATAAGGCCGCCGCTCGACCCCGCGCGGGAATACGATCCGGTCCTCGGTTCCCTGCGGCTCGAGATGCCGGCCGGTCGCCGGGTCCACCTTCGGATGGACCGTGTAGCGCCAGGTGACCTCCCCGGTGATCGGATCGCGAATGACAAGTTCGTCTTCGAGCACGATGGACTGCGGCCGGTTCTCGCCCGACTCGATCGCGATCGTGCGCTTGTAGACGGCGAGGACGTCCTCCTCCGGAAGCTCTCCCGTCTGCGGATCGGGCGGGGTCAACGTGCCGACGAAACTCGACTGCCAGGACCAGCCTGGCGGGATGCGGGGCGGCGGCTCCGCCAGCAGCATCCAGAGCGATGCCGCGCCGAAGAGGGCCGCGGCGGAGATCAACAATCCGAATTTCACCCGCGCAGTCCCTCCTGCCCGATCGCCCGATGGCGGGCGACACCGCTCGACGCCAAGCATCTGCTATGCGGTTGAGGTTACTGCCGCCCTTACGCCGAACTCCTGGGGATCAGCCTTGGCGGCGGGACAACTGCCGACAGCAGCCGCGCCGCGCTCTGTCGGCGTCCGGCGACTCCAGTCGGCGAAGGCGGCCTCGTCCATCGGGCGGCGTCCGCCGGTGGCGGGTCATGGTACAGCTGGCCGCCTGCAAGGACCGCCGAGCTACTCAGTCGGAGGACGAGGATGACGAGGACGAGTAGCAGCCCGTGAGAAGCGGGGCTGGATAACCTGCTCCCGTCGTTGCACAACTCCGCCAAGGGCGCTCCGGGGAGATTGGTTCGCAGATGGCCGACATGC